>CAYGMD010000074.1:0-21426 GCA_964350785.1 uncultured Acidobacterium sp. | reverse complement strand
CGGCGCCGGCGCCGGATCGCGGAGCGGGGATGCGGCATGTCACTGAAGATCGCCCTGCTGCCCGGCGACGGCATCGGGCCCGAAGTCACGGCCGAGGCCGTGCGCATTCTGAAGAACGTCGCCGACCACGCGGGCAAGTCGTTCACGTTCACCACCCACAGGATTGGCGGCGTCGCCATCGACAGCGACGGCATGGGCCTGCCCGAGAGCACGCTCGAAGCGTGCCTCAACGCCAACGCGGTGCTGCTGGGCGCGGTGGGCCATCCCAAGTTCGACGGCCGGGTGCCCTCCGAGCGCCCCGAGGCCGCGCTCCTGGCGCTGCGGCAGGCACTGGGCGGCTACGCCAACCTGCGTCCGGCCATCTGCCATGCGCCGCTGGCCAGACGCACGGCGTTCCAGCCGGAAAAGGTCAAGGGCGCCGACCTGCTGATCATCCGCGAGTTGCTGGGCGGCTTGTATTTCGGCGAGCCGCGCGGCTTCGAAGCCTCGGGCGACACGGCCTTCAACACGCTCATTTACTCGCGCCACGAAGTGGAGCGGGTGGCGCGCGTGGCCTTCGAGCGCGCGCGCGAACGGCGGGGCCGGGTGGCGTCCATCGACAAGGCCAACGTCCTCGAGTGCTCGCAGCTCTGGCGCAAGGTGGTGACCGAGGTCGCCAGGGAATATCCCGACGTGACGCTCGAGCATGTCTTTGTCGACACGGCGGCCATGCGGCTGGCCACCTCGCCCACCAGCTTCGACGTGATGCTGTGCGACAACCTGTTTGGGGACATCCTGAGCGACCAGGCGGCCGCGGTGGCCGGCTCGCTCGGCCTGCTGCCCTCGGCCACGCTCGGCGGCCGGGTTGACCTGTACGAGCCGGTGCACGGCTCGGCGCCCGACATTGCCGGCAAGGGCTGGGCGAACCCGATTGGCGCCATCGCCAGCGCCGCCATGCTCCTGCGCTTCACCGCCAAGATGGAGAAGGAAGCCGCGGAAGTCGAGCACGCCATTGAAGACGCGCTGGCCGCCGGCGCCCGGACGCGCGACCTCGCCGGTCCGGGCGAGCGCACGCTCTCGACCCAGGAGATGGGCCAGGCCATTGAAGACGCATTGAGCGACGTGCGAGACAGGCGGCATTCCTACCATGCCGTCTGATTCGCACCCCAGCACCTCAGCACGCCAGCACCCGAGCACCTTGCTCGACAAGGTGTGGGACGCCCATGTCGTGCGCGTCCTCGACGACGGCCGCAGCCTGATCTACGTCGATCGCCACCTCGTTCACGAGGTGACCTCGCCGCAGGCGTTCGAGGGGCTGCGCCTGGCCGGCCGCAAAGTGCGCCGGCCCGACCTCACGTTTGCCACGGTCGATCACAACGTGCCGACCGCCGGCCGCGAACGGCCGATCGCCGACCCGCTGGCGCGCGCGCAGGTCGAAGCCTTGCGCAGCAACGCGCCGGCGTTTGGCGTGCCGCTGTTCGACTTCAACAGCGGCCGCCAGGGCATCGTCCACGTGATTGGGCCCGAACTCGGCCTCACGCTGCCGGGCACGACCATCGTCTGCGGCGACAGCCACACCAGCACGCACGGCGCGTTTGGCGCGCTGGCGTTTGGCATCGGCACGAGCGAGGTCGAGCACGTGCTGGCGACGCAGTGCCTGGTGCAGCAGAAGCCCAAGGCCATGCGCGTCACATTCACCGGCACGCTGATGACGGGCGTCACGGCCAAGGACGTGGCGCTGGCGTTGATCGCGCGCCTCGGCTTCAGCGGCGGCACCGGCTACGCCCTCGAGCTCGGCGGGCCGCTGGTCGCGTCGTTCTCGATGGAAGAGCGCATGACGCTCTGCAACATGAGCATCGAGGCCGGTGCGCGCAGCGCGCTGGTGGCGCCCGACCACACGACCTACAGCTATCTCAAGGGCCGGCCGCACGCGCCCCAGGGCGCGGACTGGGATGCCGCGGTCGCCGCCTGGCGCGATCTGCGCAGTGACGACGGCGCCACGTTCGATGCCGAGGTCGCCATCGACGTCAGCGCGCTGGCGCCGGTCGTCACCTGGGGCACGCGGCCCGACATGTCGTTGCCCGTCACCGGCAACGTGCCCGATCCCAGGGCGGCGGCGTCGGAAGGCGACGCCAAGGCCATGGAGCGCGCCCTCACTTACATGGGCCTCACACCCGGCACGCCGATCGATTCGGTGCCCGTCGATCGGGTCTTCATCGGCTCGTGCACCAACGCCCGCCTTGCCGACCTGCGGGCCGCCGCGGATGTCGTGCGCGGACATCGCGTCCACGCCGGCGTGCGCGCGCTGGTCGTGCCCGGCTCGCAGCAGGTCAAGGCCGAAGCCGAGCGCGAAGGCCTGGACCGCATCTTCGCCGCGGCCGGTTTCGAATGGCGCGAGCCCGGCTGCTCGATGTGCCTGGGCATGAACGACGATGTGTTGGGCGAAGGCGAACGGTGTGCCTCGACCAGCAACCGCAACTTCGAAGGCCGCCAGGGCCGCGGCGGGCGCACGCACCTGGTGAGCCCGGCCATGGCCGCGGCCGCCGCCATCGAAGGTCACTTCACCGATGTGCGGCAGTGGGAGTACCGGTAATGGGTAGCCCCTTCCGCGTGCACCAGGGCCGCGTGGCGCCGCTTCGCCGGAGCCACGTCGACACCGATCAGATCATCCCGAAGAACTTCCTGAAGCGCATCGAGCGCACCGGGTTTGGCCCGTTCCTGTTCCACGACTGGCGCCGGACGCCGACGGGTGAACTGGATCCGGCCTTCCCGCTCAATCAGCCGGCCTTTGCCGGCGCCTCGATCCTGGTCGCGGGCCCCAACTTCGGGTGTGGTTCGTCGCGCGAGCACGCCGCCTGGGCGCTGACCGATGCCGGGTTCCGGGCGGTCGTGGCGCCGTCGTTCGCCGACATCTTCCGCAACAACGCGGTGGGCAACGGCCTGGTGCCGGTGGCCATCGCCGAAGCGGCGGTCAACACCATCCTGGACCGGGCCGAGGCCGGCTCGGGCTACGAGCTGACGATTGACCTCGAGCGCTGTGAAGTGCGGGATGCGCAGGGGCTGAAGGAACCATTTGCCTTCGACGAGGCCTCGCGCCAGCGGCTGCTCGAGGGCAAGGACGAAATCGACCTCATTCTCGCGAACGACGCGGAGATCTCGGCGTTCGAGCAACGGCGAACCGACAGGATTCATTTATGAAACAGCGTGGCGCTCACATCATCTGGTCGTGCCTGGTCGAACAGGGCGTGGACACCGTCTTCGGGTATCCGGGCGGCGCGATTCTGCCGGCCTACGATGCGCTGCTCGACCACCCGATTCGCCACGTGCTGGTGCGCCACGAGCAGGGCGCCACGCACATGGCCGACGGCTACGCGCGCGCCAGCGGCAAGGTCGGCGTCGCGCTCGCCACCTCGGGGCCGGGCGCCACGAACCTGGTCACCGGCATCGCCACGGCGATGATGGATTCGATCCCGCTGATCTGCATCACCGGCCAGGTGCCCGAGGCGCTGCTGGGATCGGACGCGTTCCAGGAGACCGACATCACCGGCATCACGCTGCCGATCACCAAGCACAACTACCTGGTGACCAGGGCGGCCGACATCGCCCCGACGCTGCGCGCCGCCTTCAAGCTCGCGACCACGGGCCGCCCCGGGCCGGTGCTGGTCGACATCACCAAGAACGCGCAGCAGGAAGAGACCGACTGGGAGCCGCGATCGCGCGCGGACGAGAAGACCGTAGCGGCGCCGAAGACCTCGGCCCGTTCGCTCGAACAGGCGACGGCGCTGCTGGCGTCCGCCACGCGGCCGGTGATCCTCGCCGGCCACGGCATCCTGAAGAGCGGCGCGATGGCCGAAGTGCTGACGCTCGCCGAGCGCGCGCACATCCCGGTGGCCATGACCCTGCTCGGCATCGGCAGCGTGCCGGCCCAGCACCCGCTGAACCTCGGCATGATGGGCATGCACGGCGAGGCGTGGGTCAACGACGCCATCCAGGAAGCCGACCTCCTGCTGGCGTTGGGCATGCGCTTCGACGATCGTGTCACCGGCAAGCTGGCGTCGTACGCGCCGCACGCCAGGAAGATCCACATCGACATCGATCCGTCCGAGCTGCACAAGAACGTCCGCGCCGACGTGGCCGTGCAGGGCGACCTGAAGGCGGTGCTGCGCGACTGGCTGCCTCAGGTCGAGGCCCAGCGCCACGACGCGTGGCTCGCCCGCATCGGTGAGCTGGCCTGCGGTCCCACCGTCCGCGACATCGACGAGTTGCCCGACGACGGCACGCTGTGCGCGGCCCACGTAATCCACGACATCTGGCGAGCCACCGCCGGCAAGGCCATCATCGTCACCGACGTCGGCCAGCACCAGATGTGGACGGCGCAGTACTACAAGGTGCACGAGCCCGGCACGTTCATCACCTCGGGCGGCCTCGGCACCATGGGCTTCGGCCTGCCCGCGGCCATCGGCGCCAAGCTGGCGCGGCCCGACAAGGAAGTGTGGGCCATCGTCGGCGACGGCGGCTTCCAGATGACGCAGGCCGAACTGCAGACGATGGTGCAGGAGAACGTCAAGGTCAACGTCGCCATCATCAACAACGGCTACCTCGGCATGGTGCGGCAGTGGCAGCAGTTCTTCCACGACCGCCGCTACTCGTCCACGCCGATGAGCTCGCCCGACTACGTGAAGCTCGCCGACGCCCACGGCCTGCCCGGCGTGCGGGTGACCAGACGCGCCGACATGAAGGATGCGCTGCGCCACGCGCGGGCCTCGGCCGGCGCCGTGGTGATGGACTTCCGCGTCGTCCAGGAGGACACCGTCTACCCGATGGTGTCGCCCGGCGCGGCGCTCAACGACATGATTCGGCGTCCCGGTTCGCCGTCCCTCGTCGAGACCGGAGCGGACCTCCAATGACCGACGCCGCCCGGCCGCGGACCATCGTCGTCCGCTACGAACACGAAATCGACGCGCTCGATCGCGTCGCCTCGATCCTGCGGCGCCAGCGCGTGCGCGCCGAAGCCTTCACCGCGGTGGCCTCGCACGATCGCGCCACCGTGCAGGCCACCATCATGTTCGACAGTTCCGACAAGACCGCGGCGCGCATTGTCTCGCTGCTCGGCAAACAGGTGGGCGTCCTGGCAGTGGAAGACTGGACGTCAATGGCAAGCCCGTTAGAGGAGTAAGGGATTCGATTATGGCAACGATGATTCATGACGCGGACGTGGACGTAGCGGCAATCCTGGGGCGCAAGGTGGCGGTACTGGGGTTCGGGTCCCAGGGCCATGCCCACGCGATGAACCTGCGCGACAGCGGCGGCGATGTGCGCGTCGCGGTGCGGCCGGGCAGCCGCGGCTGGCGCGCGGCCGAGGCCGCGGGCTTCGCGCCCATGGAGCCGGCGGCGGCCGCCGCGTGGGCCGACGTCATCATGATGCTGGTGCCCGACCTGGTGCAGCCGGGGCTGTTCCAGAAAGACATCGAGCCGCACCTCACGCCCGGCAAGATGCTGATGTTCGCGCACGGCTTCGCGGTCCGCTTCAACTGGATCACGCCGCCCGAAGGCGTGGACGTGTCGATGGTGGCGCCCAAGGCGCCCGGCCATCGCGTGCGCGAAGTGTTCACGGAGGGCGCCGGCGTGCCCGGGCTGATGGCGATCCACAAGGACGCGACCGGCACCGCGCGCGCGGCCACGCTCGCCTACGCCAAGGCCATTGGCTGCACGCGCGCCGGCGTCATCGAGACGACCTTCTCGGAAGAGACCGAAACGGATCTGTTCGGCGAGCAGGCGGTGCTGTGCGGCGGCGTCAGCGCGCTCGTCACGGCGGGCTTCGAGACGCTGGTCGAGGCCGGCTACCAGCCCGAAATTGCCTACTTCGAATGCCTGCACGAGCTGAAGCTGATCGTCGACCTGATGTATCGTGGGGGCCTCGGCTTCATGCGCTACTCGGTGAGCGACACGGCCGAGCACGGCGACTACACCGGCGGTCCGCGCCTGGTCACCGAAGAAACCAAGAAAGAAATGCGGAAGATGCTCGCGGAGATTCGTTCCGGCGCGTACGCCGAGAAGCTGGCGCGCGAAACCAAGAGCGGCTGGTTCGCGGCCGAGCGCGAGAAGAACCGCGAACACCAGATCGAGCAGGTGGGCGCCAAGCTCCGCGCCCGCATGCCGTTCCTGGAACCGGCCGCGGCGCCGGAACCGGCGCTGAAGGCCTAGTCAGCCAAACAGGAGATCAAGAGTTCAGGGAACTGGCTTTCCAAGAGCTGCTCCTGAACTCTTGGACTCCTGTTCCCTCTTGGGCTCTAGATCCCGTGTCCGTAGCCGGAGTCGTGGCCGAAGCCCGAGTCGAACACGTCGACGTAGACCGGCACCGGCGACACGACCGGCTCGGCGGTCTGCCGCGGCGCCGGCGAGTCGACCATCAGGATCACGGCACGCACGCCGGCGGCCGGGTGCGCGCGCACCGCGCGCTCGACCGCCTGGCAGAGCGAGGCCAGCGCCGCATCGTTGCGGTCCGGCTCCTGCAACCGGCCGTTCATCCACACCTTGGGACTGCTACTACTGCCTTCCATGATCTCTTCCCCTTATCGGCTCAATCACCAAATGAATAAATCCGAATCCCAATTCCCCACATCGCCACATCCCCAGACCACCAAAATGAAAAAGGCCACCACCCCTGCGGGTGATGGCCCTTTTGAACTTTGCTGTGTCTGCGTGGGCTACATCATCCGCTGATGGGTCGAAGGCTAATAAGGCCCAGCAGTAGCCAGAACCCCAGGCCGACACCCGTAAGGACCGCAAACGAATAGCCCAGCGCCACGGCCGCGCGCACGACGTCCCGGCTGGGCAAGCCCAGGTTGGGACGGCGAACGGTGATCGCGACGGCTTTCATGTGTAAGCAAAGCTTATCGAGCCGACGGCTCATCGGTCAAGTCCCTTATGGCCGGGGATACCCCTTCAGGATCTCGCGTACCCGGTCCACCGGCAGGGCCTCGGCCGCGCCCCAGCGGCTGGTCACCGCCGTCGCCTGGAGCAGGGAGTTGTAGACCGCCTCCTCGGTCGCCTCGAGGGCGGCCTGAAAAAGTGCGGAGACCCCGTCACTTGGCAACAACGTCCGGGCCTCCGCGGCCGCCGACCCAAACCGCGTGCGCAAGCCCGGCGCGGTTGAAAAGGCGATGGCGAAATCGCCACTACCATTGCTGTAGGACGAACCGGTCCGGCCGAGGCCGAAAATGGCCCGCGCCGCGACGCGTTTCAGCTCGCGGGCGTCGATCGGCGCATCGGTCGCGACGATGATCATGCAGGAGCCGTCGCCGTTGGTGGCGGCCACCGCTTCCTGGGGTTGCCTTGGAGGCCTGGGCTGATACGCATACCGCCCGAGCAACTGCCCCACCGGTGCGCCCCCCATGGTGAGCACGCCGCCGAAGTTCGACTGCACGATCACGCCCAGCGTGTGGCCGCCCTGCGCCGCCGGCAGCCGGCGCGAGGCCGTGCCGATGCCGCCCTTCCAGCCGAACGCCTGCGTCCCGGTGCCCGCGCCGACGCTGCCTTCGGGCACCGCGCCGGAAGTGGCCGCCTTGAGCGCCTCCAGCACGTGCTGGGGCCGCACGTGCTGGCCGCGGATGTCGTTGAGGCCGCCGTCATTCGTCTCGCCCACCAGCGCGTTCACCGACCGCACGTTCTGGTTGCCTGGCTGATCGAGCGTCCATCGCACCAGGCCGTCCATGGCGGCGCCCACACTCAGCGTGTTCGTGAGCGCGATCGGGGTCTCGAGAGTGCCCAGCTCGTCGACCTGAGTCGAGCCGGCCAGCTTGCCGAAGGCGTTACCGACGAACACGGCGCCCGGCACCTTGTCCTGGAACACGTTGCCGGTGTGGGGCACGACCACGGTCACGCCGGTGCGGACGTGGTCGCCCACGACCAGGGTCGCGTGGCCGACGCTGACGCCGGCGACATCGGTAATGGCGTTGAGCGGCCCCGGCGCAAACACGCCCGGCGCCAGCCCAATGTCCCGCGCGCGCGGCCGCGGTTCAGACTGCGCGAGCACACTCGCGACGCCCAGCAGCGCGATCAACGTCGCGAATGTGATTTGCTTCATGATCTGCACCCTTGGCACCCTTGGCAGCCCAGGCACCGTGGCCTTTGATGATACGATTTTCACGGTCGCATGCGGCACATCCCCATCGAAGCCATCGAAGAAGCCGCGCAGCACGTCTACGACGCAGCCGTGCGCACGCCGCTCATCAAGCTCGACCTGCCGTTTGACGCCGGCAGCGAGCCGCGGCCCGAAATCTACCTGAAACTCGAGTCGCTGCAACCGATCGGCTCGTTCAAGATCCGCGGCGCGTGGAACGCCGTGCGCAAGTTGAGCGCCGCGCAGATGCGCGACGGCGTGTGGACGGTCAGCGCCGGCAACGCGGCCCAGGGCGTGGCCTTTGCCGCGCGCCGGGCCGGGGTCCCGTGCTCGGTGATGGTGATGGACACGGCGCCCGAGACCAAGCTGCGCTCGATCGAGCGGCTCGGCGCGGCCATCGTCAAGGCCAGCTACGACGAGTGCTGGCAAACCGTCATCGCTCACGCCTCGCCGCGCATGCGCGGCCACTTCGTGCATCCGTTCGACGATGACGACTTCATCGCCGGCAACGCCACCGCCGGCCTCGAGATCCTCGAGGACCTGCCCGACGTCGAAGCGGTGGTCGCCTCGCTTGGCGGCGGCGGCCTGCTGTCGGGCATTGGGACGGTCATGCGCGCCCGCAAGCCGTCGGTCAAGGTCTACGCCGCCGAGCCGGCCACGGCCTCGCCGCTCGCCACCTCGCTCGCCAGGGGCGAAGCCAGTTACTTCGACGCGTGGACCGCGTCGTTCGTCGACGGCGCGGGCGGCAAGTCGGTGCTGACCACGATGTGGCCGCTGCTGAAGGAACTGGTGGACGACTCGATCGTCGTCGAGCTTGCCGACGTCGCCGCCGCCATGCGCTACGCGGCCGACCGTGTGCACGTGGTGGCCGAGGGCGCCGGCGGCTGCGCCATTGCCGCCGCCATGAGCGGCCGCGCCGGCACCGGCAAGGTGGTGGCCGTGGTGTCGGGCGGCAACATCGACCTGGCGCGTTTTGCCCAGCTGGTTGGAGCCAGCGAATAGGACTTTAGCCAAGATGCCAGAAGAGAGATTCTCGGCGGCGGCGCTGCTGCCTGCCCGCATTCATCGCCTGCACGAGCTCGCGGTCGACCTGTGGTGGAGCTGGGACAAGCGCGCGCGCGAGGTGTTCCGGCGCCTCGATTACGAACTGTGGCGCGCGACCGCGCACAACCCGGTGCGCATGCTGCAAAGCCTCACCGCCGAGCAGCTGGCCCGGGCCGCGGCCGACGACGCGTTCCTGAAGGCCTACGACGAGGCCATCTTCGGCCTGGACGACGCGCGCACCCTGGCGCACCCGTGGTGGCGCGAGCGCGCCTCGCTGATCAACGGCGGCAGCATCGCCTACTTCTCCGCCGAGTTCGCCCTGCACCAGTCGCTGCCGATTTACGCCGGCGGCCTGGGCGTGCTGGCGGGCGATCACTGCAAGGAAGCCGCCGACCTCGGCGTGCCGCTGGTCGGCGTGGGCTTCATGTACCCGCAGGGCTACTTCCTGCAGCGCATGAGCAACGAGGGCTGGCAGGAAGAACGCTACCGGCAGATCAGCTGGACCGAGGCGCCGATCGAGGCGGCCCTCACGCCCGACGGCAAGCCGTGCGTCACGGCGGTGCCGCTTGGCGACCGCACCGTGCTGGTTGCGGTGTGGCGCGTGCGGCTGGGCAAGGTCAAGCTGTTCCTGCTCGACACCGACCTCGCCGAGAACGCGCCGTGGGATCGCGAGCTGTCGGCGCGCCTCTACGGCGGCAACCATGAAACGCGCATCCAGCAGGAGATCATCCTCGGCATTGGCGGCGTGCGCGCCTTGCGCGCGCTCGGCATCACGCCGACCGTGTGGCACCTCAACGAAGGCCATGCTGCGTTCGTGGCGCTGCAGCGCATTCGCGAGGGCATCGAAAAGGGCCGCTCGTTCGACGAGGCGCTCGACACGGTGCGCCGCTCGACGGTGTTCACGACCCACACCCCGGTGCCGGCCGGCCACGACGCCTTCCCGTTCCACCTGGTCGAGAAGCACCTGGCCGGATCGTGGGGCGAGCTCGGCGAGCATCGCCCGCGCTTCCTGGCGCTCGGCGAGTACGACAACGGCAGCGGCCACGGCTCGCAGTTCAACATGACGGCGCTGGCGCTGCGGACCGCCGGCCACGTCAACGGCGTGAGCGCCCTGCACGGCGAGGTCACGCGCACCATGTGGCGGCCGCTGTGGCCCGACCTGCCGGCCGACCAGATTCCGGTGCGCAGCATCACCAACGGGGTCCACGTGCCGACCTGGATGGCGGGCTCGGTGTTCGAGGTGCTGAACCGGCACTTCGGGCCGGGCTGGCTGGACCACGTCGACGACCCGGCCCTCTGGGAGCGGCTGCTCGACATTCCCGATGCCGACATCTGGGCCATGCGCCACGCGATGCGCAGCGACCTGTTCAGCTTCATCCGGGAACGGCTGCGATCGCGCTGGACCGACGAGCACGTGTCGCCCTCGCGCATTGTCGCCGCCGGCAGCATGCTCGATCCCCGCGCGCTGACCATCGGCTACGCGCGCCGCTTCACGGCCTACAAGCGGCCCGAGCTGATCTTCCACGATCCGGATCGGCTGGCGCGCATCCTGGTTGCGATCGACCGGCCCGTGCAAATCGTCTTCGCGGGCAAGGCGCACCCCGCCGACGAGCCGGCCAAGCACCACCTGCAGCGCGTGTTCCGCCATGCGCTCGATCCCAAGTTCGCCGGCCGCATCGCCTTCATCGACGACTACGACATGCACATGGCCCACTACCTGGTGCACGGCTGCGACGTGTGGTTGAACAACCCCCGCAAGCCGCTCGAGGCGAGCGGCACCAGCGGCATGAAGGCGGCCCTGAACGGCGTGCCGCACCTCAGCATCGGCGACGGCTGGTGGGCGGAAGGGTTCAACGGCAAGAACGGGTGGCTGATCGAGAGCCACGCCAATCCCGACGATCAGGCGGCGACCGACGCCGCCGACGCCGAGTCGCTCTACGCGCTGCTCGAAAGCGAGATCGTGCCGCTGTTTTACGACCGCGACGCAAGCGGGCTGCCGCGCGGCTGGATCCGGGTGGTGCGCGAGGCGATGCAATCGAACCTGCCGCGCTTCTCCACCCGTCGCATGGTGAAACAGTACATTACCGAGATGTACGGCCCGGCCGCGGCGGCGGCCGCGGCGGACCGCTCGCCACACGATTAGCGTCGGCAACCACGGCCGCGCCGGCCCCGCATCGACTTCACGAGGGGGCGCCCGGCCGCAGAGCCGAACACGGCGCAGGTCGCCGCACGCCGATGTTCGTGCAACCTGGCGCTCTTACGACTAATCTATGGGGGCCATCTTGCCCCATAGTGTCCTCGTCTTCGGTGGGAACGACGCCGCGCCCAGCCCAGTCAGCAGCGTGTTGGCCGCCGGCGGTTTTACCGTCAGCACGGCGGCCGAGCTGGCCGGGTGCCGCGCGCACCTGGAGCTGTTCAAGCCCGACGCCGTGGTCGTCCTGGCCCCTGAAACGGGCGGGAATGCCGTGGCTCTCGTCCAGCACCTGCGATCCGACTCGCAGTCATCCAATACCGTCCTGGTCGTGCTGAGCACCAGTGGCGACTCCGCCGACCGAGCCGCGGTGGTGGCGGCTGGAGCGGATTTCTGCCTGCCGCCGGGCGCGGCCCCGGTCGAGTTGCTCGCGATCGTCACGGCCGCGCTGCGCCGCAAGGGCACCATCGACACCCTGCGCGCCAGCGAGTCGCGATTGCGGGCCATCGTCGAGACCGAGCCGGAATGCGTCAAGGTGGTCGCCCTCGACGGCCGGTTGCTGGACATGAATCCGGCCGGCTTGCGAATGATCGAGGCCCTGAATGCCAAGGATGTGATCGGCCGCAGCGTCGCCGACCTCGTTCACCCCGACGACCGCGCGGCCTTCCTCGACTTGCAGCGGCGCTCCGGGATGGGCGAGGCCGGCCGCCTGCAGTTCCGAATCGTGGGGCTGGGCGGCACCATGCGGTGGATGGATACCCACTCGGTACCGTTGCGGGCGCCCGACGGCACGATCACCGCCGTGCTCAGCGTGACCCATGACACGACCGAGCGGCGGCGGGCCGAGGATGCCCTGCAGCAGAGCGAGGCCCGGTTCCGCGAGCTGGCCGATAACCTGCGCGACGTGTTCTACGCCGTCGACCCGCGCAGCGGCCGGACCCTGTATGTGAGCCCGGCGTACGAACAAATCTGGCAGCGCACGCGCGAAAGCCTCTACCAGGTGCCGTTCTCGTACCACGAGGCCGTGCACCCCGATGACCTGCCGGTCGTGGTGGAGTCGAACCGGCGGCAGCAGCAGGGCCTTCGCACCGACATCGAGTACCGCATCGGCCGGCCGAACGGCGAGATCCGCTGGATCCGCGATCACTCGTCGCCGGTGTCGGGTCCGGCTGGAACGGTTGACCGTGTCGTCGGCACCGCCCGGGACGTGACCGAACACAAACTCGCCGGGGACCGCGTGCGCGAGCAGGCCTCCCTGCTCGACAAGGCCACCGATGCGATCATGGTGCGCGACCTCAATCAGCGAATCACTTACTGGAACCGCGGTGCGGAGCGCATGTACGGGTGGAGCGCGCACGAGGCGGTGGGGCGACCGATCCGCGACCTGCTGCAGACCAATGAGCTCGCGTTTCAAGCCGCCTGCGAGCAGGTCGTCACGATCGGCGAGTGGGCGGGCGAATTGCGGCAGCAGGCCAGGCCGGCCCGGGCCGTGACGGTGGAAGCGCGCTGGACCCTGATGCGAACGCCGCTCGGCGAGCCGCAGAGCATCCTGGCGATTGAGACCGACGTGACGGCGCGCAAGCTGCTCGAGCTCCAGTTCCTGCGCGCCCAGCGCATGGAGAGTATCGGCACCCTGGCCGGCGGCATTGCCCACGACCTCAACAACATCCTGACCCCCATCATGATGTCGATTGAGCTGCTCAATGAAAGCGTGACGAGCGCCGCCGACCAACAGCTGCTCGCGACCATCGGCGCCAGCGCCCGGCGCGGCGCGCAGGTGGTGGGACAGGTGTTGTCGTTCGCCCGCGGCATTGGCGGGCAGCGCGTGACCGTCGCCCCAGCGCAGGTGGTGGCCGAAGTGGCCGCGATCGTCCGCGAGACGTTCGCGAGGAATATCCGGGTCCACACCGACTGCGATCCAGACACGAAGACGCTGCTGGGGGATCCGACGCAGCTTCACCAGGTGCTGTTGAACCTCTGCGTGAATGCCCGTGATGCGATGGCGGAGGGCGGCGACCTGACGATCGCGACCTCCAACACCGTCATCGACGAGCGCGCCGCGGCCTTGGACATCGATGCGCGGCCGGGGCCGTACGTGCTGCTGCGCGTCGAGGACTCGGGGACCGGCATCGCGCCGGATGTGCTGGAGAAGATCTTCGACCCGTTCTTCACCACCAAGAAGGTGGGCAAGGGTACCGGGCTCGGACTGTCGACGTCACTGGCCATTATCAAGAGCCACGGCGGGTTCATCCGGTGCGACAGCACTATCGGCCAGGGCACGCGGTTCCACATTCACCTGCCGGCCCGGCTCCAGGCGGTGGCTCCGGCGGCGGCTGACCCGAACCCGCACCTGCTGCGCGGCGACGGCCAGACCGTCCTCATCATCGACGACGAGAGGGCGATCCGCCAGGTGGCCAGGCGGACGATTGAAGCGTTCGGGTATCGCGCGCTCGAGGCGCCGAACGGCCGCGAAGGCGTGGAGATCTACCTCCAGCACCAGGCGGACATCGACCTGGTCCTGATGGACATGATGATGCCCGTGATGGACGGCCCAGCCGCGATGCGGGAAATCCTGCGCATCAACCCGGCGGCGGTGATCGTCGCCGCCAGTGGAGTCGCCACCGACGCAAGCAGGACCAGCGCCGCGCGTGCCGGCGCCAGGCAGTTTCTACCGAAGCCATTTGCCGCCGAAAACCTCCTGGGCATTCTGCACCGGGCCTTGACCAGCGCCGGGCCGCAGCCCTAGCGCAGGCGGCCGACGCTTTCGCGGGCCTCGCGGTACCACTTGAGCCACGCCTCGATAATCTCGGGCGGGGCGTGGTTCGTTTGCTCGGTGGCCAGGCGCGCGTCGCGCGCCGCATCCATGAGCCGTGTCATCGGCGCAACGTCGTTGCCGCCGGCCGTGGCGAGGTACAGCGCCGTCGTGGCCACGGCAATACCAACATGCTGCATTTCCGCCGGGCTGGTCTTGTCCACCGTATCGAGATTCGTGTGGTAGTAGCGATCGGTGAAGTGCCAGTTGAGCAGCGCCGGCACGCCGGTGTTGGTGAAGACCGTATGGTCGCTGCCGCCCTCGTAGGGATTGGTGCGCACGACCCAGCCGGTGTCGCGGGCCCGCCGCAGGCTCACCGCCAGGTGCAGGTCGTTGAGGAAGTGGCCCACGACCTTGGCCGGGTCCACCTTGCCCGCGCCCCACTCCGAGTGCGGGTCGGACGGCCGTTCCCAGATCGCCGAGGGGTCCGGCCCCTTCTCGATCAGAAACGTGCCGCCGGTCTTGGCCGTGTCCTCGCCGGTCATGTCGAGCGACAGCATGGCCAACACCCGCCGGGCCTCGTCCGGGTGGTCTTTGATCCACTGCTGGCTGCCGCGGATCTCATCCACCCACAGGAACGTGATGGTACGCTCCGGCGCGGGCGCCGCGCCGCGGCGCACGGCGTCGTGCACGGCGAGCGCGGCGGCGAGCAGCGTGCCGCAGCCGCTGGCATTGTCGTTGGCGCCCGGCTCCTGGACGTGCGCGACCAGCAGGATGCGCTCCCCGGCTTTCGACCGGCCCGGGATATCGACGGCGAGCGTCCGATTGGGACGGCGATGGAACACCGTGTCGACCTCGACGTGCACCGTCACTGCCCCCTCGGCCAGCGCCTCGCGCAGCCGCCACGCGGCCCGCGGCGTGGACTTGAAGCCGAACGACTGCCGCGATTCGTCAAAGGGGATGCTGCCCCACTGCAACACCTCGGGCGTCTGCTCGGGTCGCGTGTAGCCGGCCACATCCGACGAGATGACACCGGCGGCGCCTCGCGTGCGGACGGCCTGCTGCCACGCACTGCCGATCGGGCCGCTGACCAGCACGACGGCGCCCTTCACGTCCTTGCCCTCGTAGGCGGCGGCGTTGGTGCCGGCGCCGGCATCGACGACGCGATAGGACGCACCACCGGCGGGCGTGCTGAACGAGTTGATGGCCAGCGGCACGCGGGCGGCCTCCCGCGACAGCAGCACTTCGCCCGTGGGACCGCCCAGGCGTACCGTGCCGGTCCGCTGCTCCCACCCGGTGCTGCCGTCGGTGAAGGACTCGTAGCGCGGCGACAATCCGGCCGCCGTCAGCTGGTCGTGGATGTATTGCTGCGATTGCTCGAACGCCGGATTACCCGCCAGCCGCCACAGCGGCGCCATCAGGCGCACGGTCGCCATGGCCACGTCGGCATCCACCCGCGGCGCGAGTGCCTGGTAAATGGACTCCGCGGCCGGCGGCAGCTCCCGGTCGAGTGGCGGCAGATGCAGGGTGGGCGCCTGTGCGGCAAGCGTCGAAGAAAGCAACAACACGAACACGCACTTTTTCATCAGTTGATACCCGCGCCCTGCACCTTGGCACCTTTGGCACCTTTGGCACCCTTGGCACCCTTGGCACCCTGCCAGTGAAGTACAATTTGTCAGTCATGTCCCGTAAGTCAATCGGCAACAAGAAGGGCTGCGCCCTGTGCGGCGCCAAGGAAGTCTCGGAGCCGCGCGGCGAGGAACGCTACTGCCGCGATTGCTGGGACAAGAAGATCGCGGTCGAAGAGATCGTCGCCCGCGACTTCGCGCTCAAGCGTTACATCCGCGCCCACAGCGCCGAGAAATACCTCGTCTATCACTCCACGCAAAAGCGCCCAATCGGCCAGATCATCGTCGTCGACGACGGCTACGACCTGTTTCTGACGATGACGATTTACCCCAACTTTGCGTGGGACGACCCGGCCTACCACCTCGAGGGCGACCCCGAGGGCCGTACGTTTGCCGAACTGCTGGTGGATGTGGTGGCGACCGAGGTCATCGAGCCGTGGGGCGGCGGGAAGTGGCATCTGGAAGTGTTCCGGTCGACGGCTGCCGAGCCTGAAGACTGGAACGGTGAAATGTAGATATATAATCCTGCCTCGGAGGGTTCATCGTATGAAATTGCAACAGCGGTTGGCCGTGGCTGCGGCCCTGGGACTGCTACTCGCCCCGGCGGCTTTCGCGGGCCAGGCGCCCGCGCCGGCAACGCCTGCGGCTCCGGCCGCGCCCCGCAAGCTGATCTCGCCCCAGCGGGGCGAGGCGACCGTGGAGTACACCAAGCCCAACACCAAGGTGGTGGGGGCCAACGTGGTCACGGTGATCACAATCAAGAACACGTCGCCGGCGCCGATCGCGGGCTTCAAGCTCGAGGAAAGCTGGATCGACAAGACCGGCACCCTCTCGGGGGGCGATACCTACCGCCATCCCAAGCCGTTCATGCCCGGCGAGGTGATCACGGTGACGCTGACCACCCCGAAGAACCCGCGCATGGCCAGCAACAGCTACAACTTCTCCCACGCCAACGGCACCGTGAAGCCGAAGAACGTGCCGAAGATCGTGCCGACCACCTAGGTCGCCGGCACGCCAGCGTACCGGGCGGAAGGGCTTCCTCGCGGGAGCGCTTCCGCCCTTTCGTTTTTGGCTCAGCCGGCGATCTTGTCGGCCAGTTCGGCCACCAGCGGCAGCCGCCAGGTTTCCCCCCGCCAGGCCTTGAGCAGCAGCACCAGCCACAGCGCAACGGCGCCCAGCCATACGGCGTTGCCGGCCACCTGCAGCAACCGGAACGAGGGGCCGTCGACGAAGAACGCGATGGCGCTGGCGCCACCCGACGCCAGCATGATCACCGACAGCACGCCAAACACCAGCAGGGACTGCGCGGCGTGGAAGCGCACGCCGCGATGCTGGCGTTCGGCAAACAGGAACACCAGGCCGGTGACCCACCACCCCGCGTAACACAGCACCGAGGCCAGCCGCGCGTCGACCCCCGTGCTGGTCGGCCCGGTCACTTGCCGGCCTTCTCGAACCTGATCGGGCCGGCCACCTTCGGCACCGACACGAGGTGGGCGGGCGAGGTCAGGATCTGTGCCGTCACCATGCCGCGCTCGGGCGTCTTCTCGCGCCACTCGACGACCAGGCCGGCGCCCTCGGCGCGCGTCGCGACGATCTCGACGGCGTAACCGGCCGATGGCCGCGTGCCGAGGAAGACAGCGAGCACGGTGCGGGTCGTGAAGTCGACGCGGGGCGCCGGCGTGTCGCCGGCATGCTCGCGCCACAGCGCGGCCCACTCGTCGGCCGACCGCACCGCGACCTGGCGCGCGGTGTCGATGCCGCTGTCCGAGCTGCGCGCCACGGTCTCGATCGGCGCGGGCGCCGCCTGCAGGAACGCCGCGAACACCACCGCGAACACGGCGATCATGGCTGCCTCGCGGGCGCCATCACGCGGAACACGACTTCCTGGGCGATGGCCTCACGCTCGCCGATGCTGGGCGTCGCCTCGACGCGCAGCACGTAGAGCCCGGGCGCCATGCCCGTCAGCGGCACGCGCTGCTGGAACCCGTATCCGCCGGCGCCGCCGCCGCGCTCCGAGCTGTCACGCTCTTCGCGCGCCTGGAACACGGTCTGGCCGCCTTCGGCCTTGACGGTGGCCACGATCGCCACCTTGTGGGGCGCCTTGATCGTGTCGTAGACCTCGGCGAAG
This sequence comes from uncultured Acidobacterium sp., assembly GCA_964350785.1. Taxonomy (GTDB): domain Bacteria; phylum Acidobacteriota; class Vicinamibacteria; order Vicinamibacterales; family UBA2999; genus 12-FULL-67-14b. Next base: position 3,582 of record CAYGMD010000074.1, on the reverse strand, counting down.
AACGCGACCTCGTCCTGGGCCGGGAACTCGCGGTAGCTCGACAGCGGCCCGGGCAGCAGCTTCTCGAGGGGATCCTTGGGCCGGATGGTCGGGGCGATGCCGCTCATCGCCGACGTGATGGCCAGGCTGCTCATCGACAGCGGGCGCTTGGCGAAATCGGGCACCTCGAGGTCGAAGGTCACCGATCCGGCCTTCAGCGTATTGGCCTCGCGCACCGCCACCCGCAACTGATAGCGGCCGGGCGCGAGATCCATCGACTGGATCACGCGGAAGCCGCTGGCCTTCACCCGGTTGGCCGAATCGGGCTTCATGTTCAGGTTCACCACGTTGCGGTCGCCGTAGGTGGTCTTGCCCTTCTCGTCGGTGGCCATCGCCATCACTTCGAGGCTGTTCTTGAACATGCCGCCGGCCTCGGTGAACGGCAGCGTGCTGCCGTTGACGAGCGTCGAGATCACCACCGACCCCTTCGGCGCCGGCCCCTTGAACACGGCCGCGGTCATGCCCAGCGGCAGTCCGGTCAGCGGCAGCGGGCTTTCAATGGCTTCCTTCAATTCCGGTGACGCCGAGTTGGCGGTGGCCGGCTTGGCCGCCTCGGGCGCGCGGCCGCGCGCCGCGACGTAGCCCTTGCGGGCCCGGACCACGAGGCCGGGCTTGTTGTTCAACTTCACCTCGATCTTCCGGAACCGCCCGTCGCGCTTGTCGTTGGTCGAGTAGTAGCCCATCACGTAATAGGCGCTGTGGTCGTCGACGATGCGCTGGAACGCGGTGGCGAAGTCGTTGCGGTTGACCACGGCGAAGCCGCCGGTTTCTTCCGACAGCACGCGCAGGCTGTCCTGCGCCAGCCGCACTTCGTTGTAGATCGAACCGGTGCCGAGCCCCAGCGTGGTGTCGTCCGGAAACGACTGGATCTCGATCGTGTCGTCGCCGGCCGTGGTCAGGCCGCGCGGGTCGACGCCGTAGACGGCGACGTTGGCGCGGGTGGCCGCGGCAATCAGGTCGCGCGTGGCGTCCATCACGCTGGTCGCCTCGGTGTTGTTGAAGACGTCGTTGATGTCGTAGTCGATGCCCTCGCTGAACAGCACCAGCGCCTTGCGGCGGCCGCGGATGTTGCCCAGGTACTGCGCCAGGTTGCGCACAGTGTCGAGCGCGCTGCGCGCCTTGAAACCGCGCTCGCGATCGTCCATGTCCGACGGTTTCTCACCCGCCATCGCCGTGTCGACGGTGCGGTTGTAGTCGTCGATCTTGTTCATGGTCGACGAGCGCAACTTCTGGCCCATGAACTTGTCGACCGACTGCAGCAACAGGCGCTGGCTGGTGGTGAAATCCTGGGACGCGTCACTTCGGCCGCCGGTGAAGACGACCGCCGCAAGATCGTTGCTGCCGACGTATTTCTCGATGAACTGGCGCGCCGCCGCCTTCGTGCGGCTCGACCGCAGGGCGCTGGTGTGCAGGTCGTCGAGCACGATCAGGTAGACCCGGCCGTCGGCAGCCTGCAGGTTGGTGCGCACGTCGGGCTCGATCGGCCTGGCCGCAAACAGCGGGCGTTCGGGCCGTTCGACCGGGATGTTGACGAGCGAAAACGCCCTCACCCGCTGCGGCTTGCCGTCTTCGATGACCTGGAAATCCTCCGGCTTGAGGTCGGCAATGAACTTGCCCTGGGCGTCGAGCACGCGCGCGTCGACTTCGACGTAGTTGATTTCGGCGCGGAAGGTGATCGGCGGTTGCTGTGGCGTTGCCGGCGGCGCCGGCATTGCCGGTTGGGGGGCCGGTGCCTGTCCCTGAGCCGGCACACCGGCCGCGATTACCGCAAGAAGGAGTCCAAGAAGAATGGGTCTGGTGGTCATAACGTTCAGCTCGTCGGCTGGCCTGCTGATTATAGGACGCTTGGCCCGGCCGGCCGGTTCTGGCTGTCCGCTATAATCGGTTGAATATGCCCATGAACGTGGCCGCCGTCCAAGAGGCCCTGCGGGCCCACGGCCTGGATGCCTGGCTCCTGTACGACTTCCAGGGGTCGAATCCCGTCAGCCACCGGATGGCGGGCATGGGAGGCGCCGGGCATCTCGCCACCCGGCGCTGGTTCTACCTGATTCCGGCCAGCGGCGAACCGCGGGCGCTGGTGCACGCCATCGAACGCTACAACCTCGACCACCTGCCCGGCGGCAAGACCGTGTATGCCGGCCACGAGCAGCTGGCAGCCGGCCTGGGCGCGATCCTGAAGGGCGTCGCGCGCGTGGCCATGGAGTATTCGCCGCGCTGCGCCATCCCCTACGTGTCGCGCGTGGACGCCGGCACCATTGAACTGGTCCGCGGCTACGGCGTCGACGTCGTGTCGTCGGGCGATCTCATTCAACAGTTCGAGGCCTACTGGGACGAGGCGGCGATCGCGACGCATCGCCAGGCCTCCGCGGCGCTCTATCGCATCAAGGATCGCGCCTTCGAGTCGGTCGCCCGCCGCCTGCGCGACGGCGTGCCGACCACCGAGTACGACATCCAGCAACAGATGGTTGGCTGGTTTGCCGACGAAGGCCTGATCGCCGAGTCGGCGCCGTGCGTGTCGGCGCAGGAAAACGCCGGCAACCCCCACTACCTGGCCTCGGCCAGCGAGCATCGCGTGATTCGCAAGAACGAACTGGTGCTGCTCGACCTGTGGGGCAAGCTGGCGACGCCCGGCGCGGTGTACGCCGACATCACCTGGATTGGCTTTGTCGGCACCGACGTCCCCGAGCGCATGACCAAAGCCTTTGCGGCCATTTGCGGCGCGCGCGACGCCGCCGTCAGCGTCGTTCAGGCCGCCGCCGGGGCCGGCCGCGAGGTGCGCGGCTTCGAAGCCGACCGCGCCGCCCGCAAGGTGTTGCAGGAGGCGGGTTTCGGCGACGCCATCATGCATCGCACCGGCCACAGCCTGGGCGAAAACGTCCATGGCAATGGCGCCCACCTCGACGATTACGAAACCCACGACGAGCGGCGGTTGCTGCCCGGCAGTGGGTTTACGATTGAGCCGGGCCTCTATTTCAAGGATTTTGGCGTTCGGACCGAAATCAACATGGTCTGGACCAGCGCGGGTCCCGAGGTCACCGGGCCTCGCCAGGCGAGCATTGTCACGCTAGTGTAGGAAGAGTCAATTCGCGGGTTTGTTGGAGGAAGACATGTCGAGCCGGAAAACGACGCTGTTCTATTCGCTTCTGATCATGGTGGCATCGCTCGCGGTGGGCATGGTCATTGCCTCCCGCCTCGACCTGACGCCGGCCTCGTCGGCGCAGACCATGGCGGCGCCGCCCATGAACAGCGCCCCGCTGAGCGGTCCGGTGGACGCCGCGACGTTCCGCAACATCGCCAAGGCGATGAGCCCGGCCGTGGTCAACATCCGCAGCACCGCGACCCAGCGCGCCGCGGAGATGACCGAGTTCTTCGGCGGCGGCGGTGGCGGTGGCGGCGACGACCTGCTCGAACGCTTCTTCGGCGGCGGCGGCCAGCCGGGCGGCCGTCAGCAGCAGCCGCGCCAGCGCCCGCGCGACCAGGAAACCCAGGCCGCGGGCACCGGCTTCGTGATCAGCAAGGAAGGCTTCATCCTCACCAACAGCC
>CAYGMD010000073.1:0-21757 GCA_964350785.1 uncultured Acidobacterium sp. | reverse complement strand
GGCCTTCGATCATCACCTGCACGCCCTTGTCCCAGGCGATGCGTGTCAATTCGCCCAGGGTTTCCAGCTCGGCAAACTGCGCCTCGTCGTTGGCGTCGGCGATCGAGCCGGGGCGCAGGCCGTCGCCAAGCGAGAACGACACGTCGTACGCCTTCATGATCTCGCAGATCTCGCGGAAGTGCGTGTAGGTGAAGTTCTCCTTGTGGTGCGCGAGGCACCACTTGGCGAGAATGGATCCGCCGCGCGAGACGATGCCGGTCAGGCGCTTCGCGGTCATCGGGATATAGCGCAGCAGCACGCCGGCATGGACGGTGAAGTAGTCGACGCCCTGCTCGGCCTGCTCGATCAGCGTGTCACGGTAGACCTCCCAGGTCAGGTCTTCCGGCCGGCCGCCGACCTTTTCCAGCGCCTGGTAGATCGGCACGGTGCCGATCGGCACCGGCGAGTTGCGCATGATCCACTCGCGGGTCTCGTGGATGTTCTTGCCGGTGGACAGGTCCATCACGGTGTCGGCGCCCCACAGCGTGGACCACCGCAGCTTCTCCACTTCCTCCTCGATGGAGGACGAGACGGCGGAGTTGCCGATGTTGGCGTTGATCTTCACCAGGAAGTTGCGGCCGATGATCATCGGCTCGAGCTCGGGGTGGTTGATGTTGGCGGGGATGATGGCGCGGCCGCGCGCCACCTCGTCGCGGACGAAGTCGGCCGGCAGGCCCTCGCGCGAGGCGATGTAGGCCATCTCGGGCGTGATCTCGCCCTTGCGCGCGTAGTGCAGCTGCGTGACCGGCTGGCCGGCCTTCGCCGCGGCACGGCGAGGCGCGACCCACGCCTCGCGCAGCTTCGGCAGGCCCGCGCGCGGATCGTGCCCTTGCGGACCGCTGGTGTCGTACAGGCGAACCGACGGCTCGCCGCCACCGAGCGCGACCTCGCGGAACGGCACGCGCAACGTCGTGGGCCCGGCAGGGGTCTCGACCACCTGCTCGTCGTAGACCTTGGTGGAATTGGGATAGGCCTCTTCGTACGTCGAGGCAACTGGCACTGGCGTGGACTTCTTCATTTCCGCTCTCCCTCCGCCCGTGTCAACGGGATCAGGTTCCAGGGTGTGTCTCAATCGCGTCCCGCCGTAGCGCGCCCAGAATGAGGCGCGAAGGCGGGCGGATACCCCTGGCGGTTCCGTCCAAGTTATCACGCCGGCTGGCTGAGCTATGCGATAGACTGCGCATGCCTTTCGCCCCCCAAAGCCATGGAATTGACCGGCCGCTCGCTCGGGCACTACCTCGTCGCGGAAGAAATCAGCCGCGGCGGCATGGGCGTGGTCTATCGCGCCACCGACACCCACCTCAACCGCGATGTCGCCCTCAAGGTCCTCCCGCAGGAAGTGACCAGTGACGATGAGGTGAGGCGCCGCTTCTTGAGGGAGGCGCAGGCGGCATCGGCGCTGGAGCACCCGCACATTGCCGTGATTCACGGGGCCGACGAAGTCGACGGCATTGCCTACATCGCGATGGAGCTGATCCGCGGCGAGAAGCTCAGCGACCTGCTGACACGCCAACGGCTGCCGGCCGCGCGCTCGCTGGAACTGGCGGCCGAGATCGCGGCGGGATTGGCGCGGGCCCACGAGAAGGGCATCGTCCACCGCGACCTGAAGCCCGCTAACGTCATGGTCACGGACGAGGGCCACGCCAAGATCATCGACTTCGGCATCGCGAAGCTGATCGAGGTATCGGCCGGGGCCGGCGCGCAGACCCAGACCGGACGCGACACCGGGGTCGGCGTGGTGCTCGGCACCATGACCTACATGTCGCCCGAGCAGGCGCGCGGCGAAATCGTGGACCACCGCAGCGACATCTTCTCGTTCGGCATCCTGCTGCACGAGATGCTGGCCGGCCAGCCGCCGTTCCGGGGCAAGACTGGCATTGAGACGGTCAGCGCGATCCTCCACGAAGCGGCGCCGCGACTGCCGTCGCTCGGTCCCACCGTCATCGCCGAAGCCGGTGCCGACATCCAGCGCATGGTCGACAAGTGCCTCGCCAAGGATCCGGCCGATCGCTACCAGGGCATGAAGGACGCGGTCGTCGACATCCGCGCCGCCCGGCGGCGCCTCGACACCGGTCCGCAAGCGGCCGCCGCACCGGCGCCCTCAGCACCGATGCGCGTGCCGACGTGGGGCTGGCTTGCCGCCGCAGTTGCCGTGGTGGCCATTGCCGGAGTGGTGCTGTTCACCCGCACTGGCGGCTCGGCGAACGACGCGCCGGCCGCTGGCGGGTCTGGTAAGCCATCAGTCGCCGTTCTGTACTTCGATAACACCACCGGTGACAAGGAGCTCGACTGGATGCGCACCGGCATCACCGAGATGGTGGTCACGGATCTCTCGCAATCGCAGGGCATTGAAGTCGTCGGCACCGACCGCCTGTACGGGATTCTTGCCGAGCTCAAGCGGCAGGACGACCGCATGCTGTCGCCAGAGGCCGTCAGCGAGGTGGCGGCCCGCACTGGCGTCACCAACATCGTGGTCGGCAGCTACGTCCGATCGGGCGATGCGATTCGCATCAACGTCCGGCTGCAGGAGGCGAAGACCGGCCGCATCATCTCGTCCGAGCGGGTCGACGGCACCAGCACGTCGGCGTTGTTCTCGATGATTGATGACCTGTCGAGCCGCATTCGCTCGAAGTTCGAGGGCCTGCGGGCTGAGGCGGCGCTGTTGACCGCGCCCGGTGCCCGCCCCTCAGCCAACGGTAACCGGGGGGTGGAAGAGGTCACGACGACCTCAATTGAAGCGTATCGGTTTTACGCCGAAGGCCTCGGACACACCAATCGCCGGAGCGATACCGAAGCTATCGCGCTGTTCGAGAAGGCCGTAGCCATCGACCCCATGTTCGCGATGGCTTACGGGAAGATGGCGGTCGTCGAAGGTAACCGCGGGAATTTCGACCGCCGGAACCAGTACAGCGCCAAGGCGTTTTCACTTGCCGACCGCCTGACACCGAGAGATCGGGCCTACATCGAGGGTGTCCACTACGGGAATTCTCCGGCAGATGGCGCGAAGGCCATGACGGCCTATGAGCGCTGCCTGGCGATCGACCCAAGTTACGAGTCGTGCCGAAACAATCTCGGCCTCGCTTACAACGGCCTTGAACGTTATGAGGAAGCCATAGGGCAATTTGAGCCGCTGATTCAGGCCGGCACAACAATGCTCCAACCCTACGCCAACGTCGCTGTTGGCTACCGGGCGCTCGGCCAGCCTGAGAAGGCATTAGCAGTTGTTGATACGTTCGCGAGACGCAATCCGGAGAGCGCCGTCGCACAGTCATTGCTCGGCACTGCCTTGATCGGCGTAGGCCGGCTCGACGACGCGATTCGCGCACTGGAAAAGGCCCGACTCCTGGATCCGATCGATTCGGCGGCCGAAAACTCGTCGGGCTTGATCCATCTGTTACGCGAAGACTGGAAGGGCGCAAGCGCCGTCGCTGGCAACCTGGCAAACGGCCCCACCGAAGCACACCGCTGGGTCGGCGCGCAGGTCTACGTCGCCCTGGATGGGTTGGTGGGCAAGAGCGCAGAAGCGCTGACGTGGGCGGAGCGCGCTGCCGCGGCGTACAAAGTGCGTGGACAGCGCAGCTCGGTAGGTCATCAGTTTGTGGGCCTCACTCTGCTTGCTCGGGGAGACCACGCCGCGGCCGCTGCAGCGTTCACAAAGGCCGTGGCTGACGCGAAGGGGACGCCCGAAGAGCCTACGGCCCTCCTTTACCGGGCGTGGGCGCTGTCTGGAGCACGCCGTCCCGCCGAGGCAGATGCCGCAGTCGCGGCGTTGGTGTCGAAAACGAACCCCATGGCGATCGTGCGCGACGGCCGATTGGCAAACGTTGCGCGAGGCCTCGTGGCTCTTGGCCGCAGTGACGCGGCTGCCGCGATTAAGCCGTTGCAGGACGCGGCGACCGCCTTGCCCTCACGAGGGACCGGACCGAACGGACGCAGCTGGCACCTGCCGGTGTGGTCCTCCCTGGGCCAGGCGCTGCTCGAGGCGGGCCGGGCCGGCGAAGCAAGGCCGTGGTTCGAGAAGGTGGCTGGCAGCGGCTACGAGCGGGCACGCCAGCCCATCGACTTCGTGCGCAGCTTCTACTTCCTCGGCCGCATCTACGAACAGCAGGGCGACACGGCGAAGTCGCGCGAGGCCTATCGCCGCTTCGTCGGCTACTGGAAGGACGGCGACCTCGACCGCGAGCGCATCGCGGAGGCGCAAAAGAAGATCGGGAGCTAGCCGGCAGGCGGGTCTGAAGAGCCGCCTCTACGGGGTGGCTGGCATGCGCCCGTCACCGCCAAGAACGGCGACGTTGACGTAGAACAGATCGGTCGCCACCTCCAGCGCCTTCCCCAGCTTGTTAGGCATCGACTGCCAATCCGACTTCGGCGTGATCACCTGCCAGTTCCCTTTGGTGCCTACCTTGATCGGCATGGCGAAGCCTCGCTCATCGGCGTTCCAGCGATACGACACCGTGCCCGCCTTCTCGTCGAACGTCAGCTCCAGCGTCGGCAGGTTCGCCCGGCGGAGGTACTGATCGAAGATCGGCGTCATGTCCTGCTTCAGCTCGGCGCTGAAGAAGCGGACCAGGTCCTCGGTCAGGATGTTCTGGTACTTGAAGCGATCGTAGGTGTCGCGCACCAGCTTCCACCACCTGGCATCGTCGTTGACCATGTTGCGCAGCGTGTTGAGGAACAGCGCGCCCTTGAAGTACATGTCCTGGTTCGGCGTGCGGTGAATGCCACGCTGGGTGATGATCGGCTCCTTGTTGCCGACCTTTTTCTTGTAGCCGTTGGCGTATTTCAGGGCATCGTCATAGCCGAAGAGCGCCTCGACGTAGACGAACTCGAGGTAGTTGCACCAGCCCTCCTGGATCCACATGTCCGAGACGTCGGCCGCCGAGACGGCGTTGCCGAACCACTCGTGGCCGCTTTCGTGGATGATGATGAAGTCGAACTTGAGGCTGACGCCCACCTCGGTCCAGTCGCGCTCGAGATAGCCGTTGGCGTAGCGGTTGCCGTAGGTGACGGCGCTCTGGTGCTCCATGCCCGAGTAGGGCACCTCGATCAGCTTGTAGCCGTCCTTCGGGAAGGGGTATTTGCCGACGTACTTCTCGAACGCTTCCATCATCGGCCGCGCCTGCGCGAACTGCTTCTTCGCCTTCTCGAGGTTCTCGGGCAGGACGAAGTAATCCATGGGCAGATCGCCGAGTTTTTCGGAGAACTGCACGTACTCGCCGATGTTCAACGACACGTTGTACGAGTTGATCGGGTAGTGCACGCGCCAGTCCCAGCGCGTGTAGCCGTCGCCCAGGTCGGTCTTGCCCATGAACCGGCCATTCGACACGTCCATCAGCCCGTTGGGGACGGCGACGCGGATGTCGGCGCCTTCGGGCTCGTCGCGCCACTGATCCTTGCTCGGCCACCACACGCTCGAGCCCTCGCCTTCGTTGGCGGTGTTGATCCAGTGGCGGCCTGCCGGGTCCTTGCGGAACGCGAGGCCGCCGAACCGGCCCTGTTCCTGGGGCAGGCCGGTGTAGTGAAAGTCGATGGTGTAGGTGCGGCCCGCCCGCAGCGTCTCGGGAAAGTCCACATAGACGGTGTTGTGGTCGCGCTCGTACTTCAGCGTCGTGGCGCCCATCACGATCTTGTCGACGCTCAGGCTGGCATACAGCTCCAGCTGGATGCGGGTGTCGTCCTTGAGCATCTTGAAGCGGATGGCGTTCTTGCCGGTGATGGACTTCTTCTCGGGGTCAACCCGGACATCCAGCTCGTAATGGAGCAGGTCGTTGTTGGCGCGGTATCGTCCGTACTCTCCACGCAGAATGTCGGTCCGCGACGGCGCCCTCAACGTCGATGGGGGCTCTCGGCGCTGAGCCGCAGACTGCGCCGACAGCACAACGGGGCCGCAGATGACACAGATTACACAGATCACATTTCTCAGGCTGCTGAGGCGCGGGCTCATGGTCTGACATCATAAGGGACGTGCTACCGATCCCCCTCCCCGTCGATGCGTACATCGACCCCATCCGCGAGGCGCTCGACCGTCATCGCGCGGCCGTGCTGACCGCGGCGCCGGGCGCGGGCAAGACCACGCGCGTGCCGCCGGCGCTCGTCGACCAGGGCCGCGTGCTGCTGCTGCAGCCGCGCCGGGTGGCGGCCCGGGCCATGGCGCGCCGGATCGCCGACGAACGCGGCTGGATGCTGGGGCGGGAGGTCGGCTGGCACATCCGCTTCGAGCGGAAGGCCGGCGCCGACACCCGGCTGCTGGTCGTCACCGAGGGCATCCTCACCGCCTACCTCCAGGACGATCCGTTGCTGAGCAACGTCACCACGCTGATCGTTGACGAGTTCCACGAGCGCAGCGTTCACGCCGACCTGGGCCTGGCGCTGGCGCGGCAGGCGTGGCTGGCGCGGCCCGACCTGCGCCTCCTGGTGATGTCGGCCACGCTCGACACCGGGCCGGTCTCGCGATTCCTGGACGATTGCCCGGTCATCGACGTGCCCGGAACGCTGCATCCGTTGTCGATCGCCTACGCCCCCGGACAGTCGGTGGCCGGCGCCCTGGACGAGGTGTTGCCCGCCACGCGCGGCAACGCGTTGTGCTTTCTCCCGGGCGCCGGTGAAATCGCCCGCGCGCAGCGGGAGACCGAAGGCATTGCCGCCAGGCACGGTGTCGACCTGCTCACCCTGTATGGCTCGATGGACGCCGCCGAACAGGACGCGGTACTCCGGTCTGACGACGGCGCGCCTGGCCCGCCGAAGCGCGCAGCGCGAAGGCGGGTCATCCTGGCCACGAACATCGCCGAAACGTCGCTGACCGTGCCCGGGGTCTCGATCGTGATCGACACCGGCCTGCACAAGGTCGCGCGCTATAACGGCGAGCGCGGCGTCGACAGCCTCACGCTCGAACGCATCACCATGGACTCGGCGGATCAACGCGCCGGCCGCGCCGGCAGGCTTGGCCCGGGCACGGTGCGGCGGCTGTGGGACCAGCGCGATCACTTGCGGCCCCACCGCGAGCCGGAGGTGCAGCGCATCGACCTGGCGCAACCCGTGCTCTCGATCCTGGGTTGGGGCGGCGACCCCGCGACCTTCGAGTGGTTCGAGCGGCCCGCCGGCGATCGCCTCGCGATCGCCCTCACGCTGCTCGAGCGTCTTGGTCTCGTCAAGGACGGCCGCGCGACCGAAGAGGCCACGCTGCTGCGGCGCCTGCCGCTGCACCCCCGGCTCGCGCGGATCCTGGTCGACGGCCTCGGCTCATTCGAGGCGGCCGCCGCGTGCGCCTGGCTCTCGGAGCCGGGCCGAAGCGAAGGGCGCGACCAGTCGACCTCCTGCGACCTGTTGCCCGTCATCGACAGCTGGGCGCGCCTGCCGTTCCATCTCAAGCGCGTCGCCGAGAACCTCGAGCGCAGCGCGGAAGCCGTGCTGGGTAAACGCAAGGCCCGGCACATCGACGAAACCGCGTTTCGACGGGCGATCTTCGCCGGCTATCCGGATCGGGTCGCGAAGCGAAGAAGCGGCGACCGCGTCACGCTGGCCACCGGCCATGGCGCGGTGATGGGGCGCGAAAGCGGTGTGCGCGACGGCGAGTGGCTGGTCGCGTTGGACGTCACCTCAGGCATGGGAAATGTAGCGTCCGGCTTCAGCCGGACCGCTGCCACGTCGGCCACAGAGGCAACCGTCCGTGCCGCCTGCCGGATCGAGCCCGAGTGGCTCGCGCCGACGCGGAGCGAAGTGATCCACCGCGTCGATGACAGCGGTGTGGTTCGCGCGCACGCCACCGACTGGTATGACGCGCTCGTGTTGCGCGAGCGTCCCGTCCCGGTCGATCCCGAAGTGGCGGCGTCGATGTTGGCCCAGGCCTGGCTCGATCGCGAACACGACGCGGACACCGAGCGCCTGCTGCGTCGCGCTGCCTTTGCGGGCCACACCTTGGACTTGCCCGCCCTGGCGACATCGGCGGCGACAGGCGCGAAGGGTCTCAAGGAACTGGACCTTGCCGCGCACCTCTCGTGGGCGACGAAGCAAGCCATTGACCGCGATGCCCCCGACTCCCTCGCCGTGCCAAGCGGCCGGTCGATGCGGCTGGAATACGCCGCCGATGGCACGGTGTCGGTCGCGGTGAAGCTTCAGGAACTGTTCGGCCTGGCCGAGACCCCTCGCCTCGGCCCGAAGAAGATCCCAGTGACGATTCACCTGCTCGCCCCCAACGCGCGGCCGGTGCAGTCCACTCAGGACCTGAAGAGCTTCTGGGCGACGACGTACCAGGAGGTCCGCAAGGAATTGCGCGGACGGTATCCCCGCCATCCATGGCCGGAAGACCCGTGGACCGCCACGCCAACACACAGAACGACGAGGCGACCACGTTAGCGAGGACGGACTATCATCGGTCATGCGATTTTTTCGGCTGACCCTTCTTGCCATCGTCGTCATCGGTGTCGTTGGCGCGGGCGCCGGGTGGTACCTCGCCGGCCGCGAAGCTGGACCGTCGATCACAATCAAGTCCCCGGACAAGTTCGTCGGCCGGTCGGGCTCGCTTGATGTCGTGGCCGACTCGCCCACGCCGGTGGCGGCCGCGCAGGCCACGCTCCAGCAGGGCGGGCAATCGACCATCGTCGCGTCGTACGCCGGCGACGGCACCGCGCAGAACCAGGTCAGTCTGTCGGGAACGCTTGGCAAGACAGCACAACCGACGCTCGTCAATGGCCCGGCCACGCTCACCGTCACCGCATCGCGCCAGGTGTTCTTCGGCCTGCGAACCGTGGAAAGCTCGGTCACCCGGGAGCTGCAGGTGCGGCTCGACCCGCCGCGGATTGCCGTCACCTCGATTCATCACTTCATCAACCTGGGCGGCGCCGAGTTCGTGGTCCTGCGCGCGACGCCGGAGGATGTGGAGGCCGGTGTCCGCGTCGGCGACACCGAGTACCGCGCCTACCCCGGCTCGGCGGTTGGCCTGGCCGATCCCGCGCTGCGCGTGGCCTTCTTCGCGCTCAAGCACGATCAGGACGTCAATGCCCGCATGTCGGCTTTTGCCAGGGATGCCGCCGGCAACGAGGCGACGACGCCGCTCGAGCATCAGCCGACCAGGAAGGTGTTCCTGAACTCGCGGATTCCGATCGACCAGCGCTTCCTGGACCGCGTCGTCCCCGCCATTGCCTCGAACACGCCCGACCTGAAGGTGGACACCAGTTCGCCGGAGGGCGTGCTCAAGGGCTTCCTGACCATCAACGGCGACTTGCGCAAGAAGAATGGCGAGACCATCACCGCGCTGGCGGCGAAGAGCCAGCCGAAAATGCTGTGGACCGAAGCGTTCGCGCAGATGGGCAGCTCGCAAGTCGAGTCGCGCTTCGCCGATCGCCGCACTTACTTCTTCGAGGACAAGGAGATCGACAGGCAGGTCCACCTCGGCTTCGACCTCGCGTCGGTGCAACAGGCTCCAGTCCTTGCCGCCAACACCGGCGTCGTCGTCTTTGCCGACTTCCTTGGCATTTACGGCAACTGCGTGATCATCGACCACGGCCTCGGCGTGCAGTCGCTCTATGCGCACCTGTCGACCATCGGCACCAAGGTCGGCGACACCGTGACGAAGGGCCAGGAGTTGGGCCGCACGGGCGCCACCGGCTTAGCCGGCGGCGACCACCTTCACTTCACCATCCTGCTGCAGGGGGTGCCGGTGAATCCCGTCGAGTGGTGGGACCAGCACTGGATGCAAGACCGGGTCTTCAGGAAGATTCGGGATGCTGGCGGCGGACGCTGAATGGTTCCGGGTCCTTCGCATCGAGCACTTCCCGGACCTGCCGGAGCTCGTGAACCAGCGCCGCATCGTGCGGCGAATCCTCCAGGTGCAGCACGCGAATGGGGCGGGGGGTCATGTCAATCTCGAAGCGCATCGCCCAGGGCTTGGTCGAGAACCCGGAAAAAGTGTGCCACGTCCAGCGGCTTGGTCAGATAATCCCGGGCGCCCGCGGAACGCAGGCGCGCGATGGCTGCCGGTGAGGCATCAGCGCTGATGACCACCACTGGACAGGCGCTGGTGATTGGATCGGCCCGCAGGCCAGCCAGCACTTCACTGCCATGCATATCCGGCAGGTGGAGATCGAGAAGGATCGCGGCCGGGCGATGCGCGCGGGCCAATTCCAGGCCCAGGCCGCCCCGGACGGCGGTGATCAATTTCACGCCCGGCCGCCGCGCCATCAGCCGTTCGACCAGTTTGACGTTCGACGGATTGTCCTCGATGTACAACACGGTGGCGCCCGCTCCGGTCAGCTCGCCGGCAGGCAACGGCAGCCGTGGCGCCACATCTTTCGATGCGAGGGGCAGTTCCACCCAGAACGTGCTGCCTTCGCCCGCGACGCTCTCGGCGCCGATGCTGCCGCCCATGAGTTCAACCAGCCTTTTCGCAAGCGCCAGGCCCAGCCCGGCACCATCCACCCCCAAGCGCGCGGCATCCAGCCGCTCGAAGGCCACAAACAGCCGGGGCAGATCCCCTGGGGTAATGCCCTGGCCGGTATCGCTGACGTTGATCCGCACACGGCCGGCCGCCGTCTGCTCGCAGGACAGCGTCACACTGCCATTGGCGCGGTTGTATTTCACGGCATTGGCCAGCAGATTCAACATCACTTGCCTCAAGCGCTGCCGATCGACGCGCACATAAAGGTTGGCCGGCCCGTCGCAGCGGTCGTGCAGGCTGATGCGGTGCGTGGCCGCCAGTGGGGCGCTCAGCGTCACGCACTCCTGCAACACCTCTTTTACCCGCACTGGTTCGAGCGACAGATCGATCCGGCCGGCGTCGACCGTCGAGAGGTCCAGCACTTCATCGATCAGGCCGAGCAGATGGCGGCCGCCGTCGAGAATATCGTCGATGCTCTGGCGCTTGCCGGCGTCGGTTTCGTCCATTTCGAGCAGCTGGGCGAAACCAAGGATCGCGTTCATCGGCGTGCGCAGTTCGTGACTCATGCGCGAAAGGAACTCGCTTTTCGCGGCGTTGGCGCGTTCGGCCTCGGCGCGGGCGAGGGTCGCCTCCCGCTCGGCCTGGACGAGGTCGGCCATGGTCTGGCGCAGCCGGGCTTCCTTTTCCCGGCTCTCGCTGATGTCGGTGGCGACCACGCAAATCGCCGCCGCCGATTCCGCCGGGAGCGGGCCGAGCGCCACCTGGAGCGGCACGGCGCTGGCGTCGCCGCCAGCGAGCGTGACCTCGCCGGCGCTGCCTCCGGTGCGGCCGGCGTCGAACAGAACCGCAAAGCGGCCGCGATCGGAAGGCGCGACAAACCCGGCGAACACCAGGCCGATGATCTGCTCGAGCGGCCTCTTCAACAGTTCGGCAAATCGCCGATTGGCAAACAGGATCACGCCGTCGGCTGACAGCGTGACCGCGCCCTCGTTCATTTCCTCGATCAGGATGCGATAGGGCTCGTCGGCGCCTTTCAGCGTAAAGAGCTGGTCGCCACGCGGCCCCTGCACCACCACGGCATCCACGTCGCCGCTGCGAATGGCGCCAAGGACCTCGCTGGCGTCGGCGAGCCGGGCCCGCAAGTCGGCGACTTCATCGATCAATTGCTCCCGGGTCGGGACCGCCGGGCTCATGACCGTTTCACCTGTCGTGGCAGATCCAGTGCCACAAGAACGCGCTCCTCTTGAGACAGGTCGCCAAGCAGCCGGCGCACCGGCAGCGGCAGTTGTCGGACCAGTGTCGGGGTCGCCACGACCTGATCGTCGGCGGCCAGGTCGGTCTGCTCGTGAAGGTCCACGACCGTTAGCGTGTAGCGGCCTGTTAAGTGGGTCTCGCAGAGCGCCTTGATGTTCGTGATGGCGCGGCTTGATTGCGGGGTATTGCCGGCCACGTACAGCCGCAGAACGTACTTGCCTTCCAGGGGCTGCGTCGAGAGTTGAGCGACAATGTCCTCAGTCATCCTTGCCCTCCTTGGTCGCCGTGAAGGCATCGGTCGCGTGCGGGCGAAGGTCGAGACCGACCAGCACGCGCTCGGTGCTGGAGAGGCTGCCGATGATTTTGCGGATCGGCGCCGGCAGTTTCCGGACAAGGGTGGGCACCGCCAGAATCTGATCGCCCTGTGCGAGCTGCGGCTGCTTGATCAGGTCGATGACCTCGATGTGATAGCGGCCGGCGAGATGCTCCTCGCAGATCTTCTGGAGATTGCGAAAGGCGTCGACCGCCTTCGGGGTTGGTCCAGCGACGTACAGCCGCAGATCCCATTCTGGAGGCACGGCGGCGGGGACTTTGGCTTTGCGGACGGCTCGCGTCACGACGGCCCTCCTCCCGGCGCCTTCCTGCGAGGCGGGCGGCCGGCGCTCCTGGTGGCGTCGGTTTTGCGGCTGCGGCCCATCGCCGCCTCGTCCAGGGTGAGCGACGCCGCGCGTTGCCGCTCCTGGCCGATGACGCGCGCGATGGTGGCCTCCTCGGCGGCAAACTCGGCGCGCAGCGCCGCGATCTGCCCTTCGAGCGCGGCGCGCTTGCGATCGAGCGTCAACTGTTGCCGTTCGACTTCTTCGGCCCGGCTCAGACGCTCCGCCCGCTCGCGCGCCTCTTGCGCCAGACGCGCCGAGCCGGTCAGCATGCCGCCCGGCCCGATGTAGACATCGGCGAGCTGAATACCGTGATCCGTGACCGTGAATTCGCGCACCTGATTCGAATGCGCCATGCCGCGTGATTTGAGGACGTGCAGGCCGCGGTTACGCTCACCGTTGATTTCCAGATCGCGCAGTACCAGCCATGTATCCACGAGCGACGAGATTGCCGCATCGGCCACCTCGAGCGCGCCGCCGGACGTGGTCAGATCGGTCAGCATCGCCGTGATCCCCTTCAGTTTCAGGAAATCCATCAGCCGCATCAGCGCCGCCTTGATTTCAAGCGCGCTGCCGGTCGTGTCCAACCCGGAGATCGGGTCGATGATGACCACCGCGGGCGCGAACTCGGTGATCAACTTGATCGTGCGCGCGAGATGCATTTCGAGGCCGTGATGAAACGGCCGTACGGTGTGAAACAGGAGCCGCTTCTTGTCAACCCACTGCTGCAAGTCGAGCCCGATCGTGCCCATGTTGCGCATGATCTGACTGGGCGATTCCTCGAAGGAAAAGTAGAGGCACCGCTCGTTCCGCCGGCAGGTGGCGTCGGCAAACGTCGACGCCACGCTGGTCTTTCCGGTACCTGCGGTGCCTGAGAGCAGGATGCTGCTCCCGCGGTAAAACCCCTGGCCGCCGAGCATGGCGTCGAGCCGCCCGATGCCGGTCGGGATGCGCTCGTGCGACGCGGCGTGTTCGAGCTGCACCGACGTGATCGGCCAGATCGAGATGCCATCCTGGTCGATCAGGAACGGATATTCGTTGGTGCCGTGCGTGGTGCCGCGATATTTCACGACCCGAATCCGGCGCGTGGTCACCTGATCGACCACGCGATGATCGAGCGAGATCACGCAATCGGAGACGTATTCCTCCAGGCCGTACCGGGTCAGCGTGCCCTCGCCGCGCTCGCCGGTCATGATGACCGTGACACCCTTGTCCTTCAACCAGCGAAACAGCCGGCGCAGCTCCGCGCGCACGATCGCCTGATTCGGCAATCCGGCGAACAGTCCCTCGATCGTGTCGAGTACGACGCGCTTCGCCTTGATCGAATCAATCGCGTAACCAAGCCGGATGAACAGCCCCTCGAGATTGTATTCGCCGGTCTCCTCGAACTCGCTGCGATCGATCGACACGTAATCGAGCAGTAGTTTCCTGCCGGCAACGAGCGCCCGCAAATCGAAGCCGAGCGACGCGACGTTTTCGGTCAATTCCTCGCCCGTTTCCTCGAACGCCATGAAGACCCCGGGCTCGCCGTAATCGGTCGCGCCGCGGACCAGAAATTCCATCGCCAGCAGCGTTTTGCCGCACCCCGTGCCACCGCAGACCAGTGTCGGCCGGCCCGCGGGCAAGCCGCCGCCGGTGATTTCGTCGAGCCCCTGGATGCCGGTGCGTGCTTTCCGTAACCTGTCTGGAGCCGATGAGCGTTTGCTTTTGTTCATCAATGGCCGATCCCCTTTCATCTTGTTCGAACCGTCGACCGCTCGTCCCGGGCCGGCGAGTACTGCGAGAGCGATGGCACGACGCCGCCTGCTTGACGGCCGGCGCCGCGGCTCGATCGGCGTCATGTCAATTGGCCTTCGCCAGGGTCGTGTCGAGCAGTTCGAGTATTTCACCGATGTTGAGCGGCTTGGTGAGAAACGCGGTGGCGCCCGCGGCGATGAGCCGCGTCGACCGCGAGGGGGCGGCGTCGGCGCTCAGCACGACCACCGGAATGGCGCGGGTACCCGGGTCTTCACGCAGCCGGCGCAGCACCTCATTACCGTCGAGGTCGGGCAGGTGCAAATCCAGCAGGATGATGCTGGGCGCGGCACTACGGGCACGGTCGAGGCCGGCCTGGCCAGTGGCCACCGTGACCAGCGTGACGCCGGGCCGCCGCGCCAGCAGGCGCTCCATCAGCCGCTGGTTCGACACGTTGTCCTCGATGTACAGCACCGTGCCGATCACACCGGTATCGCTGTCGGGGGCGCGGCGGCCGGGCGCGGCGGGAGCCTCCACCACGGCGGGAGCGTCAGCGCGCTTCAGGTCAATCCAGAACGTGCTTCCACGATCCAATTCGCTGTGCACGCCCAGGGTGCCGCCCATCGCCTGGGCCAGCGCCTTCGACAACGCCAGCCCGAGACCCGTGCCTTCGACGCCGGTTTGTCCGGCGTTCAGCCGCTCGAACGGTTGAAACAACAACGCCAGCTGATCGGGACGAATACCCGCGCCCGTATCCGTGACCCTGATCTGCGTCCGACCCGCGTCATGTTCACAACTGACGCTGACCCGCCCGCCGTCGCGGTTGTACTTGACCGCGTTCGCCACGAGGTTCATCAGCACCTGCTTGAGTCGCTGCCGATCGGCGAGCACGTGATGGCCGCCGCACGCCGCCGACGCCACATCGTCGATGCTGATGTGCCGCTGCTCGGCCAGCGGGCGGATCAACGCGACCACGTCCTGGACGACGTCGAGGACCGACACGGGTTCGGGCGACAGCGTCAGGTGGCCGGATTCAATCCGCGCCAGGTCGAGGACTTCGTTGATCAGCTCCAGGAGGTGCGATCCCCCCTTGAGAATATGGCGCACGCTGTCGTGCTGGTCGGCGGTCAGGCCGTCGCCGTCGAGCAGTTGGGCGAACCCGAGGATGGCATTGAGCGGCGTCCGCAGGTCGTGGCTCATGCGTGACAAGAAATCACTCTTGGCCTGGTTGGCGCGTTCGGCCTCCTGCTTGGCCGCCTCGAGAGCTCGCTCGGCCTCCTTTCGCGCCGTCACATCCTCGCCGATGCTCAACAGGTGCAGAGGGACGCCTCCGTCGTCGACGATCGGCAGCCTCACGGAGCGGAGGATTCGGACGGCACCGGTCGTCGAGTGGATCTGCGTCTCGGACACTTCAAGCGGCGCGCGGCATTCGATTGCCTTCCGGTCCCAGTCCATGAACAGTCCGGCCTGCTCCTCGGGGAACAAACCCTCCGCGGTCTTGCCCAGTATCTGTGCTCGCGTCAGGCCAAGCAGGTCTTCCGTGGCACGGTTCACCCGGACGTAGCGAAACTCGCGCGCATCCTTGACGGTGATTGGCATCGGCAGGTGCTCGATGAGCGAATTGAGAAACGCTTCCGTCCGGCGCAGTTCTTCCTGGGTGCGGCTGAGCTCCTTGTTGCGCTGGATGGCGGCATCATAGGTGGACAGCAGCAGGTTGAGAATCTGCAGGCGGTCCGCGGTGATCGTGTGGCGCCGGCCGTTGAAGAAAATGTCCACCGCCAGCCCGCCTGGCTCCGACTGGCGCATCACGCGATTCATCAGCACGAACTGCACCCGGCTCAACAGGTACTGCTCGTCGTAGGGTTTGAGGACGAAGTTGTCGGCGCGGCACTCGAGCCCGCGAATCACGTCGCCCGGATCCGACAGGGTCGTCACCAGGATGACCGGGATGTCGCCAAGGCCGTTGTCCTTCACGCGGCGGCACAGTTCGTAGCCGTCCATTTCCGGCATGACGACATCGCTGATGATGAGGTCGGGCTTGTGCCGCTCCGCCGCCTCGAGCGCTAACCGGCCGTTGGCCGCGTGGCTGACCTCGTAGCCCTGCCGCTCGAGCATGCGCTGGAGGCGTTGCGCCTGCGTCGGACTGTCTTCGGCGATCAGGATGCGAAAGGGTCGATCATTCGGCGCGGTGCTCATGATTCGATCTCCACGACCTTGCGACCAGCCACGGCGGCCACCAGGCCGTCCGCGATCTTGCCCGCCGGCAACACCAGCGAGGCTCCCCCCAACCGGATCGCCTCGCCCGGCATGCCATGCACAACGGAGCTGTCGAAGTCCTGCGCGATGGTGATCGCGCCGACGTCTTTCATCTGCCTCAGTTCGGCGGCCCCATCCTTGCCCATGCCGGTCAGCAGGACACCGGCCGCCGCCGGCCCGTACGCCTGCAGGAGCGAGCGGAAGAGGTACGAGACCGCGGGGCGCACGTGATTCTCAGGCTCTTCCCTGGTCAGGAGAAGGCGGCCGCCCACGCTTATCCCCATCTGGAAATCATCCGGCGCCAGATACACATGCCCGGGCAAGGGACAGATGCCAAGGGCGGCAATCTGAACCTGCAGGCCGGTGGTCTGGTTGAGCCACTCGGCCAGGCCGGGCAGGAAGCCGCGCGCAATGTGCTGCACGATGAGAATGGGGACGGGGAATGTCTTCGGCAGGCTGGCGAGGATCTCCTGCAACGCCTGCGGCCCACCGGTCGACGCGCCGATGCCGACCATCCTGACCTCCGCCGATGCCCGGGGCACCGCCACGGGACGCGCGGCCGGCGGCGCGGGAGCCAGCCGAGCCCGCGCCCAACGGCGCACGACCTTGATCTCGGACATCAGGAGCACGGTATTCCGGATGGTCTCGGCCATTTCCTCGAAATCCCGGTGCCCCGGACCCACCGGCTTTTCCACGCAGGCGAGCGCCCCGGCCTCCATCACGCGGAACGTCGTGGTCATCTCCCTGGTGCTCGTCGTCGCGCTGCACACGACGATCGGGACCGGGTGCGTCTCCATGATCCGGCGGGTGGCTTCGAAGCCGTCCATTCCTGGCATGTGGATGTCCATGAGGATCACGTCGGGTATTGCCGTGCTGACAAAATCCAGCGCCGACTGGCCGTCGGTCACCGCGCCGATTACGCGGATCCGTGGATCCGACTCGAGAATGCGGACCAGCAGCAGTCGGGCCACTTGCGAGTCGTCCACCACGAGCACGTTGACCTTGCGATCCGTCATCGGTACCATCCGCTCCGGTTTCCCTGCGCTCATACCAGCCGTCGAACGGCGTCCAACAGGTTGCTCTGATCGAACTTGCTCTTGATGATGTACGCGCTCGCACCGACATCGATGCCCCGCTCGCGGTCCTCCGGCGTTTCGAGCGCCGTCACGAGCACCACCGGCAGCTCGGCCAGCTTCGGGTCGGCACGAATCTTCGCCGTCAAGTCGAACCCGTTCAGGCGCGGCATTTCCACGTCGGAAACAACCAGGTCGAATTGTTCCGCGCGCAGCAGCGTGAAAGCCTCCATGCCGTTCACCGCGGTCCGCACCTTGTAGCCGGCGGATTCGAGAATGCCCTTGATCAACATCCGGGACGTCACCGAATCCTCTGCCACGAGCACCGACCTGGCGACGGACGCCGTCGGGCGATCGCCGGCCGGCCGTGGCGCGGCGCCGCCGCGGCGGGCGGACTTGAGCAGGTCACTGATGTTGAGGATCGGTGCGACCTGGCCCGAACCAAGCACGGTCACGCCGGCGACATTCCGCAGGCGCGACAGCGGCCGGCGCAGCGGCTTGACCAGCACCTCCTGCTCGTCGAGGATGGCGTCGACCGCAAAGGCCACGCGCTGGTCTCCGCTGCCCAGCACCAGCACCAGTGTGTCACCGCGCGCATCGGCCGCCGGGCCCGCGTCGGGCAGATCGAGGACGGCGGCCAGGCTCACCAGAGCGACGGCCCGCCCGCCCAGTGAAACGGTCTCACGGCCTTCGACCGTGCGAACTCCTCCCACCTTGACCCGCGCGACCCGCTCGACGTGGAAGGTCGGCACCACGAACACGCGGTGCGCGACCTCGACCAGCAGCCCGCGAAACGTCGCCAGCGTCGAGGGCACGACGATGGCGAAGTGGGTGCCTTGGCCCGGGCGGCTCTCGACCGTCACGTGACCGCCAAGTTTTTCGGCCTTCTCACGCACGATTGCCAGCCCGAGGCCGCGCCCGGACAGCTCGGTGATCATCGGACTGGTCGACACGTCGGTCTCGAAAATCAACCGCTGCGCCGCCGGGTCGTCAAGCTGGTCCGCCTCGTCCTTCGACAGCAACCCGCGCTTCAGCGCCGATGCTTTCACCTTGGCGGCGTCGATCCCGGTGCCGTCGTCGGAGACACGGAGTTCCACCTTGTTGCCGTTGACGCGGGACGCGGCCAGCGTGATGGTGGCGCGCGGGGGCTTGGCGCCCTGCCGCCGGGCGTCCGGCGCCTCGACGCCGTGATCGACCGCATTACGCAGAAGGTGAATGAGCGGAGCCTTCAGTTCCTCGAGAATGCGTTTGTCGATCTCAACGTCCTCTCCGCTCACCACCAGCTCCGCTTCCTTGCCTTGGTGGCGGCAGATGTCGCGCACCAGCTTCGGGAACTGCGCGGCGAACGCGCCGAACGGGTGCAACAGCAGTGTCTTCGAGTCCTCAAGCAGGTCATCCACGAGCTTGCCGATCATCTGACGGTCGAGATCGGCGGTTTTACCCAGTTCTTCGACGCGGCTTTCGAGCGACTTGAGGTGATCGAGAGTCCACTCGAGAAACGCCAGTAAGGGAAGCAGGGCCGGGAGGCCGGCATCCGAATGGCCAGATACGTCCCGGTCGGCCGCCTCCCGGAGAGCGCGCGCGCCGGGTTCCACCACGGCCCATTTCTTTCGCCACGTGTCGAATCGGCTACGCAATTCACGCAGGTCGGCCGCGCGCTGGCCGGTGAGCAGCTTCGCCGCCAGCAACTCCTCGGCGGCCAGCAGCTGGGCGTCCAGTTTGGTCACCGCAATGCGTACTGTCTGGTCGGTGACGATTCTTTCCGGGTCGGAGGCGCCCGTGGGCGGCGGCTCGACGGAGGGCGAGGGAGCCGGCAGGAAGGGCCAGCCCCTGTCGGGCGCCGAGCCTGCCAAGACGGCCGTGGCGCCGGCGGCGATGGCGGCGCCGATGGCATCGAGCGTGCGGTGCACGGTGTCCAGCGCCTCTGGCGGCGGCACCGCTCCCGCCCGCTTCCAGGCGGCAAACATGTCTTCCAGCGACTCGCAGCGCGCCTCGACCTGCGCATAGTCCACCGCCCGCGCGGCGCCTTTCAGGCTATGCGCGGCGCGAAAAACCTCCTCGATGAGGCGGCGCGCGGCATCGGGTGCAGGCGACTTCTCCAACGCGAGGGCGCCTGTCGCAATCACCTGCAAATGCTCCGCGGCCTCCACCTTGAAGGTGGCGCGAAGCGATTCCAGGAAGTCGTCTTCCGTCGGATTGCTCATGGGAAGGTCACTACACTTTGTACCGGTTGACCATCTCTTTGAGACGCTGACCGAGCTCGTTGATGTTGCGGGCGGCGGTCTCCAGCTGCTTCGCTCCGGCTACGTTCTGCGCACTCGCCTGCTTGATGCTCTCCATCGCCGACGCCACCTGATCCACGCCCACCAGTTGCTGCTGGCTCGACGCCGCAATCTGCGTCGCCGCCTGCGCCGCCTCCGTCACGCTGCCCGCCAGCGCCTCGATCGCCTCGGCCGACACTTCCGTGTGCCGCGTCCCCGCCTCCACCGCCTTGCTCCCCTGCTCGGTCGCCAGCACCGCCGTCGCCGTCGCCTTTTGAATGTCGCTCAACATCGTCCGGACTTCGGTGGTCGCCTGCCGCGACTGCTCCGCCAGGCTCTTCACCTCCTGCGCCACCACCGCGAACCCCCGGCCGTGGTCCCCCGCCTTGGCCGCCTCGATCGCGGCGTTGACCGCCAGCAGGTTCGACTGCGCCGCCAGGTCTTCCACCGTCGCGATGATCTGCCCGATCGCCTGGCTCTGCTCGCTCAACCGCCCCATGCTGCCGGCAATCGCGTCCATCTGCTGGCGAATCCGCGCCATGCCGGCGCCCACGTCCGCGGTCGACTTCCGCCCGTTCTGCGAGATCTGCGCCGCCTTCTGCGCGCTGTCGAACACGTACTGCGCCTTCTGGCTCGCCATCTGCGCCGTCTGGCGTACTTCTTCCACCGTCGTCGTCGTCTCGCTCACCGCCGCCGCCGACTCGCTCGCGCTCGCCGCCAGCTGCGTCGTCGACGCCACAATCTCGCTCGCCGCCGCCCCCAGCACGTTGGCCCCGTCCACCAGCTCGCCAATCTGCGTCCGCAGGTTGGTGGCCATCTCCGCAAAGGCGGCGCCGAGACTACCCACCTCGTCTGTGCGATGGCCTTTCGCCTGGTGCGCCGTCAAGTCACCCGACGCCATGCGCCCCGCCGCACGAGTGAGTTCAACAAGCGGCGTCGAAATAAGCCCGTTCAAGGCCATCGTCACGGCTATGCCCACGAAAAGGGCGACACCGACAAATATCCCGAACAGGCGGATGGACCGCGCGGCCAGCTCGCCGGAAGCGGCAATCTGCGCGCGGGCCCGTTGCTGCATGTCGTTGCCAAGCTCGATGGAGATGGCGTGCATCTTTTCGAACCGTTCGGTCTGCAAGCCGGCCAAGGTTTGCCTGGCCTCGTCGTTCTTGCGCTCGAAGATGAGCGCGATCTGCCGCTCCCGCTCCTCGCGAAATGCCGCGAGCGTGCTCTTCAATTCGTCGAGGCTGGCCATGAACCTGGTGTCGTTGGCGTAAAGCCCGGCGAGGTCTTGCAGCTCCACGTCGATGTCCTTGACGCGGCTTCGAATGTCGCCGGCCAAAGCGTCCTGCTTGGCTCGATCGGTCGTGAGCAACATTTCCAACATCCGGGCCCGCTGGCGATTCAAGTCCGCCCGCAATTCGACCATGCCGATGACGGCCGCGAATTCCCGGTCGAACAATCGCTGCTCAGAGTCACGAATCGCGGTGATGGCGCTGTACGCGATGACAATGGTCGTCGCGAGCAAGACGATCATGGTTCCAAACGCGAGCAGCAGTTTGCCGCTGGTTTTCAAGTTCCTAAACCACTTCATGTGGTCGCTCCATTCCGCGGTTACACTTTGTACCGGTTGACCATCTCTTTGAGACGCTGACCGAGCTCGTTGATGTTGCGGGCGGCGGTCTCCAGCTGCTTCGCTCCGGCTACGTTCTGCGCACTCGCCTGCTTGATGCTCTCCATCGCCGACGCCACCTGATCCACGCCCACCAGTTGCTGCTGGCTCGACGCCGCAATCTGCGTCGCCGCCTGCGCCGCCTCCGTCACGCTGCCCGCCAGCGCCTCGATCGCCTCGGCCGACACTTCCGTGTGCCGCGTCCCCGCCTCCACCGCCTTGCTCCCCTGCTCGGTCGCCAGCACCGCCGTCGCCGTCGCCTTTTGAATGTCGCTCAACATCGTCCGGACTTCGGTGGTCGCCTGCCGCGACTGCTCCGCCAGGCTCTTCACCTCCTGCGCCACCACCGCGAACCCCCGGCCGTGGTCCCCCGCCTTGGCCGCCTCGATCGCGGCGTTGACCGCCAGCAGGTTCGACTGCGCCGCCAGGTCTTCCACCGTCGCGAT
>CAYGMD010000072.1:0-21775 GCA_964350785.1 uncultured Acidobacterium sp. | reverse complement strand
GCCCGTTCGCGCCGGGTAACGCGCAGCCCAGCCGGCGGCCGGCGCCGCCGCCTGGCGGGTTTAACAATGGCGGCACGTCGCTCTGGATCGATCCTGCACAGGACCTGTATGTGGTGTTGCTGTCGAACCGGGTGCATCCGATGAGAGTGGGCGATGGCATTCAGGGCGTTCGTCGCGCCCTGCACGACGCCGTGGTCACCGACTTGAGCCCGACTCCTTAAGGCACCCTTGGCACCCTAGCCTTGTCCCGGCGGGCGCTGTCCCGGCATCATCGGCGTGAACGTCGTGCCGCCATTGTTAAACCCGCCAGGCGGCGGCGCCGGCGGACGGCTGGGCTGCGAGTTACCCGGCGCGAACGGGCTCGGCTGGCCGGCGCCCGGCCGTTGCCCCGGCCCCGGGAACGACCCGGCCGGCATGCCGAACGCCCCCGGCCGTTGCAGCTGGCCGCCGGTGGCGCCGGGCTGCGGCTGCCCCGGCCCTTGGGGCCGTTGCGCCGTCTGAATGTAGACAAACGCCCACTCGTTGTACTTACTGCGGCCGTTGTAGACCTTGAGGGAAGTTTCGGGGCTCTTGGACGTGACGCCGATGATGCCGCCGGCGCCGGTCGCGCCTGTGCTGTTGAACCCCATTTGCAGGGTCTGGCGCGCAGGAGTGCCCAGGTTGGCACTGCCCGGTTGGCCGGGGCTGGCGGCGCCGGTCGGCGAGCCAATCGCCTGCGCGGCCTGGTTGGCGTAGATCGGCTGGAAGTCGTCGTTGGTAATCGGGTCTTTGTATTTCTTGCGGAGAAAGCGTTGCTCAACCAGGACATCAATGCTCGGCGGCGCCGTATTGGCAAACTTGCGCTGGAACAGCCCAATGGCCCGGGCGTACTGGTTGCCTCGGAACACCAGTTCCTGCTCTTTTTCGCGCGTCGCAAGCGTGGTCCAGTGAGGCAGCAGGGCGCCCAACAGCACCGCCATCACGCTCATGGCCACCAGCAGCGCCGCCATGGCATAACCGCGCGACGAATCGAAACTGCGCATCCCCGCACCGGCGGGCAAGCCTTGACCCGCTAACTTCATGAGTCTATTATCCTTATCAGGCCTTTCAGTGTCACGCATTCAGCGGCTCAATCGTTGGGTTCTAATCTCGGTGCGTGCGCTCAGACGTAATGACGCCGTGCGCTCGTTCGCGGTCGCCCTAGCCGTCATCGTCGCCGTCGTCGCTGCGTCGTGCGACAAGGTTCCGCTGACCTCGCCGACCGGGTCCACGGTCACCCTCACGGTCAGTTCCACGTCGATCCCGATTAACGGCACGGCGCAAGTGACGGCGGTGGTGATTGAATCGTCAGGCACCGCTGTCCACGACGGCACGATCGTGACCTTCGTCGGGGCGCTCGGACGGTTCTCGCCGCCGGAGGCGCCCACGGTCGGTGGGGTCGCGCGCACGATCTTCACCGCAACCGGTTCAGGCACGGTCAAGATCGGCGCGTTCTCTGGCGCGGCGAAGGCGACCGAAGTCGAAGTCAAGGTCGGTGGCGCCGCCGCGGAGAAGGTGACCGTGCGCACGGAACCATCGGCCATTCCGCAGACCGGCGGCACCGTCACGGTCATCGCCGCGGTCACGGATGCGAGCGGCAATGCGCTCCCCAACACCCCGATCAGCTTCACCGTGGATCAAGGCTCGCTCAGCTCGAGTTCGTCCACGACCGACGCCAATGGCGACGCCCGCGTCACGCTGACCACCAATCGCACAACGAAGATCACGGCCAGCGTCGCCGGCAAGACGGCCGAGTTCACCGTCACCGCCCTCGCGGCGCCAACAGTCGCGGTTTCGGGCTGCACAGCGGCACCATCGGTCGGCGTCGCGGTCATCTGCACGATTACACCGACTGTCAGCACCGGCGGCAGCGCGATCCAGAATCTAACCGTCAGCTGGGGAGACGGCACCGGGGAGCAGCCCCTGGGCGGAACCGGTACCACCACGGCGTCCCATATCTACACAGCGCCAGGGACCTATACCATCACGGCGGCGGCGACGGACTTGAACTCACAACGTGGGCAAGGCGCAGCATCGGTGGTGGTCATTAGGTCTATTCCTGCGGTCAGCATCACCGGGCCGACCACTGGCAACGTTGGCGCGTCGGTGTCCTTCAGCGTGACGCCACCGCCGGCCTCAGCCAACCCACCTACCTCGGACGTTACCGTCGATTTCGGAGACGGCACAACGCGTAGTCTCGGCGTGATAACTGCGTTGACTGCGGTGCCAAAGACGTATGGTACTGCTGGTAACTACACCGTTTCCGCAACGGTTACCGACACGGTCGGCACCCGGAATACGTCGACCACCTTCATCTCGATCACGGGCTCTGGTGGCCCAGGCATCACCTTGACCCAAGGCGCCAACATCAGCGGTGGATGCACGTCTTTCACTCTGGCCCTTACGCCGACGGCCGGGACGACGATTCAGTCTGGCTACGTGAGATTGACGCGAACGGGTGCGGACCTCTACACCGGCACAAGCAGCACGACTTTCACTGCGTGCGGCTTAGTCGTCAACGACACCGTGACGGCGCGATACACCGATTCCACGGGAACGACGAACCAGACTCAAGTGCTCGTCAAGTAAGCCGCAAAGAACAAAGGGCCAGAGTGCGATTCGCACCCTGGCCCTTCTCACTTTTCACTTCTCACTTTTCACTTCTAAGTTTGAGCCGTCAGTCCCATTCCGCGTAGCGCGTGCCGTCGAGCGCCATGCGGTCCGAGCCGCTCTTGACGTCATAGATACCCGGCTGGGACGCCGGGTTATTGGCATCGGGCTCCGACTGGATCGTCTGCCAGGTGTCCTTCGACTTCGTCATCGGATCCTCGGGAACCTCCCGCAGATAGCCTTCCGACGCCAGCGCCGCCAGGTCCGACGGGTACTTGTTCTTGTCGGCGTAATACTGGTCGATGGCATCGCGCATCCGGAACAGGTTCTCCTTCAGCACGGCCTCCTGGGCGGCGGTGACGCTGTTGCGGTACTGCGTCATGCCCAGGCTCGCCAGCACCACGACCAGCGTCAGCACGACCAGGACCTCGATCAGCGTGAAGCCACTCGCCGGTGTCCGCCGCAATTTGTCACGCCTCATGTTGCTAGTTCCAATCGCGATACTTGGTGCCGTCGAGCGCCGTGCCCTGGTTCTTGGAGTACACGTCGTAGACGTTCTGCCCGCTCCAGCTCGACGAATCGGGCTTGTCCTGGTACGCCCGGAGCCCCCACTCGTCGTCGCCCGTCGTGGGATCGACCGGAATGCGGCGCAGGAATTTCAGCTTGCGGCCCGTGGCGTCGTTGGCCACCGACACGCCGTCGACCAGTGTCTGCAGATCCGGCGGATAGCCTTCGCTGTTGGCCTTCAGCTCGGTCGTCGGAATCTGCCCCGCGTCGGCGGCATCCTTGAACTTGTCAATCGCCGTGCGCATTTCCCGCAGCACCCGCCGCAGTTCGGCCTCGCGCGTGCGCTGGATGGTGACCCGGGCCAGCGGCTGCACCGCCGACGCCAGGATGAGGACGATGGTCGTCACCACCAGCAGCTCGACGAAGGTGAACCCGCGGGCCGCCATTACCGCACCGTGACGCCGGCCGGAAGGAACTGCAACTGGACACTGGCGCCGCCCGGCACGCTCGCCGAGCCCGTCACCGACAGCGACCCCGTGCCGGCCGCCACAGGCTCGACCAGCAGCGCCCCGAGCAGGCCCGCGTTCGAGGCGCCGGTCTGGTCGCCCGGCCGCGTGATCACGATGTCGACGCGGCCGCTCTTCTCGTCGATTTGGCTGGTGAACGCCGGCGTCACGCCGCCCTGCCGCATGAACGTGCCTTCCTGCACGCTACGCACGCGGACGAGCGCGGGGTTGTAGGTCACCGAGATCGTCAGCGTCGACAGCCGCGTCGCGCCGGAAATGGCAATCGGCACCGTATACGGTCCGCTGCCAATGCGCATTTCGCTGGGCGGGCTCACCGAGATGCGGGCCGGCGCGGCGACAGCGGGCGGCGCCGGTGCGGCGGCCGCCGGAGGCGCCGGGGCCGCGGGCGGCGTCACCGGCGCCGGGGCCGGCACCACGGCCGGCTCGGCGGGCGGCGGTGGGGCCGCCGCCGGACTGGGCGCTCCCGCCGCGGCGGCCGGCATCGTCAGGCCCGGAATCGGCGAACTGCCGGGCGGCACCACGGGACGCGGACCGCCACCCGGCAGCACGGGTGGCGCGGCCGGCTGCATGCCGGCGGCCGGCGCGGCCTCCGGCGACGGCGCCACACCGGGGGGCGACGGCGGCGCGTCGCCGCCAATCACGGCCGGCGGGCCGCCCAGCACCATGTTGCTCTGCGTCCCGATGTAGATCGGACTGAGGTCGGTGGCCCGCAGCTCGTGGGTCCTCAGGATGCGCGGCGTCAGCAACATCACGATGTCGGTCTGCTTGATGGTGTTGTCGTTGTTCGAAAACAACTGCTTCACCACCGGCAGGCGCATGATGCCGGGAAACCCGGTCAGCGACTTGCGCTCGTCCTCGCGCAGCAGGCCCGCCAGCAGGTTCGACTCGCCGTCGCGCAGGCGCAACTTGGTCTGCACCTTGCGCGAGAAGAACGACGGCAGGTTCTGGCCGGCGATGTTGGTGTCCTGTCCGCGCGCGCTGTTCTCGATGCTGATCTCGAGGATGATGTCGCCGTCGTAGGTCACCCGCGGCGTCATGTCGACAATGATGCCGATGGTGCGGTAGCCATAGGAGGTCAGCGGGTTCACCGTGCTGCCGCCGGCGGCCAGCGGCGTGAACGTCGTGCTCGGCACCGGCACGTCCTCGCCGAGATTGAGCGACAGCTTCTGTCCTTCCGATCCGCGCAGGTTCGGCTTGGCGAGCACCTTGGTTTGCGAATCGCTCTCGAGGAACCGGACCACGGCCGACGGCACCGACAGGTAGAAGTCGGCCGTGCTGACGCCTTGCGAGATAGTGTTGAGGTTGAAGGGCTTCGCGTCGGTGCCCGGCGCCGCCTCGGGCGAGAAGTTCAGCGCCGCCGAGTAACTGCCCAGGTCGAGGCCGTAGCGCTTGGCGCGCTCGCGGCTGACCTCGAGAATCTGGACGTTCACCGACACTTCCGCGCGCGGCTTGTCGTTGGCCTCGATGATGCGCTCGGCCACCGCCACCACTGCCGCCGTCGCCCGAATCGTGATCGTGTTCGCGGTCTTGTTCGGGACAATCTGCGGCTGGATCGCCATGCCCGCGACGCGCAGCATGCCGGTGAGCAGCGCCTGCATCTCGGTCGCGTCGGCGTGCGACACGAAGAAGGTCCGGATCACCTGCTCTTCGTACTGCGTCCGCTTCTGCGTGCTGTCGGCGGCGACGATGATGGTCCGCTCGTTCAGCACCTTGTAGAAGAGCTGATTCGAGATCATGATCTGCTGCAGCGCCTGCTCGAGCGAGACGCCCTCGAGCTTGAGGGTGATCGAGCGGTCCTGGAAGTCGCGATCGAAGGTGACGTTGATGCCGCTGTAGTTGCCGATGAAGCCGAGGATCTCGCGCAGGCTGGTGTTCACCAGGTTGACGATCAGCGGCTCGGGATTGGTCGGGCTGAGCACCGGCTCGACGCTGCGCCGCGCCTGCTGCCGCAACTGCTCGATGGCCGGGCGCGGCGTTGACGCCTCGAGCCGGTCGCGCAACATGCGCTCGAGCTCGGCGGCCTTGCCGGCCAGGGTCCGGTTCGACGGCTCGAACTCCATGGCCTTGGTGTAGGCGCGGAGGGCTTCCTCGGGCTGGCCGGCGGCCTCGAACTGGCGCGCCCGCTCGGTATATTGGCTCGACGCCATCAGCATCGCGCGCTCGAGGGCGATCTTGTAGTCCGGGCGATCGGGGTCGTCTTCAAGCGCCTGGCGATAGAAGCCGACCGCCGCTTCCCAGTCGCCGGCCTGGCCCGCTGTTTCGCCGCGCGCGAACGAGCGGCCCGTGGCGCAGCCGGCCGCCAGCACGGCGGCCAGCGCCAGCATCCCTACTCCGTTTACCAAACGCCTTGTCATCATTCGCTCTACTGCCCCGTCAGCCGGATCACCTGTCGGCCGCGACCATCAAGGTGGGTGACCTCCACGGATTCGGCGCCGATCTTCACGATGCGGTAGCGACCGTCAATGGTATCGCCGTCCCTGCCGTACATCGTCACCTTCCCATCGCTCAACACCGCCCACTTCACGCCGTTCGCCCGTTCGACCAGGGCGATGAACTTCAGCGGAATCGGGGGCGGCGGGGGCGGCCCCGCCGGCACGGGCGGCGGCGCCGGCCCCGGCCGCGCCGCCGCGGGCGCCGTCACCGGCCGCGGCGGCGGCGCCACCACCTTCGGTTGAAACCGAAACGGGTTGCGCGCCGTTCCGCTCGGCTCGCCCCGGTCGGCCACGAGCGTGTCGAGACGCAACGGCGTCAGCGCCTCGGCGGCCGGTGCGGCCGCCGCGCGCGGCACGCGCACGCGGGCCGGTCCGTTGGCCGCCGCGGGCGCCGGCCGCAGCTGCCGCCAGAGCCCCACCGCCAGCACCAGCACCACGGCGCCGCCGATCAGCAGGCGCCGCCGATCAGCGGCCATCGCTCCTCGCCCGATAGTAGGTCGACACCGACATCGTCAGCGCCAAGGAGTCGTTGTCGCTGCCCTCGGTCAGCATCACGTTGTCGATCACCACGAAATCCGGCAGCGTCTCCACGGCGTGGATGAACTGCTGCACGTCGTCCCAGTCGCCCGACAGGTTGTAGATCACCCGCAACCGTTCGAGCGACGAATCCCGCAGGGTCTCCGGCGAGGTCGAGCTCTGCCCGAACACCACGTCATGCGACCGCGCCATCAAGCTCAACTTCGAGTGGGTCAGCCGCTGCGCCGCGCTCACGTCGGCCGGCAGCACCTCGCGATAGAACCGCTCGAGATCGCGGGTCGCCTGCGCCTGGCCGTCGCGCGTGGCCTCGGCGGCGGCCAGCTCGGCGCGCGCCGCGAGCAACGCGCGGCTGGATTCCTCGGCCCGCGCGCCGCCGCGCTGCACCGACGCCCGCAGCGGCAGCACCAGCAGCACCAGCACGCCGAGGTTGACCGCGAGCAAGGCCCCCAGCGGCACCAGCACGCGGCGATGGTCGGCGATGACGCGCGCCATCGGCACGTCGCCGGCCACGGCATGAAGCGCTTTCAAGGCCGCCCTCCTGCCGCCGGGCCCGCCGCCGAGCGATTCGCCGGCGCGTCCTTGCCTGGTTCAGACGCCTGAGGCGCCGGGTTGGCCGCCGGCGCGAAGGTGTAGTACGCCTGCAGCACCGACGTCAGCGAGCCGTCGTCGTTGCTCGAATCCGACCGCGACAGCACGTCCCGGAACACCCCGGTTTTCTCGAGCGCCGCGATGAAGCTGTCGAGATCCTCCTGCTGCCGCGACTGCACGGAAATGGCCACCAGCATGCGGCCCTCGTTGTCGACTTGCGGCTGCACGGACGAGATCCGGACGTTCTCCGGCAGGGTCGCCTGGAACTGGTTCAGCAACTCCGTCCACGAAAACGCCCGCCGATCGATCAGCTCGTTGGCTTCGCGCGCCGCGGCGGCGACCAGCGCGAGCTGCGTCTTGTCGATGGCCTGCTGCACCGTGCGCGCCTTCTGCCGCAATTCGGTCGCCTCGCTTTCGTTCCGGGTGACGCTCTCGCCGAGCTCGGTGTTGGCCCGCTGCAACCGCCACAGCTCGGCCGAGTTGAAGATGGTCAACGCCGCCGCGATCAGGCCGACCGCGGCCAGCGCCAGGCGCACCGCGCGGGTGTTGTAGAACGGGCGGGTCGACAGGTTCGTCCGCAGCATGGCCTAGGCCGCCCGCCCTTCCCGCAGCAGCAGGCCCACGAGCGGCGCCAGCACGTCGAGCAGTTCCGGCGAGGCCCCGATGCGGTCGGCCAGAGTGGCGGCCTGGCGCGGATCCACCGCTTCCACGCCGATGCGCAGCCGCTCTTCGAGACCGCGCCGCACGCTTTCGGCGCCGCCCGGCAGCCGGGTGCCGCCGGCAATCAGCACGCGGGCAAAGCCGGTGCCGTGCAGCCGGTCCTCGTAGTACATCGCGGTCTGGTGAATCAGGTCGGCCAGCGTGCCCTCGGCCTCTTCGCCGCGATGGCGGAAGAACAGCAGCGACTCGTCTCGCATCACGGCCAGCGTGAGGTAGGTGCCGGTGATGTGCACCAGCAGCCAGTCGCCCGCCGGCCGGGCGGGCACGGCGAGAATGCCGTTGAGGACGCTGAAGGTCGCCAGGTCGACCAGGCCGGTTTCGGCGCCGGCCATCAGGCAGGCCTGCTCGTACTGCTGGATGATGTCGGCCCGCGCCAGCGACACCACCATTTCGCCGCTGCCGTCGGCGGCCGCCACCCCGGGCAACACGCTCAAGACGGCCTGCTCGATCGGAAACGGCGCGGTCTTGCGGACCTGCCAGCGGACGATCTCGTTGAGGTCGGCGGCCCGGGCCGGGACCTTCTCCAGCTTGAGCAGCGACACCTTGGCGACGGTGTCGGGCACGACCAACGCGGCGCGCGACGGCCTGGTCCCCAGCTCCGCCAGCACGCGGGCCACGATCCGGGCGACGGCCGGCACATCCGGGATGTTGAGCGCCGCCAGCGACGGCACCACCACGCCCGGCGGCAGTGCCTCGTGAGCGTGCGCCGCCACCACGGCCTGGTTGCCGCGCCACTCGAGGCGGGCGGCCGCCACGTGCGCGTGGTCGATTTCGATCGCCACGTCGGGCGGCGGGCTTTGAAAGAGGGCACGGAAGCTCATTCGACGAACGTCACCTTGTTGATCTCGCGCAGCGTGGTTTCGCCGCTGAGCACGCGCTCGACGGCCGACTCGCGCAGCAGGCGCATCCCCTGCTCCTTGGCGGCGCGCTTCACTTCCGAGATGGGGCGCTTGTCGAGAATGATTTCGCGGATGTGATCGGTGAGGTCGAGCAGTTCGCAGATCGCCATGCGGCCCTTGAAGCCGGTGCCGCTGCACTCGATGCAGCCGGCGCCTTCGTAAAAGGTGTGCCGCGCGGCCACGGCGGCGTCAATCGCCGACTCGGCGAGCAGCGCCGGCGCGATCGCCACCGGCTGCTTGCAGGCCTCGCAGATCTTGCGCACCAGCCGCTGCGCCATTACGCAGTTGAGCGCCGAGATGAACTGGTAGGGTTCGACGCCCATGTTCAGGAAGCGCCCGAGCACGTCGAACACGTTGTTGGCGTGGACCGTCGTGAACACCAGGTGGCCGGTCAGCGCCGACTGGATGGCGATCTGCGCGGTCTCGGGGTCGCGAATTTCGCCGACCATCACCTTGTCGGGATCGTGGCGCAGGATCGAGCGCAGGCCGCGCGCGAAGGTCAGGCCCTTCTTCTCGTTGATCGGGATCTGGGTGATGCCCTTCAACTGGTACTCGACCGGATCCTCGATCGTGATGATCTTGTCTTCGATGGTGCGAATCTCGGCCAGCGCCGCGTAAAGGGTCGTCGTCTTGCCGCTGCCGGTCGGGCCGGTGACCAGCACCATGCCGTACGGCTCGCGGATGTACTTGCGGAACCGTTTCAGCTCTTCCTCCGGGAAGCCGAGGATGTCGAGCCGCAACTCGGTGAACTGTTCGCTCATCGACTGCTTGTCGAGAATGCGAATCACGGCGTCCTCGCCGTGCACGCTCGGCATGACCGAGACGCGGAAGTCGATGGTCTTGCCCGGCACCCGCAGCCGGAAGCGGCCGTCCTGCGGCACGCGCTTCTCGGCGATGTCGAGTTCGGCCATCACCTTGATGCGCGACAGGATCGAGCTGTGGAAGCGCTTGGCGATCGGCCGCATCGCCGACTGCAGCACGCCGTCGATGCGGTATTTCACGTAGACCGCGTCATCCTGCGTCTCGATGTGGATGTCGCTGGCGCGGCGCTGGATCGCGGTGTAGATGGTCGAGTCGACCAGCCGGATGATGGGGCTGCTGTCGCTCGTCAGCCGTTCGACGGTCAGGTTGTCGTCGCCGAGGTCGTCCTCCTTGAGGACCTGGATCTGGAACTCCTCGGTCGCCTCGTCGAGCACGCGCTGCGAGCTCTCGCTCTTCTTCAGCATGCCCTCGATGGCCGAGCGCGCGCCGACCATGACCCGCACCGGCGTGCCCAGGATCACGCCCAGCTCGTCGATCATCGGCAGGTCGGACGGATCCGAGACAACGATCACCAGCGACTTGCCGTCGCGGCGGTACGGCACGAAGCCGTAGCGCAGCATCAGGTCGGCCGGAATCGACCGGAACAGCTCCTGGTCGATCCGGAAGTCGTGCATGTTGAGGAACTCGAGCCGGTAGCGCTCGGCCAGCCGCCGCGCCGCCGCCTCCTCGGCGCTGCGCTCGGCCGCCGACACCTCCGGCGCCGCCGAAGCCTCGATCAGGGCCGCCGGGTCGAGCGTGTCGTCCGGGGTTACGTCCACCAGCAGGGTCCCTTCGTCATCAGCCGTTGCCAATCACCGAGGTGAGCTGGAACAGCGGCATGTAGAGCGCCAGCACGATGCCGGCGATCACCACGCCCATGAACACGAGCATGGCCGGTTCGATCACGGTCACGAACCGCGCCACGTCGGTCTCGATTTCCTCGTCGTAGAAGTCGGCGAGGCTGTTGAGCATCTCGGTCAGCGCGCCGGTCGATTCGCCCACCTCGATCATCTTGATGGCCACGTCGGGCACCGTCTTGCGCTCGAACATGGTCGCCGCAAAGCTCTGCCCCTCGCGCACCTTGGTGGCGACGATCGCCAGCTCCTCGCCCATGTGGCGGTTGCCCGTCGACCGCGACGCGATCTCCAGCGCGTTGACCAGCGGGATGCCGCCCCCCAGCAAGGTCGCCAGCGTCCGCGCCAGCTGCGTCGTCGCGAACTTGTGGAAGCTCGGCCCGACGAACGGCAGCTTCAGCAGCAAGGCATCGAACTTGGAGCCGTGCCCCGGCTGCCGCACCCAGCTCCAGAACGCCGCGCCCCCAACCCCGAGCGCGATCACGATCAACCACAGCTGCGCGCGGATGACGTTGGACACGCCGACGATGATGCGCGTCGAGAGGGGCAGTTCGGCGCCGAAGCTGAGGTAGAACTCCGAGAAGGTGGGCACCACCTTCACGATGATGATCGACACCAGCACCACGGCGAGACCGACCAGAATCGCCGGATAGATCATCGCCGAGATGGTCTTGGAACGAACCGTGTCCACCGTCTTCGAGTAGGCCACGTAGCGGCGCAGCACCGCATCGAGGTTGCCGGCCCGTTCGCCCGCCATCAGCGACGCGGTGTAGACGTTGGGGAACAGGTCGCCGTGCGCGGCGAACGCGTCCGACAACGCCGTGCCGCTCCGCACCTTTTCATGCACGTCGTCCAGGACCGACTTGAACAGCGGGTTGGTCAGGCGCGTGCGCAGGATGTCGAGCGACTGCACCAGCGGCATGCCGGCCTTCAGCAACGTCGCCAGCTCCTGGTTGAAGACCAGGAATTCGTGACGGGTGATCTTGCGGCTGGTGAACAGCGCGAGGCTGCCAAAGCCCAGCCGCGGGCGCAGTGCCAGGACGTGCAGGCCCTTGTCCTCGAGCTCGCGCCTGAGGGCCGCTTCGTCCTGGGCCACGTACACGCCCTCGATGATCTCACCCGACGTGGTGCCGAGCCGGCAGCGGAATTCCATCCCTAACAGATTGACCCACAGGGGATTATACGGAAATGGGACCTGTATTCCCACCCGTTTAGACGGCCTCGGGGGCCGAATGGCCGACCGGCCGGAAAGCTAGTGCCCGACCCGCTGCAGGATGCGGCGGACGTAGTTCTGCGTCTCGGGGAACGGCGGCGGCCCGCCGTAGCGGCGAATGGTCGCCTCGCCGGCGTTGTAGGCCGCCAGCGCGGCGGACAATTCGAGACGGCCCAAGAGGTCCTTGAGATGGCGGACGCCGGCCTCGATGTTGGCCTTCGGGTCGTACGAGTTCTTGACACCGTACTGGCGGGCGGTGGCCGGCATCAACTGCATCAGACCCCGGGCGCCTTTTTTCGACCGGGCGCGGGCTTCGTAGTTGGATTCCTGCTCAATCACCGCGTGAATCAGCCGGGCGTCAACCTGGTGGGCCGCGGCCACCGAGGAAATGAGGCCGGCAAACGGCCGGGCCGCCAGCACCTCGTCGGCCACCAACGGAACCACGGGGACGACCGGCATGGCCGGAGCGGGCACTTCGGCGGCCGTGGCGACGGCCGGTCCCGGGTAGGGCACTTCG
Source organism: uncultured Acidobacterium sp. (assembly GCA_964350785.1). Lineage (GTDB taxonomy): Bacteria > Acidobacteriota > Vicinamibacteria > Vicinamibacterales > UBA2999 > 12-FULL-67-14b. Next base: position 9,552 of record CAYGMD010000072.1, on the reverse strand, counting down.
TCCGGGTCGACGCGCGTGACCATGGCCGCCGGGAACGACACTTCCCCGCCGGCCCTCAGCACCGCGGTGGCCAGGTCGCCATCGACACGGTAGGCCTGCACCGACATGGTGCGGCCGGACTTGAAGACAAGGATCTCCGCGCTCGCCGCCGTCGCGAACAGCATGCCCGAGGCGGCGAGGGCGAAGACCCTGAACATGCTTATTGGATGAACGCGTGGAAGACGCGGACGCCGAGTTCGCGCGGATCGCCGCTCTTCATCGCCGGGTCCAGCGCGGGCACGAACGTCTTGTCGGCCGTGAACTTCATCTCGACCATGTCCCCGGTCCCGAGCTGCGCGGCGGTCACGGCGTAAGTGCGGACCGGCGATTCGGTGGCGCCGAGCGGCACCGTCGCCAGCACCTGATCCCCCACGGTGATGGTCAACTGCTGCGCCGTGTTCGGGCCGGCAGCCGGGTTATCCACCTGGAGATACAACACGACATCGCGCTTGGGATTGCGGAACGCGAGCGTCGCTTCCTTCTTGGTCCACTGCCACTCGGTGCGGCCGGCGCCTTCGGCCACCACCTCAGCCGGGTGCCAGCCGTCCTTGAAGATGACGAAGATGTTCTCGGTCTGCGGGAGCAGCTCGAAATCCACGACCTTGTAGGAGCGGTCGCCGCGGTCGACGTTCGTCAGCTTGAGGCGGTCGTTGGTGCCGGGCGCGTAGATGCCGGCCACGACCTTGGCCGCGCCGACGTACGGATAGCTGGGAACGAACATCGTCCGCTTGTATTCGACCGTCTGGCCGGGCTTCCACTCGGTGGTCGGGGTCGGCGGCTCGTGGTCATCGGTCCACATCAACTCGTCGTCGGCATCGAGGAAGTGGACGAAGACGCGGCGCGCGCCCAGGTTGGGGGCATTGGCGGCCGCCGTGAACTTATAGGTGACTTCGACCGGGCTGCCGAGCGCCACCTTCGGGCGCGACAGGGACACCTCGATGGTGCCCACCGGCGGGGTCGTGTCTTCGGCCTTGCCGCAGGCCGCCAGCGTGACCGCCAGGGTCGTGAGTACAGCAGCTGTCCACAATCTTCTAACCATGTCTCTCCGTTGCATAGGGCGTGAAACGAGAATATCATGCAGTCCAATCAGATGGACACTCCACGCGACGCTCTGGGCATGGTCGAAACGAAGGGCTTTATCGGCTCGGTGGAGGCGGCCGACGCCATGGTCAAGGCGGCCAATGTTGCACTGATTGGCACCGAATACATCGGCGCCGGCTACGTGACCGTGCTGGTGCGTGGCGATGTCGGCGCCGTGAAGGCGTCGACCGATGCCGGTGCCGCCGCCGCCCGCCGGGTCGGCGAACTGGTGTCGGTGCACGTCATCCCCCGGCCGCACGCCGAGGTCGAAAGAATCCTGCCTAAGGCTTAAGGCTTTGGCCGCCGCTGCTTCACCACCCCAAACCGACAAGGACCTGGCCTCGATCGCCGAGGCGCGGGCGCTCGCCCGCCGGGCCAGGGAGGCGCAGGCGACCCTGGCCGAGTTTTCCCAGGAACAGATCGATCGCATTGTCGAGGCCATGGCCACGGCGGTGGCGCCGCAGGCCGAGGCGCTGGCCCGGCTGGCCGTCGAAGAGACCACCTTCGGCGTGGTCAACGACAAGATCCAGAAGAACCTGTTCGCGTCGCAACGGGTGTATGAGTTCATCAAGCCCATGAAGACGGTGGGCGTGGTCAACCGCATCGACGACCGCAAGATCATCGAGATTGCCGAGCCGTTCGGCGTCGTCGCGGCAATCATTCCGTCGACCAACCCCACCTCGACGGCAATCTACAAGATCCTGATAGCCATCAAGGCGCGGTGCGCCGTGGTGATGACCCCCCATCCGTCGGCCGCGCGGTGCATTACGCGCACCGCCGACATCATGAACGAGGCCGGCCGCAAGGCCGGGCTGCCCGATGGTGCCATCGGCTGGATGACGACCGTCACGCTCGAGGGCACCCAGGAACTGATGAAGGCGCGCGAGGTGTCGGTGATTCTGGCCACCGGCGGCATGGGGCTGGTCCGCGCGGCCTACAGCGCGGGCAAGCCCGCCTACGGCGTGGGCCCCGGCAACGCGCCGTGCTACATCGAGTCGAGCGCCGACGTGCGCAAGGCCGCCAACGACATCCTGACCGGCAAGTCGTTCGACAACGGCGTGCTCTGCTCCTCCCCCAACTCCGTCGTCGTGGACGAGGCCATCGAAGGGGAAGCCAGGCGGCAGTTCAAGGACCAGGGCGGCTACTTCCTGTCGCCGGCTGAGGTCGAGACGCTGGCCAGGCAATTGGTAACGCCCCAGCGGCTGCCCAACCCGGCGTTTGTCGGCAAGTCGGCGCTCCACATCGCCGAAAAGTGCGGCATCGCGGCGCCGGCCGGCACCCGCGCCCTCATTGCCGAACTCAAGGGCGTCGGCCGCGACTTCCCGCTCTCGATCGAAAAGCTCTGCCCGGTGCTGTCGTATTACGTCGTCAAGGACTGGCGCGAGGGGTGCGAGCGCTGCAAGCAGATCCTGAAATACGGCGGCATGGGGCACACCATGTCGATTCACTCGCAGAACGACGCGGTGATCCTCGAGTTCGGGCTGCATAAGCCGGCATACCGCATTTGCGTGAACACCCCCACGACCCACGGCTCAATTGGCCTGACGACCGGGTTGGACCCGGCCATGACCCTGGGGTGCGGCGGCTTCGGCGGCAACATCACGTCGGACAACATCTCACCGAAGCACCTGCTGAACATCAAACGCGTAGCGTATGAGTTGCGAGCGGCTCCGGCGGGTAAGGCTGGTGGGGCGGGTCAGGCGGGTGACTTCCTACCTGCCCCACCAGCCCAACCAGCCCTGCCAAAGGCGCCGACCAAGCCCCAGCCCGATTCCATCTCGGCCGACGCACTGACCAGTCGCATCGACAAGTTCCTGGCCACGCGCGGCCTGGCACCCGCCGCACCTTTGGCACCTGTGGCACCCTTGGCACCTTTGGCACCTGTGGCCCCCGAAAAGTTCGTCTGCGAAGACGACGTTCGGCTGGCGATTCGCGAGGGCCGAAAGCTCCTGATCGGCGAGCGGACCATCGTGACCCCTTCGGCTCGCGACGCCGGTGAAGCAGCGAAGGTCTTCATCGAAGCCGGCTGGCCATCTGTAAACAGCTGAGCCATAACAGGTTGACCCAAAAGTTGGGCGCGTGCTACCCTGCCTCGGGTCATCCCTTACCTCTGCCGAATGCCGAATCGTCAAACTCTCCCCCTCGCGCTGCTCTGCTGCACGACCGTGCTGGCCGGCTGCGTCACGGGCTCGGGCGCCAAGACAGCCAAGGTCGTTCCGCAGACACCGGTGGCCGTCGTCGCGCCGCCCCAGGTGGCGCCACCGCTGCCGGATCCAGTTACCCTTCTCATTGCCGAGTCTGACCGTCATTTCGCGACGGCCCAGCGGGAGTTGACGCTCGGGCACCTCGAACGCGCGCGCAGCGAGTTCGATCGTTCGCTCGACCTCCTCCTCGAGTCGGCCGACGGCGCCCGCGCCGACGCGCGGCTCCGCGAGCACTTCGACCGGCTGGTCGATCGCATCAGCGTCCTCGAACAGGGCGCGCTGGCCAAGGGCGACGGCTTTACCGAAACCAAGACCGAGCCGGCCTCCATCGACGCGCTGCTGGCCATCTCGACCTTCGACACCGCCAAGCCGACACTGGCCACGGCCGAGGCGGTCGAGGCCGATCTCGAGACGACGGCGCACGACATTCCGATCCCCACCAACGACCGCGTGCTGCGATACGTCGAGCTCTTCCAGGGACGGCTGCGCGAGTTCCTCACCGAGGGCCTGTCGCGCGGCGCCCAGTACCTGCCGATGATCCAGGCCACCTTCCGGGCCGAGGGCCTGCCGCTGGATCTGGCCTACATCCCGTTGATCGAAAGCGCCTTCAAGCCGTCGGCGCTGTCGCGGGCCCAGGCGCGCGGCGTATGGCAGTTCATGCGCGGCACCGCGCTCGAGAACGGGCTGAAGGCGGACTGGTATATCGACGAGCGCGCCGACGCCGAAAAAGCCACGCTGGCCGCGGCGAAGTACCTCAAGACGCTGCACGGCATGTTCGAGGACTGGCACCTGGCCATGGCCTCGTACAACGGCGGTCCCGGCCGCGTGAAGCGGGCGCTGACCCGCAGCCGCAAGAACGATTTCTGGCAACTGAGCGCCACCACGAAGTTCCTGCCCCGCGAGACGCGCGACTACGTGCCGATGATCCTGGCCGCCGTGATCATTGCCAAGAACCCCGCGCAATACGGCTTCGACATCGAGCCCATGGTGTTGCCCGCCACCGAGACGGTGATGGCCCCGCCCGCGCTCGACCTGCGGCGGGTCGCCGAGTGGGCCGGCGTGGCCGTCGACGACATCCAGAAGCTCAACCCCGAATATCGCCGGTGGACGACCCCGGTCAAGGCCGGCCGGTACTCGCTCCGCGTGCCGCAAGGGACGGCCGACCGCGTGCAAGAGGGCCTGGCGGCGTCGGTGCCGAGCCAGTTGAACGCGATGCAGTGGCACACGGTCAAGAAGGGCGAGACCCTCGCCACGATTGCCAAGAAGCTGCGCGTGAACCGCACCGACTTGGCCGAAGCCAACTACCTGAAGATGAACTCGCGCGTGAAGCTGGGCGCCAAGCTGATCATTCCGCGCATGCCGTCGTCCACGCTGCTGGCCCGTGCGTCGTCGGCCGACCTCGAGAAAGCCGCGGCAGCGACGGTGGACGAGATTCTGGCGGAAACCGCGGCGTTGCCGGAGCCGGCCGCCGCCAAGACTTACCGGGTGCGCGCCGGCGACACGCTGTCGGCGATTTCCCGGAAGACCGGCGCGTCGGTGGCCCAGCTCCAGCGCTGGAACAAGATGCGCGGCACCAGGCTGAACGTCGGCGACCGGCTCGTCGTCCAGCCGCCCACCTCGAGAAACGCCAACCAGTAGTGCCAGAAGGGCGGCACTTTAGTGCCGCCGGACAGTGCCAGAAGGGCGGCACACCATGAAATCGAGCCGCGCCAGCTTCTCGCCGACGTGATCGATCACGGCGCGCTGTTCGCCCAGCATCTCGAGGTTGACGTTGATGTCGTCAAGGAGGTTGGTGATGGCGTTGGCGCGCGTCTGGACGTCTTCCACCATCTTGCGGCGGGCCTCGATGTCGGCAATCTTGGCGTCGGTGTCGCTGACCCGGCCCAGCAGGTCTTCGACCTTGCCGCGCAGGTCGGTGACCTCGGCGCGGTGATCAGTCACAAACTGCAGGTCGGCTGCCGCGGCCGTAGGAACAGCTCCCGGGCGCAGAATCTGCGCTGTGACAGAGGGGCCGGCATGTCGGTTTCTGCGACGCCGTCCGTCGGGTTTCCGTGCAGCCGCTGGATTTGCGTGGCAATCCCGGCGGGCTCCGGCGGCAACCCGATTGCACCGTGGTGCGCATGCTGGCAACCGTCGAAAGCGCCACCGTCATCGGGATCGAGGCCTGCCGGGTGCAGGTTGAAATCGACGTTAGTTTCGGGCTCCCCCACTTCCAGTTGGTGGGGCTGCCCGACGCGAGTGTCCGCGAAAGCCGCGACCGCGTGCGCGCGGCCATTCGCAACTCGGGGTACGAGTTCCCCGCCCACCGCATCACGATCAATCTCGCGCCGGGCGACGTGCGCAAGGCGGGTCCGGCTTTCGACCTCCCCATTGCGCTCGGCATGCTGGCGGCCACCGGCAAGGTGCAGCCGGCCAGCCTCGCGGGCATCGTGCACGTCGGCGAGCTGTCGCTGGACGGCGCCATTCAGCCGGCGCGCGGCATGCTGGCGATTGCCGCCGAGGCCCGCCGCCACGGCGCCCGCGCCCTGCTGCTGCCCCACGACAACCTCGCCGAAGCCGCCGTCGTCACCGGCCTGAGGCTGCTTCCGGTGCGGTCGCTGGTCGAAGCGGTCACCCGGTTGAACCAGCCGCCCGACGCATGGCCGGCTCCCAGCACCCCAGGCCCCCTTGGCACCCTTGGCCCCCTTGGCACCCCTGGCACCCTTGATCTAGATCTGTCCGACCTCCACGGCCAGGCGTTTGCGCGCCGCGCGCTTGAAGTGGCGGCGGCCGGCGGCCACAACCTGCTGATGATCGGCCCGCCGGGCGCCGGCAAGACGATGTTGGCGCGCCGCCTGCCCGGCATCCTGCCTCCGCTGACGTTTGACGAGGCCATCGAGGCGACCACCATTCATTCGGTCGCCGGGCAGCTGCGTCCCGGCGTGGGCCTGCTCACCGAGCGGCCCTTTCGCGCGCCGCATCACACCATCTCAGACGTGGCGCTGGTGGGCGGCGGCTCCACGCCGCGGCCGGGCGAGGTCAGCCTCGCCCATCACGGCGTGTTGTTCCTGGACGAGATGCCGGAGTTCGATCGGCGCGTGCTCGAGGCGTTGCGCCAGCCGATCGAGGAGGGCCGCATCACGGTGTCGCGCGCCTTGCGGTCGGTGATGTTCCCCGCGCGCTTCGTGCTGGTCGCGGCCATGAATCCTTGCCCCTGTGGGTACCAGGGTGACCCGAAGCGCCAGTGCCGCTGCACGCCGCAACAGACGGCGCGCTATCGCGGGCGGCTGTCGGGCCCGCTGCGCGATCGCCTCGACCTGATTGTCGAAGTCGAGGCCGTGCCGATCGCCGCGCTGACCGAGGGTCCCGCCGGCGAATCGTCGGCGGCGGTGCGCGCGCGCGTCCTCGCGGCGCGCGCCCGGCAGCTGGCGCGTGGCGCGCGGGCGCGCGTCAACGCGCACCTGGCGGGCGCGGAGTTGAAGAAACACGCGCCGCTCAGCGCCGCCGGGCGACGATTGCTGGAGCGCTCCGCCGAGAAGCTCCACCTCTCCGCGCGCGGCTTCCACCGCATTGTCCGCGTGGCACGCACCGTGGCTGATCTCGCCGGGGCAGAGGCGGTCGCCACCGACCATCTCTCCGAAGCCCTGCAATACCGATTCGTGGAGACCCCATCATGACCGAACCGCTCGAGAGCCGATCCGGCAAGGTCCGATTGACATGGCCATATGGCCATGGCTATATATCGGCTATGCGAAGCATCGCCGCCGGAAAATTCAAGGACGTCTGCCTGCAGACGCTGGACGAGGTGGCGGCCAGCCGCCGGCCGATCGTGATTACCAAGCGCGGACACCCGGTCGCCCGGCTGGTCCCCATCGCCGCCTCCAGGCGGACGCGATCGCTCGCCGGCAGCATTGTCTCCGAGTCGGGTGACCCCTTCAGCACGGGTGAGGTGTGGGATGCCGGTCGTTCTTGACACGCACGCCTGGATTTGGTGGGTCACGATCAGGTCATCGTCGCGACGGCGCGGTCGCTGTCGGCCACTGTGGTGACGAAGGACGCCCGGCTGCACGACTACCCGCACGTACGAACGATCTGGTGAACTGGCGCCGCTTTCCGTTCCCTGGGCCGATCGATCCGCTCAGCGCGAGGTCTTTGAGGCGATCACAAGGCGAAAATCGGCGCGGCCCCGGCAGTTTGGGCTTCATGATCCCCAAGGGGCCGTGTTAGCCTTACGGATTCGCGTCGTTCGGACGGGAACCCCAAATTACCCAGGTACTTGATGCTCTCTAAGCGATACACCATTGTTCTGGCCGACCGCACGACGGGTGTCGTGCGCCGTTTCACGATCAGCGTGAAGCTGGCAGTTGCAGTGGTTTCGATCGCTACCGGCCTGCCGCTGTTGGTTGGCGTGGGCGCCGCCTTCAAGGCGCGGTACGACGTCGCGGAGTTATTCGCATCGCGGGAAACCCTGGAACTCGAGAACGCCAACTACCGCGCCGCCACCGAAACGCTGGCCGGCCAGATTGTCGCCCTCCAGAGCACCATGTCGGACCTCGGCGCCAAGGCCGCGCTCGACCCCGCCCTGCAGAACTCCATGGACAAGCTGCCCGCCGTGGTGAAAAACCGCGCCATGGGCGGTCCGACGGCCAGCTCGGCTCTGACCAGCGTCACGCCGGGGCTCGCCTCGCCGGAAAACACGTTCAGCGTCCTCAAGGATTTGCTGCAGGGACTTGAAATCCGTCTGCAAACGGTGCGTTCGAACGTCGACAAGCGCAACTCGCTTGCCGCCGCGACGCCGTCCATCTGGCCGACGCACGGCTGGCTGTCGTCGAGCATGGGCAACCGCGCCGACCCGCTTACCGGCGAAAAAGACTTCCACCCCGGCCTCGACATCTCGGCCGACAAGGGCGACCCGGTCTATGCCACCGCCGACGGCAAGATCGCCAGCGCCGCGGCCGCCGGCAACTACGGCAACCTGGTTGTCATCGATCACGGTTACGGCATCGAAACCCGCTACGGTCACCTGTCGGCTTTCAAGGTCCGCGCCGGCCAGGCCGTGAAGCGCGGCGACCTGCTCGGCCTGGTCGGCGCCACCGGACGCACGACCGGCTCGCACCTGCACTACGAGGTGCGCGCCAATGGCCGCATCCTGAACCCGCTCCAGCTCCTGCTCAGCCCCCGCCGCGCCAGCGGAAATTAGGCTTGAGGCCTGGGGCTTGAGGCTTGGCCTCGGGTTTCTGAATTCAAGTCCCAAGTCCCAGGCCCCAAGCCCTGTATAATCGGGAGATAGGCATCCTGCCTTTTTCCCATCATGTTTGGTCAGCTCCTTACTAAAGTCCTCGGCAGTCAAAACGATCGCGACCTGAAGAAACTGCGCCCGCGCGTAGCCGAGGTCAACGCGTTCGAAGCCCGCATCAAAACCCTGAGCGACGACCAGCTCAAGGGCAAGACGGCGGAGTTCCGGACCCGGCTCGCCAACGGCGAGACCATCAACGACCTGCTGCCCGAGGCGTTTGCCGTCGTGCGCGAGGCTGGCCGCCGCATCCTCAGCATGCGGCACTACGACGTGCAGCTGATCGGCGGCATGGTGCTCCACCAGGGCACCATCGCCGAGATGAAGACCGGCGAAGGCAAGACGCTGGTCGCGACGCTCCCCGCCTACTTGAACGCGCTCGCCGGCAAGGGCGTCCACGTCGTCACCGTCAACGACTACCTCGCCCGCCGCGATTCGGAGTGGATGGGCCGGCTCTACCGCTTTCTCGGCATGACGGTCGGCGTGATTCAGCACGACCTCAACGACCAGCAGCGCCAGGTCGCCTACGGCTGCGACATCACCTACGGCACCAACAACGAGTTCGGCTTCGACTACCTGCGCGACAACATGAAGTTCGATCTCGGGGCGATGGTCCAGCGCGGCCATCACTTCGCGATCGTCGACGAAGTCGACAGCATCCTGATCGACGAGGCGCGCACGCCGCTGATCATCTCGGGCCCGGCGGAAGAATCCACCGACCTCTATTACGAGGTCGACCGCATCATTCCCAAGCTGACGCGCGGCGAAGTGCACCAGGGCCAGACCAAGGGCGAGGACCGCGAGCGCCTCGAAGCCTCGGGCGACTACATCGTCGACGAAAAGAACAAGACGGCGACGCTGACCGAGACCGGCATGGCGAAGGCCGAGCAGCTGCTGTCGCACCGCATGCAGCCCGGCGGCCTCTACGACCCGGCCAACATGCCGCTGCTCCACCAC
>CAYGMD010000071.1:0-21874 GCA_964350785.1 uncultured Acidobacterium sp. | reverse complement strand
GTACTACGTGGTCCCCGGCGACAAGAAGAAGAACGTCGCGGCGCTCAAGGCCGCGATGAAGGACGCGTCGGAACTGATTCTCGCGACCGACCCCGACCGTGAAGGCGAGGCGATCAGCTGGCACTTGAAAGAGCTGCTCAAGCCCAAGGTCAAGGTTCGCCGCATCGTCTTTCATGAAATCACCGAAGAGGCCGTGAAGGCGGCGCTGGCCGAGCAGCACGGCATCGACGAGAACCTCGTTCGCGCGCAAGAAAGCCGCCGCATCCTCGATCGCTTGTACGGCTACACGCTGTCGCCGGTGTTGTGGAAGAAGGTGCAGACCGGCCTGAGCGCCGGGCGCGTGCAGAGCGTCGCCGTGCGTGTGATTGTCGAGCGCGAGGAAGAGCGACTGGCGTTCCGCACCGCGAGTTACTGGGACCTCGAGGCGAAGTTGCGCGGCGGCGCGGTCGATTTCTCCGCCACGCTCGCCAAGCTTGGCGGCCAGCGGGTCGCCACCGGCAAGGACTTCGACAGCAAGGGCCAGCTCGAGTCGACGTCCGTGCGCCTGCTGGACGAGACGACCGCGAGCGAACTGCGCGACGGCCTCATGCGCCGGCTGCCGTGGTCGGTCACCGGCGTCGAGGAGAAGCCTTACGCCCAGCGGCCGGCTCCGCCCTTCACGACCTCGACGCTCCAGCAGGAAGCCAACCGCAAGCTCGGCTTCTCGTCCGAGCGCACCATGCAGATCGCGCAGCGGCTGTTCCAGGGCATGGACCTCGGCGGCGGCGACCTCGAAGGTTTGATTTCGTATCACCGAACCGACTCGACGACCCTCAGCAACAAGGCGCTCGTCGAAGCGGAGCACGCGGTGGTCGAGTTGTACGGCGCCGACTATCACAAGGGCCCGCGGCAGTACCAGACGAAGGTCCGCAATGCGCAGGAAGCGCACGAAGCCATTCGCCCCACCGACTTCCGCCGCACGCCGGCGTCGCTCGAGCGCATTCTCGAGAGCGACGAGATGCGCGTGTACGACCTGATCTGGAAGCGCGCGGTCGCGTCGCAGATGGCCGACGCCAAGCTGCTGCGCACGTCGGTGGAGATCACCGGCGAAACCGGCAACGGCACGCCGGCGACGTTCAACGCCAGCGGCAAGGCCATCGAGTTTGCCGGCTACCTGCGCGCGTATGTCGAAGGATCGGACGACCCGTCGGCCGAACTGCTCGAGCAGGACACGGTGCTGCCGAAGCTGTCGGTGGGTGACCAGGTGTGGTCGCCGGACAAAATGGATCAGGACCTGATCCTGCTGGGGCTCGACGCCAAGGGGCACCAGACGTCGCCGCCGGCACGCTACACCGAGGCGTCGCTGGTCAAGAAGCTCGAAGAAGAGGGCATTGGCCGGCCGTCGACCTACGCGCCGACGGTGGCTACGATCCAGCGCCGGGGCTACATCTCGCGCCAGGGCAAGGCGCTGGTCCCGAGCTTCACCGCGTTTGCGGTCACCCGCCTGCTGCGCAACCACTTCGGCGATTACGTCGACCTGGCGTTCACCGCGGAAATGGAAGAGATCCTCGACAAGATCTCCAACGGCGAAAAAGACTGGCTGGTGTTCCTCGCCGAGTTCTACCGCGGCGACGGCAAGCACCCCGGCCTCGAGCACCTGGTCGAGGACAAGGGCCAGGCGATCGAGTACCCGATCATCGAGCTTGGCGTCGATCCCGACAGCAACCTGCCGATTCGCGTGCGCATTGGCCGCTACGGCCCGTTCCTGCAGATGGGATCGCAGGCCGACGGCGGTCCGCGCGCGTCGTTGCCGGAAGATCTTGCGCCCGCCGACCTCACGATCGAGAAAGCCATCGCGCTGCTCAAGGCCAAGGCCCAGGGGCCGAAGTCGCTGGGCGTCGACCCGGTGAGCGGCCAGCACGTGTACGTGATGCACGGCCGCTTCGGCGCCTACGTGCAGCTTGGCGAGACGCCGGAAGACCGCGACATCAAGCCGCGCCGCGCGTCGCTCGGGCGAGACCACACCGAGGAAACCATTACCCTCGAAGTCGCGCTGAAGCTGTTGTCGCTGCCGCGCGAACTCGGCCGCGGCGAAGACGGCGAGCCGATCTTGGCCAACGTCGGCCGCTTTGGCCCGTACGTGAAGCACGGCACCGAGTTCCGCTCGCTCGAAGAGACCGACGATGTTTACGCGATCGGGTTGGAGCGGGCGAAGGAACTGCTGGCGCAGCCGAAGAAGTCGGGCCGGCGCCAGCGCGCCGAGCCCAAGGAACTGAAGGCGCTCGGCAAGCATCCCGACAGCGGCGAGAACGTGCGCATCCTCGATGGCCGCTACGGTCCCTATGTGACCGACGGCACCACCAACGCCTCGGTGCCGAAGGGTACGCAGGTGGAGGTCGTCACCATGGCGGCCGCTGTCGAACTGCTGGGTGCGCGCGCGGGCATGTCGAAGTCAAAGAGGCCGGCCCGCGGCCGCAAGGCGGCGAAGGCGCCGGCGAAGAAGAAGACCGCGGCGAAGAAGGCCAAGAAGTCCGCATAGATCACCGGCGGGCGATGGCGTGACCACCGTAGCCTTGGCGAAGGTGGTTAGCCGGACCTCCTTCGCGAAGAGCCGACCGAGCGGCAGGGCCTCGGCCTTCTCCAGCTGCGCGCGCAGATCGGCGCGCATAGTTCGGCGAGCAAGGTGGCCGTGAGCGATCGCGTGAAATGCCACCGCAGTTGTCGGTTTGGCAACTCCGGTTGCCGCCAATCTGTGGATTCGCGTCCGCGACCCAACCATCGGATTTCCTGACTTATCGCGCTCGCGGCAATTCGAGGGGTCAAATGCGGTCCGGATGGACGATTTGGTGTCCACAGAACCAGTTGCGGCCGGTTCGAAAGGCGAAGATAATCCCCGCGGCAAATGGCGCCGGACACCCATATGACGTTGGGCTGGCACGACCAATTGCGGTGCTTGAGAAACACGGGGTAGGGCATGCGCGGAGTCATTCATGCTGTTTGGATCTCGATGGCGCTCGGCATCATCGGTGCGCAAGAACTGAGCGAGACTCGCGTCGACGCCCAGGGTCGACGCGTGCCTGCTTACTCAGTTGATGCGGCTTGGCCCCGGCTGCCGAAGCAGTGGACGCTTGGCCAGGTATCCGGCATCGCCGTTGATTCACGCGACCACGTGTGGATACTCCAGCGCCCGTGGTCCCTGGAAACGGACGAAAAAGCGCTGAATGCCGACGCCGAGTGCTGCCGGCCCGCTCCGCCCGTCATGGAGTTCACCGCACAGGGCGTCTACGTCCAAGGTTGGGGAGGGCCCGGGGAGGGGTACGAATGGCCCGCTGATGAGCACGGCATTCACGTGGACGACAAGGACAACGTGTGGGTCTCGTCGGCTGGTGGCCCGAGGCTTCCGCAAAGGACAGAAAACCAGCTTCTCAAGTTCACACGCGACGGCAAGTTCCTCATGCAGATTGGCAGACGCGGCCAGAGTAAGGGAAGCCTGGATACGGCCAACCTTAACAACGCCGCTGACATGTTCGTGTACCCGTCGACGAACGAACTATACGTTGCCGACGGCTACGTGAACCGACGCGTCATCGTCTTCGACGCTGATACCGGAGCGTTCAAGCGGATGTGGGGCGCCTACGGGGCGACTCCCGCCGATAACGCTCCGAACACGCCACAGTACTCCGGTGATCCGTCGAAGCAGTTCAACACCGTGCATGGCATTCGCGTCTCGACCGACGGTCACGTCTATGTCGCCGATCGACGGAACAATCGAGTTCAGGTGTTTTCCACAACGGGGACATTCGAACGCGAGGTGTTCGTGGAACGTTCGACTCAGCTACTGGGCACGGCTATGGCCCTCGCCTTCTCGCGCGACACAGCACAGCAGTACCTGTACGTAGCCGATGCTGGCAACGGAAAGATCCACATCTTCGACCGGCAGACACTCACCGAAGTTAGTAAATTCGGCCGAATCGGTCGGTACGCCGGTCAGTTCATCTTCTTGCACAACCTTGCTATCGATTCGGACGGCAACGTATACACGGCCGAAGTCGGCACGGGTCGCCGGGCGCAGAAGTTCAACAGGCGGTGAGGATCTGGCAGCCCAACAACCGCTTGCCGCCGGCGGCGGCCGGCCTGATGATGAGCCGCCGCGGCTGAAGGGGCGACGTTGGGCGACAGAACCCATAATTGCGCGAGCGCACCAGCGCACACAACCAGGAGATGTTGATGAGCAACGAACTTCCGCCACCAGCACGAATGCTTCAAATCATCACGGGCTATTGGGTAAGCCAAGCTGTCGGAACCGCGGCCAGGCTTGGCGTCTCTGATCAGCTTGCGGACGGCCCGAGAACAAGCAGTGAAGTCGCTAAGGCTGTAGGTGCTGATCCACAGGCCCTCTTCCGCCTCATGCGCATGCTTGCAAGCATCGGTGTCTTCACGATGGACAAACAGGACCGCTTTGGGCTGACGCCGTTGGGAGATACGTTGCGCTCAAGCGTCCCCGGTTCGGTAAGGAACTTCGCCGTTGCTGAAACAGCCCCGGGGCATTGGCAGCCTTGGGGAAAGATGTACGAGGCAATCAAGACTGGCAAGCCGATGTGCAAGCCAGCCCTCGGCATGGAGCTCTGGGATTGGTATTCGAAGAATCCCGAAGAGGGCGAGTATTTCAACGGGGCGATGGGCGACCTCTCGGCGGCTGTCTCCGACGAAGTAATACGCATCTATGACTTCGCGAACTGTCAAAAGGTAGTAGATGTCGGAGCGCACGGCATCCTTCTGGCCGCGATACTGAAGGCAAACCCCAAGATGCGAGGCATTCTGTTCGATTTGCCACGCGTCACTGCCACAGCGGGGGAATCGCTCAAGAGCCAGGGAATAGAACAACAAACCGAGGTGGTCACCGGCGACTTCTTCGAGTTCGTTCCGCCTGGGGCTGATATCCATGTGCTCAAGCAGATCATCCATGACTGGAGCGACACGGAGTGCACCACAATACTCAGAAACTGCCATCAGGCATTGAAGGCGAATGGAAAGCTCCTCTTGGTTGAAATGGTCATCCCGCCCGATAACTCGCCGAGCATGGCGCAAGCGATGGATTTGAACATGCTCGTTTTGTTGACCGGCAGAGAGCGCACCGAATCGGAGTATCGAGAACTGCTGGCAGCAGGCGGCTTCAAACTTGAGCGGGTCATGCCTACCCAGACGCCTTTCAGTGTCATCGAGGCGTCACGGGTCTAGTTGGAACGCTGTCGCCCAACCAGCGGGTCAAGCGGACGGGCCTTGCGGCCCGCCGCTTGACCCAGGCCCACAAACCCCGCCGATCCGGTTATCACTCGACGCCTCGATTCCCTTCACTTAGAGCACCTTGCCAAAGGGTGAGGTCAAGGCAGTCATGCCCAGATCGCCAAGGACATAGCGAAGTTCGCCGTCTGGACGACAAGCCCGCATAAGATGTTCCCACCATGATCGAGACAATTACCGCCGCGAATGGCTGGCTGAACGGGTACGTGTGGGGCTGGCCGATGATCGTGCTGCTCGTCGGCACCGGCCTGCTGCTCACGATCCTCACCGGCGGCGTCCAGTTCCGCTACCTTGGCTTCGCGCTGCGCGAAGTGCTCGGCAAACTGACCCAGAAGGCCGCCGGTCCCGGGGAGGTCTCGCCGTTCCAGGCCGTGGCCACCGCTTTGGCCTCGACTGTCGGCGTCGGCAACATCGCCGGTGTCGCGACCGCCATATCCATCGGCGGCCCGGGCGCGCTGTTCTGGCTCTGGGTGTCGGGCGTGCTGGGCATGTGCACGAAGTTCGCCGAGATCGTGATCGCGCTGCACTATCGCGAAAAAGACGACACCGGCCAGATGCGCGGTGGCGCGATGTACGTCCTGAAGAAGGGCCTCGGCCTGCCGTGGCTCGGCACCATCTTCGCCGGCCTGGTGGCGCTCGCCGCCTTCGGCATCGGCAACATGGTGCAATCCAATTCGGTCGCCGCCAGCTTGCAGGCGTCGTTTGGATTGAGCCCGTCGATCACGGGCGTGGTCCTGGCCGCCCTCACCGCGGCCGTCATCCTCGGCGGCATCAAGCGCATCGGCCAGTTCACCGAGTATCTCGTGCCGTTCATGGCCATCTTCTATCTCGGCGGCGGCCTGTTCATCCTGGTGCGGTTTGCCGGCGAGATTCCCGCGGCCCTGTCACTGGTGTTCTCGAGCGCCTTCTCGGGCGCGGCCGCGACCGGCGGCTTTGCCGGGTCCACGATCATGCTCGCCATGCGCTACGGCATTGCGCGCGGGCTGTTCTCGAACGAGGCCGGGCTGGGCAGCGCGCCGATGGTGCACTCGGCGGCTCGCACCGACCATCCGGTTCGCCAGGGTCTGTACGGCATCTTCGAGGTGTTCGTCGACACCATCCTGGTGTGCACGACGACGGGCATGGTGATCCTTGTTACCGGCGTGTGGTCGGGCGGGGCCACCGGCGCCGCCCTGGCGGGCGAGGCGTTTGCGGTCGGCTTGCCCGGGTCCTGGGGCAACATCGTCGTCACCACCAGCCTGGTGCTGTTCGCGTTCTCCACGGTGATTGGGTGGAGCTACTACGGCGAGACGGGCATCGTCTACCTGTTCGGCGCGAAGGCCACCATGCCGTACCGCCTGCTGTGGCTGGTGTTCATCTACCTGGGCGCGGTGGGGTCGCTGCACCTCGTGTGGGACGTGGCCGACACGCTGAACGGCCTGATGGCGATTCCCAACCTGATTGCGGTGCTCGGCTCGATTGCGCTGCTGCGCAAGCTCACGCGCGAGTTCTTCGCCAGCCAGACGTAGGCTCAGATTCGTGAAGCGCTGGTGGGTCCTCGTCAAGGAGGCGATCCGCGGCTCGGACCGCGACTACACCGTCGGGCCGGTGGGCTCGGCCCTGGTGCTGCTGTCGGTGCCCATGGTGCTCGAGATGGCCATGGAGTCGCTGTTCGCCGTGGTCGACGTCTTCTTCGTCGCCCGCGTCAGCGCCGACGCGGTGGCCACGGTCGGCGTCACCGAATCCCTGCTCACCATCGTCTACACGGTCGCCATGGGCCTGGGCATTGGCGCGACGGCCGTGGTGGCGCGGCGGATCGGCGAAAAGGATGACGAGGGCGCGGCGCAGGCGGCGGCACAGGCCATTGCGCTCGGTTTGATCGTCTCGATCGCCGTAGGACTGCTGGGCTTTTTCAACGCCGAACGGCTGATGCGCGTGATGGGTGCCACGCCCTCGATGATCGAGTCGTCGTTGGGCTACATGCAGGTGATGTTCGCCGGCAACGCGACCGTGACGCTCCTGTACCTGACCAATGCGATTTTCCGCGGCGCGGGCGATCCGGCCATTGCCATGCGGGTGCTGTGGATCGGCAACGCCATCAACATGGTGATGGACCCGGTCCTGATCTTCGGCCTGGGGCCGTTCCCGGAATTGGGCGTCACCGGCGCGGCCGTGGCGAATAGAACAACAAACCGAGGTGGTCACCGGCGACTTCTTCGAGTTCGTTCCGCCTGGGGCTGATATCCATGTGCTCAAGCAGATCATCCATGACTGGAGCGACACGGAGTGCACCACAATACTCAGAAACTGCCATCAGGCATTGAAGGCGAATGGAAAGCTCCTCTTGGTTGAAATGGTCATCCCGCCCGATAACTCGCCGAGCATGGCGCAAGCGATGGATTTGAACATGCTCGTTTTGTTGACCGGCAGAGAGCGCACCGAATCGGAGTATCGAGAACTGCTGGCAGCAGGCGGCTTCAAACTTGAGCGGGTCATGCCTACCCAGACGCCTTTCAGTGTCATCGAGGCGTCACGGGTCTAGTTGGAACGCTGTCGCCCAACCAGCGGGTCAAGCGGACGGGCCTTGCGGCCCGCCGCTTGACCCAGGCCCACAAACCCCGCCGATCCGGTTATCACTCGACGCCTCGATTCCCTTCACTTAGAGCACCTTGCCAAAGGGTGAGGTCAAGGCAGTCATGCCCAGATCGCCAAGGACATAGCGAAGTTCGCCGTCTGGACGACAAGCCCGCATAAGATGTTCCCACCATGATCGAGACAATTACCGCCGCGAATGGCTGGCTGAACGGGTACGTGTGGGGCTGGCCGATGATCGTGCTGCTCGTCGGCACCGGCCTGCTGCTCACGATCCTCACCGGCGGCGTCCAGTTCCGCTACCTTGGCTTCGCGCTGCGCGAAGTGCTCGGCAAACTGACCCAGAAGGCCGCCGGTCCCGGGGAGGTCTCGCCGTTCCAGGCCGTGGCCACCGCTTTGGCCTCGACTGTCGGCGTCGGCAACATCGCCGGTGTCGCGACCGCCATATCCATCGGCGGCCCGGGCGCGCTGTTCTGGCTCTGGGTGTCGGGCGTGCTGGGCATGTGCACGAAGTTCGCCGAGATCGTGATCGCGCTGCACTATCGCGAAAAAGACGACACCGGCCAGATGCGCGGTGGCGCGATGTACGTCCTGAAGAAGGGCCTCGGCCTGCCGTGGCTCGGCACCATCTTCGCCGGCCTGGTGGCGCTCGCCGCCTTCGGCATCGGCAACATGGTGCAATCCAATTCGGTCGCCGCCAGCTTGCAGGCGTCGTTTGGATTGAGCCCGTCGATCACGGGCGTGGTCCTGGCCGCCCTCACCGCGGCCGTCATCCTCGGCGGCATCAAGCGCATCGGCCAGTTCACCGAGTATCTCGTGCCGTTCATGGCCATCTTCTATCTCGGCGGCGGCCTGTTCATCCTGGTGCGGTTTGCCGGCGAGATTCCCGCGGCCCTGTCACTGGTGTTCTCGAGCGCCTTCTCGGGCGCGGCCGCGACCGGCGGCTTTGCCGGGTCCACGATCATGCTCGCCATGCGCTACGGCATTGCGCGCGGGCTGTTCTCGAACGAGGCCGGGCTGGGCAGCGCGCCGATGGTGCACTCGGCGGCTCGCACCGACCATCCGGTTCGCCAGGGTCTGTACGGCATCTTCGAGGTGTTCGTCGACACCATCCTGGTGTGCACGACGACGGGCATGGTGATCCTTGTTACCGGCGTGTGGTCGGGCGGGGCCACCGGCGCCGCCCTGGCGGGCGAGGCGTTTGCGGTCGGCTTGCCCGGGTCCTGGGGCAACATCGTCGTCACCACCAGCCTGGTGCTGTTCGCGTTCTCCACGGTGATTGGGTGGAGCTACTACGGCGAGACGGGCATCGTCTACCTGTTCGGCGCGAAGGCCACCATGCCGTACCGCCTGCTGTGGCTGGTGTTCATCTACCTGGGCGCGGTGGGGTCGCTGCACCTCGTGTGGGACGTGGCCGACACGCTGAACGGCCTGATGGCGATTCCCAACCTGATTGCGGTGCTCGGCTCGATTGCGCTGCTGCGCAAGCTCACGCGCGAGTTCTTCGCCAGCCAGACGTAGGCTCAGATTCGTGAAGCGCTGGTGGGTCCTCGTCAAGGAGGCGATCCGCGGCTCGGACCGCGACTACACCGTCGGGCCGGTGGGCTCGGCCCTGGTGCTGCTGTCGGTGCCCATGGTGCTCGAGATGGCCATGGAGTCGCTGTTCGCCGTGGTCGACGTCTTCTTCGTCGCCCGCGTCAGCGCCGACGCGGTGGCCACGGTCGGCGTCACCGAATCCCTGCTCACCATCGTCTACACGGTCGCCATGGGCCTGGGCATTGGCGCGACGGCCGTGGTGGCGCGGCGGATCGGCGAAAAGGATGACGAGGGCGCGGCGCAGGCGGCGGCACAGGCCATTGCGCTCGGTTTGATCGTCTCGATCGCCGTAGGACTGCTGGGCTTTTTCAACGCCGAACGGCTGATGCGCGTGATGGGTGCCACGCCCTCGATGATCGAGTCGTCGTTGGGCTACATGCAGGTGATGTTCGCCGGCAACGCGACCGTGACGCTCCTGTACCTGACCAATGCGATTTTCCGCGGCGCGGGCGATCCGGCCATTGCCATGCGGGTGCTGTGGATCGGCAACGCCATCAACATGGTGATGGACCCGGTCCTGATCTTCGGCCTGGGGCCGTTCCCGGAATTGGGCGTCACCGGCGCGGCCGTGGCGACCAACATCGGCCGTGGCATTGCCGTGCTCATCCAGTTGTGGACCCTGTGGTCCGGCCGTAGCCGCATTCATATCAGGCGGCGCCACATCGAGCTGGTGCCGGCCGTGATGTGGAATGTGTGCCGCCTCAGTGGTTCCGGCTTTCTGCAGATCCTGATCGACACGTCGAGCTACATCGGCCTGGTGCGGCTCATCGCCACCTTCGGCAGCGAGGCGCTGGCCGGCTACACCATTGGCATCCGGATCGTGATCTTCGCCATGATGCCGGCGTGGGGATTTGGCAACGCGGCGGCGACCATGGTGGGGCAGGCGCTCGGCGCCGGCAAGCCGGGGCGGGCCGAGGAGGCGGTGTGGACGGCCGCCAAGTACAACGCGCTCGTGCTGGGTCTGGTCGGGGCGGTGTTCGTGATCTTCTCCCCGCAAATCGTGGCGATCTTCACGGGTGATCCCGCGGTGGCCCCGAACGCGGTTGCCTGCCTGCGCATTGTCAGCGGCGGGTTCGTGTTCTTCGCGTACGGGCTGGTGCTGACGCAGGCGTTCAACGGCGCCGGCGACACGTGGACGCCGACGTGGATCAACCTCGGCTGCTTCTGGGCGTGGCAGATCCCGCTGGCCTGGCTGCTGGCGATCTACTTCGGGATGGGGCCGCAAGGTGTCTACATGGCGATGACCGTGGCGTTCTCGACGCTGGCGGTGGTGAGCGGCATCGTCTTCCGCCGTGGGTGGTGGAAGACGAAGGCGGTATAGGCACTACAGCCGGGAGCCGGGAGTCGGGAGTCGAGTATCCTGATTCGGTGATTCACATTATTGGTGGCGGCCTGGCCGGGTGCGAAGCGGCCTGGCAGGCGGCCGAGTCTGGCGCCGACGTCACGATTCATGAGATGCGGCTGGTGAAACCCACCGCGGTGCATCAGACCGACGGCCTCGCCGAGCTGGTGTGCAGCAACTCCTTTCGCGCCGACAAGCTCGACAATGCCGTTGGCTTAATCAAAGAAGAGATGCGGCGGCTGGGTTCGCTGATCATGCGCGCGGCCGACGCCACGCGGGTGCCGGCGGGCGCCGCGCTGGCGGTCGATCGCCACGAGTTCTCGAAGGCGGTGACGGCGGCGGTCCAAGAGCATCCGCGCATCCGGGTCGAGCGCGGGGAAGTGGCGCGGGTGCCGGGCGGCGAATGGTCGCCCGTGATCATTGCCACCGGCCCGCTCACTTCCGACGCGCTGTCGCAGGACATCCAGGCCATGGTGGGCGACGAACACCTGTCGTTCTACGACGCCATCAGCCCGATCGTGCTGGCCGAATCCATCGACATGTCCAAGGTCTTCCGCGCCTCGCGCTGGGGCCGCAATGTGTGGACACCGCAGGCTGAGTGGGCCGGTCGGGCCGGTGAGGCAGGTCGGGCGGGCAACACGCCACCAGTTCCCCCCGCCTTACCAGCCCCACCCGCCGAAGAAGGCGACTACCTGAACTGCCCCATGACCAGGGCCGAATACGACGCGTTCTACGCCGCGCTGGTTTCGGCCGAGTCGGCCACCGTGCACGACTTCGACAACACGAAGTTCTTCGAAGGCTGCCTCCCGATTGAGGTGATGGCGCACCGCGGTGAGGGCACGTTGCGCTTCGGGCCCATGAAGCCGGTGGGCCTCAAGGACCCGCGCACCGGCCGGCTGCCGTACGCCGTGGTGCAGTTGCGGCAGGACACGCTGGCCGGCGATCACTACAGCCTGGTGGGGTTCCAGACGCAGATCAAGTGGGGCGACCAGGCCCGCCTGCTCAAGATGATTCCCGGCCTCGAGAACGCCGAGTTCGTGCGCTTCGGCATGGTCCACCGCAACACCTATATCTGCGGTCCCAAGGTGCTGTTGCCGACCTGGCAGACCCGCCACCGCGCCGACCTGTTCTTTGCCGGCCAGGTGTCGGGCGTGGAGGGCTATGTCGAGTCGGCCGCGTCGGGCCTGGTCGCCGGCCGCAACGCCGCCGCCCTGGCCCGCGGTGAGGCGCCGCAGGCGCCGCCGCGGACGACCGCCATCGGTTCGCTGGCCTACTACGTCTCGCACGCCGATCCGGAGACCTACCAGCCGACCAACATCACGCACGGCATCATGCCGCCGCTGGACGACCCGCCGCGCGACAAGATGAAGAAGAAGCTGATGATTGCCGAGCGCGCGCTGGCCGACCTGGACGCGTGGCGTGGGATTGTCACTCCGGACCCAGTGGGGACAAACCTTTAGGTTCGTCCGCAGCCATGCGCGATTACCTCAAGGACTTTCTCGCTTACCTCAAACTGAACCGGCACGTGTCGCCGCACACGGTGCGGGCCTACGAAAGCGACATCACGCAGTACCTGGCGTGGGTGGCCGCCGACAAGCAGCGCAAGATGTCGGACCTCACACCGGCCGATTTCGACCTGACCTCGGCGCGTGCGCACCTCGCCGACCTGAACAAGGCCGGCAAGGCCCGCTCCTCGGTCGCGCGCAAGCTGTCGGCGCTCCGGACGTTCGTGAAGTACCTGCGGCGCGAAGAGGTGATCGAGCACGACCCCACGGCCATGGCCGTGGCGCCCAAGCGCGACCAGACCATTCCCACCCACCTCTCCGAGCCCGAGATGGCCCGCCTGATCGAGATGCCCAGCACGGCCGACCCGCTGGGCCGCCGCGATCGCGCCATTCTCGAACTGTTCTACGCCTCGGGCCTGCGCCTGAGCGAGTTGGTCGGCATCGATCTTGAGGATCTCAACCTGGCGGGGCGCATGGTCCGCGTCATGGGCAAGGGCGGCAAGGAGCGGCTGCTCCCGTTCAACCAGAGTGCCTTGACGGCGATGCGGGCATGGATGGCCGATCGGGCCGCGATTCTGGCCGCGCGGCAGGCGCGAACGCGGCGGCGCACCGTGGTGGCGCCCCGCAAGACGGTGCCCGGGGCGCGCCAGAAGGCCCCGAGCGATCCGTTGTTCCTGAATGCCCGTGGCGGGCGCCTGACCGGCCGCAGCGTCGACCGCATGCTGCGCCGTTACGTGGCCCAGTGCAGCACGCGCCTGGGCATCAGCCCGCACGCGCTGCGTCACTCGTTTGCCACGCACTTGCTGCAGCGCGGCGCCGATCTCAGGGCGATCCAGGAGCTGTTGGGCCACTCACGGCTCAGCACGACCCAGCGCTACACCCACGTCAACGCCGCGCAGCTCATCGATGTCTACCGCAAATCGCACCCGCGCGCCGCCAAGAGCGAGTAGAATCGCGTCAGGTGCCTGTTTCGAACCGCTCCCTTCGACCGCGATTGCTTTGCACGGCGGTCGCACTAATCACCCTGCTTACCGCGCTGCCAGCCGCCGCCCAGCAAGCGGCGCCGGCCCCGGCGCCGCCGACCGAGAAGGTCGACTTCTTCGGCTTCAAGTTCTCGCAGAGCGAACGCTTCAAGTTCGGCGCCGAACTGGTGGCTGGCTGGTCGCACGACGGCGCCCAGGCGGCGCTCGGCTTCGAGAAGCAGGGCCGCGTTGGCATGGCCATTCTGAGCGCCGCCGGCAAGGTCAGCGACCACGTTCGCTTCTTCGTGTCGGTCAACCCGGTCAGCGAAACCAACGCGCGGCCGTCGTGCGGCGAGAAGGACTTCTTCTTCCCCAACGATCCGAACCTCTACGCCGGCATCGGCCCGATCGTGAAGTGCGACGTCGAGGACGGCCTCAAGCGCGTCGACGCCTACAACACGTTCTCGCTCGACTACCTCACGCAGCAGGGCATCCTGCGCGAGGGCTACATCGACTGGGGCATCTCCGACCACCTCTCGCTGCGGGGCGGCCGCTTCATCCTGCCGATCGGCTTCGCGCCGCGCGACATCGGCGCCGCCACGGCCAAGGACATGACGCGCATCACCCGGCTCAACGCCGAGGCGAATTTCGGCGCCATGCTGGCGATGTCCGCCCGCCGCGGCGACCGCTCGATCGTCGATGCCGGCGTCATGGCCGTGCTCGGCGACGGCAACCGCGAGAAGGACTACGACTGGTTCTACTTCGTCAACACCTCGCTCGACACCAACAGCGCGATCACGTTCGTGGCCTCGGCCCGCGTGGCGCCGATCAAGGCGCTCGACGTCCGCGCCGCCTACAAGAAGGGCTTCACCGGTTCCAAGGTCGAGCGCCTGCCCAACTACTGGGCCTCCAAACGCCACGACGACGCGCTCGTCGTCAGCGTGAAGATCTCGCCCGTGTCCTGGGCCTCGCTGTTCGGCGAGTACGCCAAGTACAAGTGGGGCCCGACGGTCACCTCCGGCGACCTGGCCGGCTTTCCCGACCTCGCCGGCATCGACAAGCCCGGCTACTTCATGGGCGCCCTGTTCGACGTGCCGGTGGCCGGCAAGGTGCGCGCCGGCGGCAGCGTGGTGCGCGAAGAACTGTCGCGCGACGACAGCCTGATCCAGTACCTGGAGCTTCACAACCTGTACGGCGTGACGATGGGCAAGAAGGATCGCGCGCTGGCCGTCCGCGGCTTCATCGACGTCAACCGCCTGGTCAACGTCAGCTTCTTCTGGATGGACGTGTCGAACCCGTTCCCCTGGGCCAGCGCCAGCTGGCCGGTTACGGGGCCGGCGGCGTTCACCGGCCGCGATCCGGATCGCATTGGCGTCACGGTCACCGTCCGTACTCCCTAGCTCCCGCACCGGCCACGCCTGAGCTTCCGCCAGCCAGTCGCGCGGGCGACTCGGGCAGTAAGTGCTGCGGTCGCGGGCCGAACAGCGGTAATGTTGAGGTCGCGATGCCGCCCCCCGCGACTTCGACGACTGCAGTCACGCGTGCCATCATCCTGGGCACCCTCGCGGCCCTCGCCGTCGTTGCCGCGCTGAGCGTGCTGACCTACCGCTCGTCGGTGAGCGGCGCGGTCGCACAGCATTCCACTCAGCAGCTGGCGACGGTCAGGACCGCCGCGGTGGCCATCCAGAGCGAGATACGCAGCCTGTCCGCGCTCTTGCGCCAGTTCAGCAGCATGCCGAGCGTGCAGAACCTGGACGTGCCGTTCCTCGGCCAGCGGATTGCCGCTGCATTCGGACAAGGCGGGAGTGGTATCGTCCGCTACGTCGTGCGGATCGACGCCAAGGGCCGGCGGTTCTACTGGACGCCGGACGGCAAGCTGATCGCGGATGCGACCATCGTCCTGGACCAGGTCCGATGGCAGTGGCTGTCCGATCCCGCCAACCGCGGCAACATCGGAATTGGCCCGGCCTGGTGGTTGCCGGGCGCGCCCGCGCAACTGCGGGTGCTGGTTCTGCCGGTGTGGCGAACCGCACCGAGTGGAGAGAACCCAAACCCCGCCAACGACTTCAACGGCATGGTCGGTTTGGCCGTCGATCTTTCCTACCTGGTCGACCAGTATCTCGGCCCGGCGGTTGTCGAATTGGCCAGCGACCGGCTCATGGCCGGCCTGGCGACCCCCGATTTCAGCCTGCTGTTGGGGCCGGGGGGCCGCCAGACCTCGTCCGGCTTCGGCGACCCGCATCAACACCAGGAGCCGCAGGGCGCCGAGATTCTCGACGATGAGAACGGGCGCCGCACTCATACCTGGGCGCGGTTGACCGCCGCGGATCAGTCGTGGATGGTCGCCTCATCATCCCAGTACGATCTCGTGGCCGCGCAGATGCAGCGCAGCGCGACCGGACAGCTGGCGCTGATGGCCGTCTTGCTGGTGGGCGTGCCACTCGGTGGCTGGCTCCTGCACCGCCGCGAGCAGCGCACCCACGAGGCGCAGCACCGTCTCGAGCGGCAGTTGGCCGAATCGCAGAAGATGGAGGCCATCGGCAAGCTGGCCGGTGGCGTCGCCCATGACTTCAACAACATGCTGACCGCCATCCTCGGCTACGCCAGCCTGATCGTCGAGGACGCGCCGGCCGATTCGCCCGTGAAGGAGCAGGCCGGCCAGATCCGGCGCGCCGCGGAGAGCGCCGCCGCGCTCACCCAGAAGCTGTTGGCCTACAGCCGCCGTCAGGTGCTGCAGATGAACCATTTCGACTTCATCGCGCTGCTCGACAACCTGCTGCAGCTGGTGCGGCGCGTCGTTGGCCCGAACATCACGGTGACCGCGCAGACCGACCCGGGCTTGTGGCCAGTGCTGGCCGACCCGGGGCAGGTGGAGCAGTCGATCGTCAACCTGGCCATCAACGCGCGCGACGCCATGCCTGACGGCGGCACGCTGCTAATCAGCGCGCGCAATGCGCCCCGGCCCAACGGCGAGCGGCGGCCCGACGGCAGCGACGTCCGGCCCGGCGACTACGTGCAAATCAGCGTCAGCGACACGGGTACGGGCATGGACGACGCCACGCGCCGGCGGATGTTCGAACCTTTCTTCACGACCAAGCCGCCCGGCCAGGGGACCGGCCTTGGCCTGTCGACGGTCTACGGATTCGTGAGGCAGTGCGGCGGTCACATCAGCGTGACCAGCGCCGCGGGTCGCGGCACCGCGATCGAAATGCTGCTGCCGCGCGCGCCCGGGCTGCTCCCCGCGACGCCGGTGTCGCCGACACCGCCCGGCGCGAAAAGGAGCGGGTCCCTCGAAACGGTGTTGGTGGTCGAGGATGAAGCAGGCGTGGGGCTGCTCACCCAGATAGCCCTCGAGCGTGGCGGCTACCATGTGATCAGGGCGTCCAGCGGCGCCGAGGCGCTGCGGGTGGCCGCCGCCTTCGAGGGCACCATCCACCTGCTGCTGACCGACGTGGTCATGCCGGGCATGAAGGGCCCCGAATTGGCGGACCGCATCCGCGCGGTGCGGCCGTCGGTGCGCGTGCTGCTGATGTCGGGCTATGCTGCCGACGTGGTGACCGAGAAGGACCTCGTGAATGCCGTGCTGCTGTCGAAGCCGTTCTCGCCGGCCCAGCTGATTCGGGAGGTGCGCGGCGTTCTCGACGCCCCCCTTTCGCCGGACCGGCTTCCAAGGGGATAATCGACACCTGTTCTCTGGAGGAGATCTGATGATTCGTGCCACGACCGTTGTGTTTGCCGTTGCCATCCTGACGATGTTTGCCGGCGCCGCCGCCGCCCAGGCGCCGTCGCTGAAGAACCCGGCCTCGCTCAAGGAGCAGGCGCCGGCGACCTACAAAGTGAAGTTCGACACCAGCGTCGGGGTGTTCGTGATCCAGGTGAATCGCGACTGGGCGCCTCTGGGCGCCGACCGCTTCTACAACCTGGTGAAGAACGGTTTCTACGACGAGGCGCGCTTCTTCCGCGCCATCTCGGGCTTCATGGTGCAGTTCGGCATCAACGGCGACCCGGCCGTGTCGGCCGCCTGGCGCAACGCCCGCATCGGCGTGGATCGGGTGAAGCAGAGCAACAAGCCGATGTACATCACGTACGCGATGGGCGGCAGCCCCGACACCCGCACGACGCAGGTGTTCATCAACTACGGGAACAACGCCAACCTCGACGGGATGGGGTTCGCGCCGTTCGGCGAGGTGATCGTCGGCAAGGACGTCGTCAACAAGATCTACACCGGCTACGGTGAAGGCGCGCCGCGCGGCAAGGGGCCCGAGCAGGGCCGCGTGCAGATGGAAGGCAACGCCTACCTGATGAAGGACTTCCCGAAGCTGGACTTCATCAAGACGGCGACGATCGAGAAGTAGCATGCGCCGCCACCTGCTCCTCGCGACGGCGCTGATTCTGGGTCTTTCGAGTGGAGTGGGTTTCGGCCAGGTGCCGATGCAGGACCGGCAGCCCGCCGGTTCTGCGCTCCGGCCCGCGGTGATGGGGCCGTCCGGTGGCGTGTCCACCGGCCACCCCCTCACCACGTCGGCGGCGCTGGCCATCCTGCTGAAAGGAGGCAACGCGTTCGACGCCGGCGTCGCGTCGTTGCTGGCGGGCGGCGTGCTCGAGCAGGATCTCTACAGTCTCGGCGGCGAGGCGCTCGTCCTCGTTTATCCCAAGAAGGACAACAAGGTCACCTCGATCGTCGGGCAGGGCTGGGCGCCGAAAGCCGTCGACGTCGACTGGTATCTCTCCCGCAAGAAGGACCTGCAGGGCGAAGGCCTCGATCCGGCCGTGGTGCCGGGCGCGCTGCATGCGTCGCTGACCGTGCTCGAGAAGTGGGGCACGATGAGTTTCGAGCAGGTCGCCGCCGCGGCCATCGGCTACGCCGAGAACGGCTTCCCGATGCGCCCGAGCACGTACCGCGCGATCCAGAACCAACTCGAGTTCTTCGAGAAGTGGCCGGGGAACAAGGCCTACTGGCTCAAGCCCGACGGCTCGCTCTACAAGCCCGGTGAGACGATCAAGTTGCCAACGCTGGCGCGCACCCTCAAGCGGATGGTCGAGGCCGAACGCTCCGCGAAGGGCAGGAGCCGCGCCGCCGGCATCGCCGCCGCGCGCGATCGCTTCTACAAGGGCGACATCGCCCGCGAGATGGTGGCGTTCCTGCGGAAGCACGACGCGCCATTCGACGCCTCGGACTTTGCGGAGTACTACGCGCGCATCGAAGAGCCGGCCAAGACCACCTACCGCGGCTACACCGTCTACAAGCACGGCTTCGGCAGCCAGGGGCCGGTGTTGCTGCAGGCCCTCAACATCCTGGAGAATTTCGACCTCCACGCGATGGGATATGGCAGCGCCGACTACCTCCACACCGTGATCGAGGCGATCAAGCTGGCGTATGCCGACCGCGACACCTACTACGCGGATCCCGCCTTCGTGCAAACACCTGCCGAGGGCCTGCTGTCGAAGGCCTATGCGAAAGAACGCGCCGCGCTGATCGATCCGAAGAAGTCGTCCACGTCGTTCATTGCCGGCGATCCGCTGAAGTACGACTCCAAGGTGAAGCAGTGGAGCTTTTGGAAGGCCAACGTCGTGGCTGGCGCGACGCCTCGCGGGGCCGCTGGTGCAGCCAACCCTTCAGGGTTGCCGGACGACTCGTCGGGCATTGTCAAAGACACGACCCACATGGCGGTGATCGACAAGGACGGCAACATCTTCGACGTCACGCCGAGCGGCGGGTGGGTGCCCGGCGCCGTGATTCTCGGCGACACCGGCATCGGCATGAGCGTGCGCGGCGAGCAGTTCTGGCTCGACAAGACGCACGCCAACCAGATTCGACCCCGGGCGCGTCCTCGTTACACGCTGACTCCGAGCCTGGTGTTCAAGGGCGACACGCCGATGATGGGCCTCGGCACGCCCGGCGGCGACAACCAGGACCAGACCATCCTGCAGGCGTTCCTGAGCATTGTCGATTTCTGGGACGAGTGGTACCCGAACCTGCACGCCGCCCTCGAGCGCCCCCGCGCGCAGACCATGCATTTCTACGGCTCCTTCTGGCCGCATACGGCGGGCTTCAATCAGCTGAACGTCGAGGCGACCATCCCCGACGTCGTCTACAACGAACTGAAGGCGCGGGGGCACGACGTGAGCCGCTTGCGCCCGTTTGGCATGTCGGGGTGCGCCACGGCGGTGATGATCGACCCGGCGACCGGGAATCGATTCGCGGCCGCCGACCCGAGGAGGGATTGCTATGCAATGGCGTATTAGGGCATGACTGGCGTCGTGCGGCGCGCAGTTGCGCGTCGTCGATGGGAGTTGGTGGCGATCGTCGTCCTGGCGTTCCTGGTCCGGCTCGGTTACCGGCTGACGCAGGGCGAAGCGGCGTTCGTCGACAATGGGTATACGTTCTACCGCGACCTCGCCGACTCGTTCCTGAGGGGGCAGGGGCTGTGCTTCGAGGGCGGCGTCGACTGCGCCGTCCGGGTGCCGGTCTACCCGCTGCTCGTTTCGATGTTCATACGGTGGGACTTCCTCTATCCGGGCCTGCCGATCCTGCAGGCTGCGATCAGCGCCACGCGCTGCCTGATTGCCTATGGCATTGGCCGCACCCTGTTCGGGCCGCGCGCCGGCCTAGTCGCGGCGGCACTGACCGCCCTCAATCCGTACGCGATTGTGCACAGCACCGCGATGCAGGACACGTCGCTGTTCAACCTACTGATTGCCCTGTCCATTTACCTGCTGCTGCAGTCACGCGAATCGCCCCGGTCCGTCGCGCTCAAGCTGGCCGCCGGATTGACCCTGGGACTGGCCACGCTCACCACCGTCCGTCTGACCGTGTTCCTGCCGCTCGCCCTGTTCTGGGTGGCGCTGCCCGCGGTGCCCGGCGGACGCTGGCGCAGCCGCGCGGTGGCGATCGTGTTGCTGCCGGTCGTGCTGCTGTTGGGCGGCTGGATGGCGCGGAACTGGTCGCTGGTCGGCTCTCCGGTGCTCACCACGGAATCGGGTGTCAGCCTGTGGGTCGCCAATAACGAGGTGACGCTCGAGTTTCTTCCCGATCGCAGTGTCGACGAGATCTACGACGCCGCTTACGGGCGCCTGCCCGAGGAACGGAAGGCGTTGCTGGCCGCGATGGGCAGCGAGCTCGACACCGATCGCCTGCTGGCGTGGTGGGCCCTGGAATACATGCAGGCCAACCCGGGACAAACCCTGCTCAACATGGCCCGCAAGGTGGCATGGTCGTTCTCGGGGCAACTGAGTCCGGAGCGGCAACCGGTGATCCAGTGGGCCTACGCCGCGTACTCCATTCCCCTGCACGCCCTGGCCCTGCTGGGCTGGTGGCGATCACGCGGCAGCGCCAAGCCGATCGCCCATCTCCTGGTCTTTCTCCTGTTCGTGGCGTTCATCATCACCACGGCAGTGTTCTGGGCCCACACCAGCCACAAAAGCACGCTGCACATGTTCCTGGGCGTCTACGCCGCATTCGCGATTACGCAGTGGCTGCCGCGGCCGGTGGTGCCGGCTGAGGCGCGCGCCTCGCTCTAGCCCGGCTACTCGATCGTCTTCAAACCCAGTACCCGGGCCAGTCCGGACTCGACGGCCGGCCACGCATCAGCCGGTAGGCGGCCGATGCGTGCTTTCAAATGAGACTTGTGGAGCGGACCGACCGACTCACACTTCGCATGGCTCTGTTCACGCAACCCCGTCACATCCGGATGGTCTGGCATCGGCACCCGTAGCGGAGCCGCCTGCGTCGTGATTGGGACGACCAGAATGTCAGGCCGCAGATCGTTGATCGGGTCGATTGAAACGATCAGCGCCGGCCGCGGCTTCGCGAACGCGGGGAGCGAGACGGTCCAGATGTCGCCGCGGCGGATTCGTTCCATTGGGAAGCCTCCATCACCTGCCGCCAAGCGGCCGATTCCGCATCGTCGCCAGACGACGCGTCGAACGCCGCCAATTCCCGGCGCAGTTGCGCGTCCCGCCGCGCCTCTCGATAGCGCCGGAGCATGGCTTCAACTTTTTCGGAGCGGGACTCGCCGGGTTCTGAATCGACGAACGCGACCAGCGACTCATCGAGAGTCAGTGACAATTTGGCCTTCATGGCGTCCTCTCATTAGTAGGATGCCTTATGCTACCACAGTGCCGACCTGCGGGGATGTCGGGATTCTGAGCTGACCCACGGCGAGCGTAGTGAGGCGCCCCACGAGGCGCGCAAGCGGCGCGCCCGACCCCCACGCACGCCGAAGGCGGGCGCCCCCTACGCCGACGCGAGCACCCTGCGCCTCGGCATCTCGATCGCCAGCGTCTTGATCTTGTAGTTCATCACGCGCGGGCTGATCTGCAGCAGTTCGGCGGCGTCCTTCTGCACCCAGTTCGCCATCTTCAGCGCCTCGGTGATGGCCTGTCGCTCGATGTCTTCGAGCGCGATGCCGGTGGGCGGGATCTTGACCACGCTTTGCGAGTCGCGGCTGCCGCTGCCGGCCGGGGCGAAGTCGCCCAGCCGCAGGTCGGCCGACGTGATGATGGTGCCTTCGGCGAGCAGCGCCGCCCGCTCGATGGCGTTCTCGAGCTCGCGGATGTTGCCCGGCCAGTTGTAGCGCACCAGCAGCTTCTGCGCGTCGTTGTCGAGGCCGTCGAGC
>CAYGMD010000070.1:15063-22049 GCA_964350785.1 uncultured Acidobacterium sp. | reverse complement strand
GGGCGATCTTCAGTGACATGCCGCATCCCCGCTCCGCGATCCGGCGCCGGCGCCGACGGCGAGGGGCGCGGCCATTTCGTCGCGGATGATGGCCGCCAGCTGATCGTCATCCACCGACTTGGTGCGATCGGCCAGGGCGGTGACCTTGGTGTACAGCCGTTCGAGCTCGGGCTGGCGCAGGCGATGGCCCAGCGCGCGGCACCGCGCGTCGAGGCCGCGCATGCCGGAGTGCTTGCCGAGCACCAGCCGGGTGCCCGGCGCGCCGACCGTTTCGGGGCGCATGATTTCGTAGGTCAGCTCGTGCTTGAGCATGCCGTCCTGGTGAATGCCGGCCTCGTGCGCGAAGGCGTTGGCGCCGACGATGGCCTTGTTGGGCGGCACCGAGACCCCGACGATGGCCGACAGCGTGTTGCTGGCGGGCACCAGGCCGGGGGTGTGGATGCCGGTCTGGTGGGGCAGCGCGTCGGCCCGCACTTCGAGCGCCATCACGATTTCCTCGAGCGAGGCATTGCCGGCGCGTTCGCCGATGCCGTTGATGGTGCACTCCACCTGGCGGGCCCCGGCCTGCACGGCGGCGAGCGAGTTGGCCACCGCCATGCCCAGGTCGTTGTGGCAGTGCGCCGAGAGGATGGCGCGGTCGCCGAGCAACCGGCCCACGGTCGAGAACATCTTCTGGATGTCGGCCGGCAGCGCGTAGCCTACCGTGTCGGGCAGGTTGATCGTGGTGGCACCGGCATCCACGGCCGCGACCGCGACTTCGCAGAGAAACGTGAGGTCGCTGCGAGTGGCGTCTTCGGCCGAGAATTCGACGTCGTCACAGAGGGCGCGGGCATGGGCCACGGCGCTCTTGATCTGTGCCAGGC
This sequence comes from uncultured Acidobacterium sp., assembly GCA_964350785.1. Taxonomy (GTDB): domain Bacteria; phylum Acidobacteriota; class Vicinamibacteria; order Vicinamibacterales; family UBA2999; genus 12-FULL-67-14b. The sequence goes on along the minus strand of CAYGMD010000070.1, from coordinate 21,186 downwards.
ACTGCTCGCGCGAGATGCGCAGCTTGTGTTCGAGGTGGATGTCCGACGTGGCGAGAAACACGTGGATGCGCGGCCTGGCGGCGCCCGCCAGGGCGGCCCAGGCCCGGTCGATGTCGGCCGGGATGGCGCGCGCCAGGCCGGCGATGATCGGCCGGCGCACGGCGGCGGCAATGGTCTTCACCGCCTCGAAGTCACCGTCCGAGGAAATGGGGAAGCCGGCCTCGATGATGTCGACCCCCAGGCGATCGAGTTGCTGAGCCAGCCGCAGCTTTTCCGCAGGGGTCATGCTGAAGCCCGGCGCTTGCTCGCCGTCGCGGAGGGTCGTATCGAAGACGTGGATGCGGGATCTGGTGGCCATGGTGTCCAAGCTCTGGTTTTACAGTCTCTGGCGGCCGACCAAAATAAGTCAAAGTAATAATATCTATGGACTATCGTGTTATTGCTTATACTATAGACTCCCGATGGAACTGTTCCAACTCGAAGCCTTTCTTGCGGTTGTGCGCGAAGGCAGCTTTTCCGCCGCGGCCAAGGCCCTGTACCGCACCCAGCCGGCCATTAGCCAGACCATCAAGAAGCTGGAGGACGAAATCGGCCGGCCGCTGTTCGACCGGTCGAGCCGGCGAGGGGTGCTGACCGACGCCGGCCGGGTGCTGGCCGACCACGCCGAGCGCCTGGTCAACCTGCGGCAGCGAACCATGTCGGCCCTGGACGATGTGCGGCAGTTGCGGACCGGCCGCCTCACGGTGGCCGCCAACGAGCTGACGTGCCTGTACCTGTTGCCCATCCTGCACGAGTACCGGCGCCTCTATCCGGATGTCCACATCACGGTGCAGCGGGCGCTCGGCAGCCGCGTGCCGGCGCAGGTGCTCGACTACGGCGCCGACTTCGGCGTGGTGACGTTCCGCCCCGACACCGAGGCCCTCCACTCGATCGTCGTCTATCACGACGAGCTGGCCTTCGTGGTGCCGCCGTCGCATCCGCTGGCCCGGCGCGCCAAGGTGTCGATTGCCGAGCTGGCGCGCGAGTCGTTCGTCGCCCACCACGTGTCGTCGCCGTACCGGCAGAAGGTGATCGACACCTTCCGCAAGCGGCGCGTCGAGCTGCGCATGCCGGTGGAGATGCCGACCATCGACGCGATCAAGAAATTCGTGGCCATGGGGAACGGCGTGGCGTTGCTGCCGGCGATTACCGTGGAGCGGGAGGTGGCGCACAAGGAATTGGTGCGCGTCGAAGTGCCGGAACTGGCCTTCGACCGCAAGCTGCGGCTGATCCACCGTCGCGAGGGCACGCTGTCGCACGCCGCCGAGGCCATGATGAGCGTGGTGGAGGCGCAGAGCGCGTTGAAGAAGGGAAGGTTTGCGTTCGCGCCCGAGCGGTAGGTATACTTGTGGACTCACTGCCTTAGCAATAACCCCTCCGAGTGCGGGAGTGGCGGAATTGGCAGACGCGCTAGCCTCAGGAGCTAGTCCGGGCAACCGGGTGGAGGTTCGAGTCCTCTCTTCCGCACCAACCTTCGCTAACCTGGCGAACCACCTGGCGTTAGCTACGGTGGGCAGGCCACGCGAAGGTTGTCCACCGTAGCCTTGGCGAAGATGGACATCAAACCTGGTCCTGGACGAACGAGGCCAGCGCCTGCAGGGCCTTGTCCGTCAGCGGCCGCCGGCGCCATCGCTCCAGGTCCACCCGCTCGCACGACCTGGCATCCTCGGCAAACATCTCGTTCAGCTGGCGCGAGAAGTCCTCGTCGCACAGGCAGACATTGTTCTCCTCGTTGTGGGCAAACGAGCGGCTGTCGAAGTTGGTGGTGCCGACGGTGGCCCACAGGCTGTCCACCACCATCGTCTTGTGGTGCATCATCGTGCGGTTGTATTCCAGCAGCTCGACCCCGGCCTCGAGCAGCGCGCCGTAGAGCCGGATGCTGTTGAGGCGCGCGACCCAGTTGTCGTTCGACGTGCCGGCCACCATCACCCGGACCTTCACGCCTCGTTTCACCGCATCGCGGAACAAGTCGATGGCCAGGTGATCGGGCACGAAATACGGGTTGGCGATCTCGATGCTCTGGTGGGCGGCCGAAATCGCCAGGCAGTACATGACCCGCGCCGCCGACGCGCCGGTTTCGGGCGAGCTCATCACGGTCTGCAGGGCGAGGCGGCCGGCCGGCTCGGGCTCGGGATAGAAGTCGGGGCCGGTCACCAGCTCGCGCGTGCACTCGAGCCAGTTCTGCGCGAACCCGGTTTGCAGCGGCCGGACCGCCGGTCCCTCCATGCGAATCTGCAGGTCGCGCCAGTGCTTGTCGTCGTGCGCGTCGCCGGTCCAGTGGTCGGCGATGCCGGCGCCGCCCGTAAAGCCGATGCGGCCATCGACGATCAGCGACTTGCGGTGCGTGCGGTTGTTCAACCGCCGCAGCTTGTTCCAGCGAATCGGGTTGTACCAGGCGACGTGACAGCCGCCGTCGGTGAGGATCTTGAGGATCTCGTTGCCGACCGTCGACGAGCCGACCGCGTCGAGCATGATCTTGACCTTTACGCCGTCGGCCGCCTTCTCGGCCAGCGCGCGCGCGAACGTCAGGCCAATCTCGCCGGCCCAGTAGATGTACGCCTCGATGGTGATCGAACGCTCGGCGCCCCGGATCGCGGCGAGCATCGAGGGGTAGAAGCGGTCGCCGTTGTTCAGCAGTTCGAGCGCGTTGCCCGGCTCGAGCGGCACGCCGGCGGCGCCAACCATGGTGTTGAGGAAATCGTCGGAGCCTACCATCAGGCCGTGGTCGAAGCCGAAGTGCGGTGGAAACTCCACCGGCGTCGACAGCGAACACAGGCCGGCCCACACGCCGACCGGGGCGGCCAGCCACCACTGGCCGTGGGCCACGAAGTAGACCGCCAGCGCCGCCCACGGGGGCCACGACCAGATCACGCGCCGGACGCGCGTCCACGCCGTCGACAGGCCTTTGGGCTTGGTCGTGCGCGGATCGGGCGCCGGCCGGTAACTGCGCCGCGCCGTGCGCGGGCGATGGCGGAACGGCGAGGGCTTGCTGCGGGGCCTGGGCGTGCGGCGGCTCACCGGATTTTCGGCGCCCTATCGTGACGCACAATCTGGAGGGCGAGATACGCCGCGCCCCCACCGGCCAACATGAGCATCAGCATCACGAGGGCAGGATACCCGAAGATGCGGACCGGCGTGTCGACCCGCATGATCAGGGCGGCACCGACGATTAGGGCCGTGAGGATCAGCCCCAGCTCACGTCCTGTCGCCGGCAAGTGGTGTGCCTGACTGGCGGCGAGATATGATCGCAGCACCAAACATGACCTCCTTTGTAATTGGTGTCGCCGGTGGCTCCGGCTCCGGCAAGACCACCGTCGTCCGGCGCATTGTCGACAGCCTGGGGCCCGACCAGGTGACGCTGCTCGACCACGATCGGTATTACCGCGACCGCAACGACCTGCGGTTGGAGGAGCGTGCCGCCCTCAACTACGACCATCCGGACGCGCTCGAGACCGACTTGATGGTCAGGCACGTACGCGAATTGAAGGCGGGGCAGGCGGTCGAAGTGCCGCAGTACGACTTCACGCGTCACGCGCGGCTGTCGGAAACCAGCACCTTTCAGCCGCGGCGGGCGCTGATCGTGGAGGGGATACTGGTGTTCACCGATGCGGCGCTGCGTGACCTGATGGACATCAAGGTGTTTGTCGACACCGACTCCGACACCCGGTTCATCCGTCGCCTGCAGCGCGACGTCGCCGAGCGGGGACGGACCATGGCCTCGGTGGTCGATCAGTACCAGAGCACCGTCAAGCCGATGCACCTGGAGTTCGTGGAGCCCAGCAAGCGCTACGCCGACGTCATCATCCCGCTCGGCGGCCACAACACGGTGGCCGTCGACCTGTTGTTGACGATGCTGCGGAGCGTGGCCGCCCGGCCTTAACCCTGGCGGTGGCGGTTGAAGAGGTAGGCGCCGAACGCGGCGAGGCCGCCCACTGCACCCACCATTCGCCCGGCGAGGTCATCAGGTTGATGACCAGCAGCAAGAGGACGATGAACGGTGCGGTGACGAGGAACTTCACGCGGCGCAGGGGTCGAAACACCATAAGCTCCTTTCCCTGATCATACGAGGCCGCGCCGGGAAGGTTCGATGGGCTACCGCTTCGTCGCCGTACAGGTTGCGCACGGCGGTGACCATTCCCTGGACGGGATCGACAAGGTCGGCAGTCATGACAGTTTCCTTTCGGCCAGGCGCGGGTCCTGGCCCGGCCATTGGTTACTTTTCGTTCGGGCCGTCATGCGCCAACAGTGCTTTTGGTTTCCGGCTGCTCGGGATAGAATCCAGCCAATTGCATCGTCTCTTCTGGAGGGTATATGGCCGTTCGGCATCCGTTTTCTCGTCGTCAGTTCGTAGGGGGAGTGGCCGCGACCATCGGCGCCCTGGGTCTTCGTCCCGAGACGGAGTTGTTCGCGCAGGGGCAGACCGCGCAGTTCACCGGTGGCGACGCCGAGTACGACGCCTACGTCAAGCTGGCGAGCAACGAGAACAACTACGGACCGCCGCCGTCGGTGATGAAGGCCATGAACGACGCGTGGAAGTACGCGAACCGTTACGGCTATCCGGACGGCAACGTCAACCAGGCGATCGCCGACCACCACGGCGTCAAGCGTGAGAACGTCCTGCTGACCGCCGGCTCCGGCGAGGGGCTGAACGTGATGGCCACGACCTATCTCGGGCCTGGCAAGAAAGTGCTGGGGGTCAGCCCGTCCTACGCCAGCGTGTTCCAGCAGGCGGCCAACGTGAAGGCCGACTCCATCCAGATCCCGCTGACCAAGGACTACCGCCAGAACATCAGCCAGATGATCGAAACGGCGAACCGCTACGCGCGCGACATCGGCTTCGTCTACATGTGCAACCCGAACAACCCGACCGGCGCGGTGGTCACGGCCAGGGAAATCAAGGATCTCCTGGACAACATCCCGAAGGACATGCCGGTGCTGATCGACGAGGCCTACCACCACTTCGTTGACGATCCCGCCTACGGCACGGCGATTCCGTACGTGCTCGAGGGCCGTCCGGTCGTCGTGGCCCGCACCTTCTCGAAGATCGCGGCGCTGGCCGCCATGCGCGTCGGTTACTCCATCGCGCCGGCGGAGATGGTCCGCGATATGCGCGTCTACGCGTCGAACAGCGTCAACGTGCTGGCCAAGTGGGGCGCCGTCGCCTCGCTCAAGGACAAGGCCGCCGAAGCCGACGTCAAGGCCAAGATCCTCGACATGCGCAACAAGACGACGAAGGTGCTCGAATCGTGGGGCTACCCGGTCATCCCGTCGCAGGCCAACTTCTTCATGGTCAGCCTGGGCGAGCGCCAGGTGCAGGGCGTGATCGAGGACTTCCGCAAGATGGGCATTCTCGTCGGCCGTCCGTTCCCGCCCATGCTGAACCACCTGCGCGTGTCGGTCGGCACGCCGGAGGACATGGAGAAGTTCATGACGGCCTTCAAGAAGATCTTCCCGCAGAAGCCGGCGGCGACCGCCTCGCGCGGCTAAGCCACTGATTTACACCGATTAGACGCGGATTAAGGGGTCGGCGGCGCGGCCGCCGGTCCCTTCAACTCAAACCCTGCGGGCGGCTCTGCTCCGAGCAGGTGCCTCACGAAGTAATCCCACCGCCGTCTCACCATGTAGGGTTCGCTGCCGAAGCCGTGCCCGCGGTTCGGGAAAATGATCAGGTCGAAGTCCTTGTTGTATTTGATCAGCTCGTTGACGACCAGCAGCGTGCTGTAAAACGGCACGTTGGCGTCCATCGACCCGTGGGCCAGCAGCAGCTTGCCCTTCAGGTTCTTGGCGAAGTTCTGGTTGGCCTGGCTGTCGTAGTTGGACGTGCCGTCGGGGTTCTTCTGCAGCAACCCCTGCCACTTCTCGGCCCAGTCGTCTTCGTAGACGCGGTTGTCGTGATTGCCCGCCTGCGACACGCCGACCTTGAAGAAGTCCGGGTACTTGAACATGGCCGCCGCGGTGGCAAAGCCGCCGCCCGAGTGGCCGTAAATGCCGGCCCGCTCGATGTCGATCCACGGGTAGCGTGACGCCAGCTCCTTCATGCCCGCCACCTGGTCGGGCAGCGTGTTGTCGCCCATGTCGCCGTAG
>CAYGMD010000070.1:0-15053 GCA_964350785.1 uncultured Acidobacterium sp. | reverse complement strand
CTTCGAGCGCCAGGGCGTGCCCATGCCGTCAATCTGGACGACGATGAAGCCCAGTTCGGCGAGCGCCTGCGTGTCGCCACGCGCGGCCAAGAAGCTGCGGCTGCCGACGCTGCCGGTCTGCGGGCCGGGGTAGATGTTGTTGATGATCGGGTACTTCTTCGTGGGATCGAAGTTGGTGGGCCGATAGAGCAGGCCGTACAGCTCGCCGACGCCGCCGCGATCCTTCACGGTGATCGGCATGGGCGGCTTCCACCCCGTCGCCAGCAGGCGGGTGATGTCGGCCTTCTCGAGCGGCAACACCACCTTGCCCGTGGCCTCGCGCAAGACCGAGGTCGAGGCCACGTCCGGCGTCGAGTAGTTGTCGACGAAATACCTGCCCGACGGCGACACCGAGACGGCGTGGTCGGCGTCTTCCGGCGTCAGCAGCTGCACGTTCTTGCCGTCCATGCCGACGCGGTAGAAGTGCCGGAAGTACGGGTCGCGCCCGCGTTCGCGGCCGACGCCCTGGAAGTAGAGCATGCGGGTGGCCTCGTCCACGCGCGTGAGCTGCGTGACGTTGCCGTCGCCGCTGGTGATGGCGTACTTCGGCTTGCCGGTCTGCAGGTCGTGCATGTAGAGATGGCCCCAGTTCTCGCGCTGCGAGAACCAGATGGCTTCGTTCGACCCCGGCAGGTACTTCCAGTTCACCTTGCCGTTGCCCGACTCCAGGAAGGTCTCGCCCTTCTCCTCGAGCACCTCGCGAATGGCCCCCGTGGCGACGTCGGCGACGCGCAGGTTGGCCTGCTGGTGGTTGCGCGAGGTCGAGACGAACGCCACCTGGCTGCTGTCGGGATGCCACTGCACGTCGACCCACTCGCCGCCGCACTTGACGTCGTCGCAGAGCGACGAGCGGTGCTGGTCGGGACCCATCTGGAGGCGCGTGACCTTCGGGCCATCGACCTCGATCACCACGCGCTCGATCATGGTCACGAACTCGTCGCCCGGCAGCGGGTACTTCCAGGCCGAGAGCGTCGGGTGGCCGGCCACCGTGTTGACCAGGTACATGTCGCCGGCCTTGCGCTGATCCTGCTGGAAGGTGGCGATCTTCTTGGAGTCGGGCGACCACACCAGCACGGGGTTGTCGCTGCGGATCCAGCCGGCGTTGTCGGTGGCGTAGCCGTAGTCCTTGATGCCGTCGGTGGTCAGCTGCTTGTCGGTTCCAGTGGCGAGGTCGCGCACCCAGAGGTTGTAGTCCTTGATGAAGGCCGCCAGCTTGCCATCGGGCGAGGTGATGCTGTTGGCCAGGCGGGCCGGCCGGTCGGCGCTGGTGCAGACGGCGCCGCCGACGTCGCAGGTCCAGCGCTTGTTTTCGTTGTCGAACGAGAACGACCGGGCGTCGGCCGCGAGCGTGATCTGCGTGAAGGGCAGCCGTGTCGCCGTGACCGGCTCGCCCAGCGCGGTGGTGAGCGTGGCCGCGACGGCGGCGTGGTTGAAGGCCGGCGCCTTGGTCGCCTTGGCGGCATCGACGAGGATGAATTCGCTGCCGGCCGCGGTGACGTTGCGGTACCAGAACCGGTCGTCGGCCAGCCAGTTGGCCTGCACGGGGCCGTTGGCGACGAGCGGCGTGGTGTTGTACCCCAGGAACCGTTCGGCGCGGGCGTAGTCGGCAGTGGTTACGGTGGCGCGCGACTGGGCGGCGCCGGGCAACGACATCGCGGCTATCAACGCGCCGGTTGTCAGGGTGAGAAGGGTCGGCTTACGCATGGGCAAAAGTATCCCACAGAGAGATAATTCACCGCATGCGATCCACCTTCTCTGTGGCGGCGGTTCTGCTGGCAATGGTCATCGGGTGGCCGGGGGCGCGGGCGCAGGGGCCGGCGGTACTCGACCCGGCCTTGTTCCAGGAACTGAAGTGGCGGAATATCGGCCCCCATCGCGCGAGCCGCACCAAGGCGCTCGACGGCGTGCCCGGCCAGCCGCACACGTTTTATATCGGCGTGGTGAACGGCGGCGTCTGGAAGACCACCGACGCGGGCCGTACCTGGGTGCCGATCTTCGATTCGGCGCCGACCGGCGCGATTGGCGCGCTGGCCGTGGCGCCCTCCAATCCGAACGTGATCTACGTCGGCACGGGCGAGGCGCAGCAACGGCCCGATCTCGCCACCGGCGACGGGATGTACAAGTCGACCGATGCCGGCAAGACGTGGACCCACCTGGGCCTGCGCGATACCCAACAGATCGCCCAGGTGGTCGTCGATCCGCGCAATCCCGACCGCGTGTTCGTGGCGGCGCTCGGCCATCCGTACGGTCCCAATGCCGAGCGCGGCATCTTCCGCTCGGTGAACGGCGGCACGACCTTCGAGCGCGTGCTCTACAAGGACCCGGACACGGGCGGCGTGGACGTCGTCATCGATCCCGCCAATCCCGACGTGGTCTATGCCTCGCTCTGGCAAGCGCGGCAGGGGCCCTGGGAAAACGGCGCCTTCAGCGGGCCGGGCAGCGGCCTCCACAAGTCCACCGATGGCGGCACGACCTGGCGCCCGCTGACGACGGGCCTGCCCACGTGGCAGGCCGATCGCATCGGCCGCATCGGCATCACCGTGGCCCCCAGCCGGCCCTCGCGCCTGTTCGCGATTGTCGACGCGCGCACCCCCGGCGTGTTCCGCTCGGACGATGCCGGCGAGACCTGGACGCGCGTCAACAGCGATCCGCGCGTGCTGGCGCGTCCCTCGGATGCCAGCGACGTGCGCGTGCATCCCACCAATCCCGACATCGTGATCGTGCCGACCATCGTCACCTGGAAATCCACCGACGGCGGCCGCACCTTCACCGCGATTCGTGGCGCCCCCGGTGGCGACGATTACCAGAAGGTCTGGTTCAACCCGAACAACCCCGACATCCTGGCGCTGACCTCCGACCAGGGCGCGATCGTCAGCCTCAACGGCGGCGACACGTGGAGCAGCTGGTACAACCAGCCGACGGCCGCCTTCTACCACGTGACCACCGACAACGCGTTTCCGTACCGCGTGTGCAGCGGCCAGCAGGAAAGCGGCTCGGCCTGCGTGCAGAGCCGCGGCGATCACGGGCAGATCACGTTCCGCGAGTGGTCGCCGGTCGGCGTGGAGGAGTACGGCTACGTCGCGCCCGATCCCCTCGACCCCGACATCGTCTACGGCGGGAAGGTGTCGCGCTGGGACCGGCGCACGGGACAGGTGCAGCAGGTGGGGCCGAAGTTTGGCCGCGACCCGAACTACCGCGTCGTCCGCACCATGCCGGTGTTGTTCTCGCCGGTGAACCCGCGCAAGTTGTACTTCTCGTCGAACGTCCTCTGGCAGACCGTCAACGGCGGGCAGTCGTGGGACCAGATCAGCCCGGACCTCACGCGCAAGACCTGGGACATCCCGACAAATGTCGGGGTCTATGCGGCCGAGCCGGAGGCGCAGCCGACCCAGCGCGGCGTGATCTACACCATCGCCCCGTCGTATTCCGACGAGCGCACCATCTGGGTGGGCACCGACGACGGCTTGATTCACGTCACGCGTGACGGCGGCAAGAGCTGGGCCGACGTGACACCCCCGGGGCTGACGCCATGGGCCAAGGTGTCGATCATGGATGCCTCGCACTTCGACGCCAATACCGCCTATGCCGCCGTCAACACGCTGCGCCTCGACGACCTGCGCCCCCACATCTATCGCACCCGCGATGGCGGCAAGACGTGGACGCACATCACCACCGGGCTTCCCGACGGCGGCATCATCAACGTCGTCCGGGAAGATCCGAAGCGGCGGGGACTGCTGTTCGCCGGTTCCGAGCAGGCCGTTTACGTGTCATTCGACGACGGCGACCACTGGCAGTCGCTGCGCAACAACATGCCGGCGACCTCGATTCGCGACCTGGTCATCAAAGACGACGATCTGGTGGTGGGCACGCACGGCCGCTCGTTCTACATCCTGGACGACATCACGCCGCTGCGGCAGGCCGCCGCGCTGGCGGCGGGACCGGCTGTGCACCTGTTCGCGCCGCAGGAGGCGTGGCGCTTCCGCTGGAACAAGAACACCGACACGCCGCTGCCGCCCGACGAACCGGCCGGCCAGAATCCGCCCGACGGCGCCGTTCTGCATTACTACTTGAAGACTGCGGCCCAGGGCCCGGTGACCCTCGAGATTCTCGACGGTCAGGGTGGCGTGGTGCGACGGTACTCGAGCGCCGACCCGGCCGAGCCGCTGGTCGAGGGTCGCAACACCCCCGACTATTGGCTGCGGCCGCACCAGCCGCTGTCCGCCACCGCCGGCTTGCACCGCTTCGTGTGGGACGTGCATCACGAGCGTCCGGCAGTCGGGAACTTCAGTTATCCCATCTCGGCGATCCTCGCCAACACACCGCGCACGCCGTTGGGCTCGTGGGCCGTGCCCGGCGCATACACGGTGCGGCTCACCGTTAACGGCCAGGTGCTGACGCAGCCGCTGGTCGTGAAGATGGATCCGCGCGTCAAGGCGACCGCCGCCGACTTCAAGCTGCAGTACGACATGTCGCGGGCCATCGATGCCGCCCTGCGCCGCAGTGCGGCGGCCCTGGCGGAGATCCGCGCGAGGGCGCCGAAGACCGCGGCGCTGAGCGATCTCGAGCAACGGCTGGCACGTGCGATCGGACCGCTGGGCCAGCTGTTTGGCGCGGTGGAATCGGCGGATGCGGCGCCGATGCCGGTGGTGCGCGAGGCGTGGCGGACGACGGCGGCCGCGGTCGAGGCGTTGTTGGCGGAGTGGGAAAAAACGAAGGCCGGACCGAGGTAGTCCGGCCTTCGACGGGACGAACGGGCTACTTGGAGAGCAAGCCGAAGTACGCCATCCAGCACAGCCAGCTGTCGGGCGGCACCATGCTCGACGCGACAATGCCCATGCTGGCGCTCGACGGACCGACAAACGGCACTTCCGTCGATGGAATCGTGCGTCCGGTGGCGTTCGGGCACTCGGCGATGACGGGCTTGGCGTCGACCAGGTATTCGAAGACCAGGTCGCTGTGTTCGATGCGCGTAGGGCTGCCGCCCCGGTCTTCAAGCGCGGCGGCGCTGAAGATCCAGAGGTCTTCCTGCTCGCCGTCGCGGATCACGTGGGTTTGCGCATCGCGAACGCTGGTGAGGCGGATGGACGTCGAGGCACCCGCTTCGCTCTTGTAGTTCACCGCGTCCGTCAGCCGCTGTGCGTGGTCGCCGAACGTCCAGACCCGTCCCGCGTCGGGATGCGCCGCCGAATTCTCGAGCCGGCCGCCACGCAGCGACACGGTTGACGTCGCCCACTTCTCGACATTCCCGCGCACGCGCTTGCCGGGCGCGATGCGGTCCATCTGCGCCAACTGTGTCGCCTCGTTGGTCACCGAGTCGCGCGCGCCCGAGACGACGTCCAGCGACGTGTTGCTGAGCGAGCGGTAGACGAAGTCCTGTGGCCGCGTGCCGACCAGGGCGGTGTCGAACGCCTCGGGAATGACGCCGGGAACCGGGGCGAAGTTCAGCGCCCTGGCGATCGGCGAACCCGCGCGCGCCATCAGGAACGGCACGTGAGTCATGTGGTGGTGCTGGCCCGGGGTAGCCACCAGGAACGAGCGGTCCTGCCGCTCGATAAAGCCCATCATGCCGACGAAGCGCAGGGTCACCTGCCCGGTCGCGGCGGCGGCGAGCGAGGGGCGGATGGTAGTACAAGCGGCGGCGGCGCCGAGCGACACTCGGCTGACAAACTGGCGACGATTCATGACCTGCTCCTGACGTTTGGGGGGCTATCGATCGGAGCCGTACAGCACCAACGCACTCCAAGCGCCGAGTCGACGGCCGTTGCTGTGCAATATCTTGCGTTGGAGAGTGTTGAGGGCCTCGTCTGCCGGGATGCCCGTGGACATCAACCGGTGGAAGCCCACCATGAGATCGCGAGTAGCCGCCTCGTTGGCGCCGGGCAGCGTTCCAACCACCGCCGGCACACCGGCCGCCATGAATGCGCGGGCGACGCCGAGCGAGCCCTCGCTACTCAACGATTGATTCGACGTGACGTTGTCGATCACGACGAGGCGCGTGCGGGGCATGGCCCGGGCCGCCAGGTCACGGCCGAGCAGCGCGCCGGAATACCGGTGGCCGGGTTCGTCCGACAGCATGAGCCGCGACAGCAGGGGATAGGCCTGGTTGGGCTGCGTCGGCGCTGCCACGTGGATGATCGAACGCGACGGCGCTTCCTCGATGAACCGGGATCGGGTCGCCGCCGCGCCGGTCAACACGGACGGCTGCTGGTATGCGGCGGCGACGGCCAGCGCTTCCGCGGTGGCCATTGCCTCGGGGCCGCCGAAGATCAGCGAATCGGTCAGGCCGGGCGCGCGCGACCCGTCGCGGCGCGCGGCGGCGCCGCCAATGCTCGAGGCTGTCGTCAGGACGACCTGCTCGACCAGGAAGCGGCCCTTCGAGGCATCCCACAGCGCGGCAAAGCTGGCGGACTGGTAAACGCTGTCCGGCACCATGGCCAGCCGCGACACGCCGGCCAGGTCGGCGGCGAGCGGCCGCAGGATTTGCGTGAAGAGGTCAGCGCCGGCGTCGGGCACGCTGGCTTCGTGGCGAATTTCGTCGGCCTGCCGGGCGACCAGCCGCTGCGCATCGCGACGGGTCAGGGGCCGCATGGTCACCGTGGTGTGGCCTTGCTTGATCAGCCACACCGCCAATTCGTTGTCGAACTGGTTCAAGGCGACGACGGCTTCGCCGGGCTGCAGGCTTTGTTCGACATCGGCGAGCGTGCGGCCCGCGGCCACCCGGTTCTTTTCGGCGAGCGTGCGCGCGCGCGTGTGTTCGGACAACGCGAACGCGCGCGGGTAGTCCTGCTTCCGGATGGCCAGGTGGACGGCCGTATCGAACAGCTCCCACGACTCGTCGAGCGTGGAAACCCGGCCCTCATCGGACAGTGACGAGCGCTCGGCGTCGAAGGCCTGGATGCCACGCGTCAAGGCGGCCTCGGCCTCGGCCATGCGTCCCCAGGCGATGTGGGCCTTGGCCAGCCGCAACGACAGTTGGGCAATGCGCAGCCGGTCGCCACGCTTACCGACCCGATCGATCGCGGTTTCCGCTGCGGCCACGGCCCGCGCCGGGTCCGCGATGCTGAACACTTCGCTCTCGGCCGCGAGGATGGGCTCTTCCATTCGCTGGTGCAGCGCCGACACCGGCGAACGCGCGAGCAGGGTTCGCGCCGCCAGCAGATCGGCGATGGCTTCGGCTTGGCGGCCGAGGTTATGCAGCACGGCGGCGCGCTGGCTCAGGGCCTCGATGATCGCGGCCTGGCGGCCGGACAGGCGGGCGCTGGCCACGACCGCGTCCTGAAAGGCCAGGCCGGCTTCCAGATTCTGCCGCCGCACCGCCCCCGCAGTCGCGATCAGCACCATGTAGCGGAAGCGCTCGGAGCGCGTGACCGCCAGGCCGGCGAGCGCCTTCTGGCGATGCGCCCAGGAGGTCGCTTCGTCGCCGAGGTAGCCGTGGAGCGCCGCCAGCAGGTTGTGAACCGCGGCGGCCTGCTCGACGTCACCCATCCGCTCGAACGCGGCGAGTGTCTCTTCGTAGCGCACCCGCACTTCGTCCAGCTGGCCCCGGCCAAACGCGGCCAAGCCCATGAACCAGGTGGTGCGTGCCGCGCCAAAGGTGTAGCCCTTGCGGCTTGCCGCGGCCAGTCCCTCGGCGAGCAGCACCGCGGCGCCGTTGCCGTCACCGATGACGTGGGCAATCCCGCCCAGCTCAATCAGCGCCCGCACGGCGAACGGCGAGCCGGCCGCGCCCAGTTCCTGGCGCGCGGCTTCAAAGCCGGCCCTGGCGGCGGGGAAGCGATCCTCGCCAAACGCACGGGCGGCTTCGGCGTAGTGCCGATGGCCCAAGGCGAGCGCCTGCAGGGCGCGCGGGCCTTGCGCCGTCGCGTGTTCCACCGCCCTGACCGTGTCGTCGTAAACGGCGTCGCCGGCGATGGCCGCGAAGGCGTCAGCCAAGGGGCGTAAGCGCGCCAGCTCGGCCGCGCCGTCCTGGCCCGACCCAACGGCGGTGGCCCAGGCCGGGAGCAATTCCCGCTCGATGAAGTTGCGGGCTTCCGTGGTGTGGGTGCGGACAGCCTCGGTCGCGAGCGCGGTGTCGATTGCTCCGCGCAGCCGGGGTTCGAGGGCGAGCCAGGCCGAGGCGGCGGTGGGCTGCGACAGGTCGGCCAGTTGGCCGCGGGCCTCGTGAGCCCACGGCGACGAGGCGTCGCGCGCGAGATAGTCTTCCCAAGCCGCCTTGGCCTGGTCGCGCAACGACAGCGCGGTGAACGCAAGCGCGCGGTTGAACCACGCCTCGGTCAGCGAAGGGTCGAGACGCCGCGCCCGATCCGCCGATGCCAGCGCCCGCGGCAGGTCGTCGGGCCGCAGCCCCAGTCGGGCGCGCTCCAGTTGCACGGCCGCGACGTCGTTGAGATAGCGCGCGTTGGCCGGCTGCTCCCGTGACGCCGCCAGCAGCGCCTCGGCGGCCTCGTTATGGCGGCCGGCCAGCAATTCCGAGAGGCCCAGCTCGTGCAGCCGGGACGGGGTCTCGCGTTCGCCGAACGACTCGCGAATCTTGGCAGCGGTCAGGAGGATCCGATCGGTCTCGGCGGCTCGGCCACCTTGCCCCCCAGCAGGTGGCACACCCAGTGGGGCATGCGGGAACCCCCCGGTCAGCCGGCCGAGCACCGATCGGTACTCACTAACTCCGACAAGATTCACGAGCCCCGTGTCGCCCTCCCGCCACGACCTCACGAGCGAGGGCGAATACAGGATTGCGATCACAGCAGCCGCGGCTGCCAGCACACCCACCAGGGTTCGCCGAGTAACTGCGCGTGAAGCCGTCTCCACCGCAGGCCCGGCGTGGGGCATGTTCTCCGGCACGTCCGCGACCGTCCGCGCGATCCCGGCCACCAGCGCAACGCACTGGGGGCACAAGGCAAGATGGTGATCCACGCGAGCACGCTCGGCCAGACTGAGGCCCCGGTCGACATACGCTGCCAGAACCTCTGGTTCCAGACAGCTCGTGTAGGAATCACCCATCTTTATTGGTTAGACGGACAGGTCCCAGGAATCTCTCAACCTCGGCCCGCAACAAGGGCGAGAGAGCGATCGAGGCGTGGCCAATCAGGCCCGCCACCTCGCGCGGATCGAACCCCGATGCGCTCAGCGCGCGCCGCAGTTCCTTGATCGTGCGGTCGAGCCGGCGGTGCAGCGTCGGCACCGAGCTGCCGGTGAGGCGCGCGATCTCCACCATCGACAGCTCCTGGTCGAACCGCAACGCCACGAGCACGCGGTCCTGGTCGGGCACGTTGGCAAACGCCGACCGCAGAGTACGTTCCAGTCGCCCCATGTCCACTCGCAGCTCGGCATCCTCGACGTGGGTCTCCGAGTTCTGCGTCGACGGAACCGTGGCGGCGGCTTCTTCGCCGACCTCGGTGGTCTTGTGGCGCGCCGGCAACTGTTCCCACAGATCACGCAGCTCACCCGCCGAAATGCCAGCGGCATGGCCGGTTTGCACAATTTCTATCGCCTCGCCCAGCGTGTGGCCGTCGCGCGTGACCAACCGCTCGAGCAGGACGGCGACCGGGCCCAGACGATCCGCCACCGCCGAGGGCCGCCAGCGGCCCCAGCGTTCGACACAGAAATCGAGCGACAGCCGCTCGATCACCGCGGCCAGGTAGGTTCGCAGCGAGCTGCGATGCTGGAACTTGCGCAGGACGGCGTAGTCGTTCTCGATCAGCCGCAGGCGCACGAACCCCGCGAACTCATCCTGTTCGGCAGACAGGTGGCGTCGCCGACCCGTCGTCCGCACGATTTGATCGATGAGATCGAGGTGTTCGAGGAACAGCCGTTGATAGTCCACGCGGATCTGGATGGGAACCCGCTCGATTATCAGTACGCATTCGCGTCAACACAAGGACGGTAGCGGACATTCGTGAATATTTTCGCAACCCGCCATGAGAGGGACGGCCGGCATGGCCGTCTATAACCTATGTAGCGGACTCCTGGCACATCGCGTTCCCGCTTGGCACGACTCCTGAACTGCGCCTGGACAGAAGGGGGGACGAAGATGGGAACGCTGGCAAATTGGCCGGTTTTCGACGAAGGCAGTGGCCGCACCGCACAGGACGAGATGTGCGCCCCATGTGCGGCGCTGTGCGCGAGGTAGAACGGAAGCAGGATACTATGGCGGTGAGCTTTTTCGGCGGGCCGGACGGAGCAGGCGCTCGGGTCTGGTCGGCGGGCAGGATTGTGGCGGACCAACAGGATCAGGAACGGCTCCGGGCGCGCATTCTCGAACTCGAGGCGTTGTGTACGGACGTGCTCGTCGCCGGCGTCGACATCGGCCTGCCGCAACATCTCCTGAACAAATTGTGGGGCGCCGTCGGGCATGGCGAACTGCCGCATGCCTTCAATGTCGACCTGCCGCCGGTGCCGCCGCGCCCGCTGACCCTGACCCCGGAACCGGCTACCGTCACGGCCATGCCGGTAAAGATGGCCGATGCGCCCGCCGCCCAGTCGCGTCCGCCGCTCGAGATTCCCGATATCCCGCTGACCTCGAATCCGCTCACGACGCCCAAAGATGAGGGCCGTTCCATGCCGCCCCAGGCCGAACTCAAGCCGCTCGGCATCAAGAAGACGGTCGCCGTCGTGGACGACGACCCGATGATGCTCGACGTGTTGTCGCGGATCCTGCAACGCGAGAACTTCGAGCTGCTAATAGCGAGCGGGGGGGCCGAAATGATCGAGAGGCTCAGCGAGCACGCCGGCACCGTCGACCTGCTCGTCACCGATTACGCCATGCCCGACATACAGGGTCGCGAACTGGCCGACCACGTGCGCCAGCGCTTCCCGACGGTAAAAGTGCTCTACCAGACCGGGTTCAGCGACATGCTGTTCGAGGATCGGGTGGAGCTCGAAGAAGGCGCCGCCTTCCTCGAAAAGCCCTTCACCGCCCGCGGCCTGCGCGAAGCAGCCCGCCTGGTGCTGTTCGGCTCGATCAACCCGTAGCCCCCAAGCCCCCGAGCGTTATTGCCGGGCGTGAGCCTGCCGCCACTCGTCGGTGCCCTTGATCGCATCGACCACGGCCTGGCGGGCATTGGCCTCCGAGGCGCCGTTGACGCGCGCGTTCAAGTACACGTCGAACACCCAGGCCCGATCGCTTCGAAGTCGGGCTGCCTTTGTTGCGCCAGCCACAGGCCCCCGTCGCGGAAGACCCAGCGCGTGGCGAACTCCACAACGGCGCGCGAGGCGGCGGTCGCCACCAGGCTGATCGCGAGGCCGAGCGCGGCTCGCGCCATGGCCCGGCCGGCGCGCGCGCCAGCCCGAGCACGACCAGCGGACGCCGGGGCAGGGACGGGGGTGAAATCGGCCATTGGCGTCGCTGCACGAGCATCAAGAAGGCTGCCTCTGCCGCAAATATTTGTCCCAGAAAATAGCCCTTATACTTATTCGGTGAAACGCGCCGTTCGCTTCGTGGTGGTCATCCTGGTCGTGGCCGTGCTGGCATCGGCCGCGGCCATGGTGATGCTGTACGTCCTCGTCGGCCAGGAACCCGCGGTGCCGGCCCGCGCCACCCTCGTGCTGAGCCCCAGCGGCGACCTGCCCGAAGTGCTGCCCGACGTGGTGTTCCGCGGTGGTGACCTGACGGTGCGCGGCTACGTCGAACTGATCCGCAAGGCCAAGGCCGACTCGCGGATCACGGGCATCTTGCTGCGGCCCGGCAGCCTGAGCTCGCCGTTCTGGGCGAAGATCCAGGAGGTGCGCGACGCGCTCACCGACTTCCGCGCCAGCGGAAAGTACGTCCACGCGTGGCTGGAGTACGCGGGCGATCGCGAGTACTACCTGGCCACGGCCGCCGACCGCGTCTACCTGCTGCCGTCGGCCACCCTCGACCTGACCGGGGTTGCCAGTTACGAGTTGTTCCTGCGCGGCACCTTCGACTGGATTGGGACCTATCCCGATTTCATGCACGTCGGCGACTACAAGAGCGCCGTCAACACCTACCTCGAGAAGTCGTTCACGCCGGCCCATCGGGAGATGGCCGACTCGCTCAATCGCAGCCAGTACGAGCAGTTGGTGCGCGGCATCGCCGAGGCCCGCCGCAAATCCGAAGACGAGGTGCGCGAGCTGATCGACGAGGGCCCGTTCCTGCCGGCCGATGCGCTCCGTCTGGGCCTGATCGACGAGGTCGCCTACGAGGACGAGCTCGACGATCTCAACGCCGACCTGCGCGGCGCCGAGTTGATCGAGGCCCAAGACTACGCCCGGGTCTCGTGGCGCGCGGCGCGCCGGCGCTCGAAGGTCGCCGTCATCAACGCCGTCGGCGTCATCAACTCCGGCCGCAGCGGCTTCGACCCGGTCAACGGCGCGGTGATTGGCGCCGATTCGCTGGTCGGGTACATCCGCGAGGCGCGCGCCGACCGCTCGATTCGCGCCATCGTGCTGCGCGTTGACAGCCCGGGGGGATCGTCCACCGCCTCGGATGTGATCTGGCGCGAGCTGTCGATCTCGCGCGAGAACACGCGGCCCCTCGTCGTGTCGATGTCGGACCTGGCCGCCTCGGGCGGCTACTACATTGCCCTCGCCGGTGACGCGATCGTCGCCCAGCCGGGCACGCTGACCGGTTCGATTGGGGTCTACACCGGCAAGTTCGTCACCGCCGGCAGCTTCGAGAAGCTGGGCGCCAACATGGAGGCGGTCAGCCGCGGCAAGCAGGCCGAAATGTACTCGCCGGATCGCCGGTTCTCGCCCGACGAGCGCAAGAAGATCGCCGAATCGATGCAGGCCGTCTACGACCAGTTCGTCGAACGCACGGCCGCCGCCCGCCATATGCCGCCCGAAAAGGTGGACGAGGTCGCGCAGGGCCGGGTCTGGACCGGCGAGCAGGCGCGGCAACTGGGCCTGGTCGACGAACTGGGCGGGCTCTACACCGCGATTGACCTGGCCAAGCAGCGCGCCCGGATCCCGGTGGACGAGGACGTGGAGCTGGTCGTGTTCCCGCCGCGCCGCAGCGTGTACGAGGTGCTTGCCGAAGAACTGCAGTCGCCGATCGGCCGCATGCAGGAACGCTACACCGCCGATGCGCTGATCCAGGTGCTGGGTCCGCGCGAGCGGAAGGCCCTGTCGGCGCTGCTTGCGCCCGCCAGGCTCTTCCGGTCAGGGCAAGTGCTGGCGCACATGCCCTATGTCTTTGTGAGGTGAGGCGGCGGGGTCAAACCCCGCCGACGACGCGTGCGAGGGTGTCCTGGCGGATGTTGATCTTCAGGCCGCCCTTGGCCTTCTGCATGTAGGCGCCGAAGAACTTGTCGCGGCGCACGTTGACCAGCTCGTCGCGCAGGATGTCCTTGCCCGATGCCAGCTCCTGGTCGGTCACGGCCACCTTTTCGACGACGCGGATGACGGCGGTGCCGGTGGGGGTGGAAATCGCGTCGCTGATGCCGCCCTGGGGCAGCGAGAAGGCCGCGGCATCCACGGCTTCACTGATGCCGAGGTCCGGAATCGCCGAGCCGCGCGCCACCAGTTCGGTGGTCTTCACTTCGAGGCCGGCCCGCCTGGCTGCCGCCGCGAAGTCCTTGGCGTTCTTGAGGTCGTTGGCAATGGCGGTGGCGCGCTGCTTGGCCATCTCCGCCGCCTTCTCCTGGCGTAAGTCATCGGCGACCTTGGCCTTGACCTCGGCCAGTTGCGGCACGTACGAATCCTGGCGGCCGGTCACGGTGGCAAACACCCAGCCGGTGGCAACGCGCAGGGCGGGCGTGACTTCGCCTTCCTTCATGGCGAACACGCGCGACGACATTTCCGGCTGCGCGCCGACGCCCTGGATTGGCTCACCCGAGGCAATCAGGCCGGTCTCGACCACCGCCAGGTTGCGTTCCTTGGCGACCTTGTCGAGATCGGCAGGGGTCTTGAGGGTGGCTTCGAGCGACTTGGCAATGCGCTCGGCTTCGGCCTGCGCCTTCTGCCACTTCAACTGATCCTCGAGCTCGGCACGCACCGCCGCCAGCGGGCGCGTGCTCTCGGGCTGGTTGTCGACGACCTTGATGATGTGGAAGCCGAACGACGTCTTCACCAGGTTGCTGATCTCGCCCGGCTTCATGGCGAAGGCGGCCTGTTCGAACTCCGCGACCATGCGGCCGCGGCCGAAGTAGTCGAGGTCGCCGCCGTTCGTGTTGTTGGAATCGTCCTCGGAGTACTGCTTGGCGAGGGCGGCGAAGTCGGCGTTGGGGGTCTTGGCCTGCTTCAACACCTCTTCGGCCTGCGCCTGCACGGCCTTCTCGTCCTTGCCCTCGAGCTTGAACAGGATGTGGCTGGCGCGCACCTGCGCCGGCGTCTGGTACTGCGACAGGTTCTGCTGGTAGAACGCGGCAATCTCGGTCTCGGGCACGGTGATCGTGCCGCGCACCTGGTCGACGTTGACCTGCGCGTACTTGATCTTGCGCTTCTCGCCGACGCGGTACTTGTCCTTGGCCTTCTCGAAGTAGGGCGCCAGTTCGGCGTCGGTGACGGTGACCTGGCTCTTGAACGCCTCGGCGGTGACCGGGACGACGTCGAGCTTCACCTTCTCGTTGCGCTTCTTGAATTCGGCGACCACGTCGGCGTCGCTGACCGACATCCAGCCGGTGAGCGCGGTGCGCAGCTTCTCGATCAGCAAGGCGCGGCGCAGGCTGTTCTCGAACTCGGTGGTCGAGAGCGGCGGGTTCTGGATCTGCAGGATCTGCCGGTAGCGCTGCTCGCCGACAAACTTGCCGTTCTCCTGGAAGCCGGGCAGGGCGAGAATGCGCTCGCGAATCTCGACATCACTGACGGTGATGCCTTGCTTGCGCGATTCGGCGACCATGGCCTCTTCGTCGATCAGCTGCTGCAGGATCTGGCGATCGATGCCGAGCTGCTTGAGCAACTGGTCGTTCATCTGCCCGCCGTAGGCATTGCGATAGGCCTGCACCTGCGCGTTGTAGCGGCGGGTGAAGGTGCCCACGGTGATGGGCTCGCCCTCCACGTCGGCCAGCGTTTCGTTCGGCGACGCCCCGGTGGTGGTGGTCAGGAAATCGGGGATGTAG
>CAYGMD010000069.1:0-22082 GCA_964350785.1 uncultured Acidobacterium sp. | reverse complement strand
CCGTGAAGGTCCTGCGGGCCGTGGCCGCCGTGTTCGGCCGGCCGCTTCAGCTCGAGCCGCTGCCCTGGAGCGCCGACCACTACCTGGCCACCGGCGAGACCCTGCCCGCCAACGGCTACCAGATGCTGCGCGACGAGTTCCAGGCGATCTTCGTCGGCGCCCTGGGCGATCCGCGGGTGCCGGGCAACCAGCACGCGCGCGACATCCTGCTCGGCACGCGGTTCGAGCTCGATCTCTACGTCAACTACCGTCCGGTGCGGCTGCTCGACGACCGGCTGTGTCCGCTGAAGGACCGCGGCCGCAAGGACGTCAACTTCGTCGTGTTCCGCGAGAACACCGAAGGTGTCTACGTCAGCGTCGGCGGCCGCTTCAAGGCCGGCACCGTCGATGAAGTGGCCATCCAGGAGGAGATCAACACCTTCAAGGGC
Organism: uncultured Acidobacterium sp.; assembly: GCA_964350785.1. GTDB lineage: Bacteria > Acidobacteriota > Vicinamibacteria > Vicinamibacterales > UBA2999 > 12-FULL-67-14b. Next base: position 21,654 of record CAYGMD010000069.1, on the reverse strand, counting down.
GTCAACCGCATCATCCGCCACGCCTTCGAGTACGCGAAGGCCAACGGCCTGACCAAGGTGTGCATGGCCGACAAGAGCAACGCCATGCAGCAGGGCCATGCGCTGTGGCAGCGGGTCTACAAAGAAGTGGCGGCGGAGTACCCGGGCATTACCGCCACCCATCAGTACATCGATGCACTGGCGATGTTCCTCGTGAAGGACCCGGGTCAGTACCAGGTGATCGTCACCAACAACCTGTTCGGCGACATCGTCACCGACATTGGCGGGGCGCTGCAGGGCGGCCTGGGCATGGCGGCCTCGGGCAACATTCACCCGGGCCAGACCTCGTTGTTCGAGCCGGTGCACGGCTCGGCGCCGCCGCTGGCCGGAAAAAACGTCGCCAACCCGATCGGCGCCATCCTGTCGACGGCGCTGATGCTCGAGACGCTGGGCGCCGCCGACGAAGCCCGGGCCATCGAGCGCGCCGTGGAAGCGGCCATCAGCCAGAACCAAACCACCTCAGACATCGGCGGCCCGTTGGGCACGCGCGAAGTGGGTGATTGGATCGCGAAGAGAATTGCCAAGTGAAGCTTTCCAGGAGGGCGGCACAGGTCGCCAGGTTTGCCAGGAGGGCGGCACAGGTCGCCAGGTTTGCCAGGAGGGCAGCACTTTAGTGCTGCCGTGGGAACAATATGTCCAAATCAGTCTTCATCATCGGCGGCGCGCGCACACCCATGACGCAGCACGTGGGCGCGCTCAAGGACTTGTCGGCGATTGAGCTGGGCGCCATCGCGTCGAAGGGCGCCTTCGAGCGCACCGGGGTCAAGCCCGAGTGGATCGAGCACGTCGTGTTCGGCAACGTGCAGCAGAGCAGCGTCGACGCCCACTACGGTGGCCGCCACGTGGGCCTCAAGGCCGGCGTCCCGATCGAGGTGCCGGCGCTGACCGTGAACCGCCTGTGCGGTTCGGGCATCCAGGCCGTGCTGAGCGGCGCGCAGCTCATCCAGTTGGATGAGGCTGGGATGGTGCTGGCCGGCGGCATGGAGAGCATGAGCCAGGTGCCGCACGTGATCCGCGGCGCGCGGTCCGGCTTCAAGCTGGGGCAGGGCAAGCTCGAAGACTGGCTGTGGGAAGGCCTGACCGACCCCTACGCCGGTTGCTCGATGGCCATCACCGCCGAGAACTGCGCCGTCAAGTACGGCATCACGCGCGAAGACGCCGATGCGTATGCCCTGCGCAGCCAGCAGCTCGCGCACAAGGCCTGGTCGTCGGGCATCATGAAGGACGAAGTCGTGCCGGTGGAGATCAAGGGCCGCAAGGGCGTGACCGTGATCGACCAGGACGACCACATGCGTCCCGACACGACCATGGAGATCCTGGCCAAGCTGCCCGCCGCCTTCAAGAAGGACGGCGTCGTCACGGCCGGCAACGCCAGCGGCATTGTCGACGGCGCGGCCGCCCTCGTGATTGCGGGTGAGGACGCGGTCAACAAGCGCGGCGTCAAGCCGCTCGGCCGCATCGTGTCGTGGGCCACGGTCGGTGTTGACCCGGCGATGATGGGGATGGGGCCGGCGCCCGCCATCCGCAAGGCGCTCGAACACGCACGGATGTCGTTCGGGCAGCTCGACCTGATCGAGATCAACGAGGCCTTCGCGGCCCAGTACCTCGCGTGTGAAAAGGAGCTTGGCCTCAGCCGGGACAAGGTGAACGTGAACGGCGGCGCCATCGCCATTGGGCATCCGCTTGGTGCCAGCGGCGCGCGCATCCTGCTGACGTTGCTGCTCGAATTGCGCCGGCGCGGCAAGAAGTTTGGTGTGGCCTCGGCCTGCATTGGCGGCGGTCAGGGCATTGCGATGATCGTGGAGGCGCTGTAATGGAAATCAAGACGGTCGGCGTGATCGGGTGCGGGTTGATGGGCGCGGGCATCGCGCAGGTGTCGGCCGCGGCCGGCTTCAAGACCTTCGTCCTCGAGGTCAATGACGATGTGCTCAAGAAGGGCGTGGGGCGCATCGACAAGTTCCTGACCGGCGGCATCGAGAAGGGCAAGGTCACGCCCGAGCAGAAGGCCACCGTGTTTGCCAACCTCACCGGCACCACGAAGTACGAGGACCTCAAGGACTGCGACCTCGTCATCGAGGCCATCGTCGAGAACGTGGAGGTCAAGAAGAAGACCTACGCGCAGATCGAAGCCGTGGTCGGCAAGCACTGCCTGATCGCGTCGAACACCTCGTCGCTGTGCATCACCGAATTGGGCGCCGGCACCACGCGTCCCGACAAGGTGGCCGGCCTGCATTTCTTCAACCCCGTGCCGCTGATGAAGCTGGTGGAAGTGATCCGCGCGCTGGCGACCAGCCGGGAGACCTACGACGCGTTGATGGCGTTTGCCCGCGCGATTGGCAAGGAACCGGTGACCGCCCCCGATCGCGGCGGCTTCATCGTCAACCGCCTGCTGGTGCCGTACCTGCTCGACGCGATCCGCTGCCTCGAAGAAGGCCTCGCCACGGTGGAGGACATCGACAACGGCATGAAGCTCGGCTGCGGCTACCCGATGGGGCCGTTCACGCTGCTCGACTACGTCGGCCTCGACACGACGTATTACATCGCGAACATCATGTTCGACGAGTTCCGCGAATCGCGCTTCGCGCCGCCGCCGCTGCTGAAGCGGATGGTCATTGCCGGGCACCTCGGCAAGAAGTCCGGCAAGGGCTTTTACGACTACTCGGCCAAGTAAGAGACGTTAGCCACCGAGGACTCAGAGGAATCTCTTCTCTGGTCCTCGGTGCGCCTGATGTCGCTAACGTAGCTTCTGCAGCAACTGCTTCGCCTGTTCCTTGAAGCGCCGGTCCTCAGGGATCCAGTCCGGGTCGGGCGGCGCGTCGATCGCCGCCTGATACTCCTTCCGCGCCTCGTCTTTCCGCCCCATGTCGGCGAGCGTGTCGGCCAGGAAGATGTGCGAGATGACGCTCTGCGGGTTGTAGGCGAGCGCCTTGCGCAGGTGCTCCTCCGACTTCCTGTTGCTGCCGCCGAACAAGCCCGGCACCTTGAAGTACCAGCGGCCAAGGGCGCGATCGGCCGAGCCCTGTAGATAGGCGGGATCGAGCTTCAGCGCCTGCTCGAGCGCGGCGCGGATCTGCCCGCGATACTTGATGCCCTGGCGCAGGCCGAACGACTCGGCCAACGCGCCCATGTTGGCGGCGAGCCAGAAGTGCCCCTGCGGCCGGGTGGCATCAATGGCCATCGCCGCGCGCGCGGCCTCGATGCCCGATTCGAGTGCGCCCTTGCGCTGCGGCTCGGGCAGGCCGTGGGTGCCCAGCCAGTAGCGGGCCTGGGCCAGCCGGTAGGCCGAGGTGAAGTCCTTCGGGTTGGCCTTGAGCCGGGCGGCCCAGATGTCGGCGGCTTTCCGGGCGCTGGCCAGGTGCTCGCGGTCCTGATAGAGCGCGTCGGGATCCTCGTTGGGAACCTGGACGGCGATTCGGGCATCCAATAGCAGAATGGCACCCGACGCACTCGCTGCACCCGCCGCACCCGCGACTATGTACAATGATCCGATGCAGGATCTGATCCAGCGCTTGCTGATCGAGCTCGGCGAAGACCCGGACCGCGAGGGACTGGTCAAGACGCCGCGGCGGGTCGACAAGGCGCTGAGGTTTCTCACGAGCGGCTACCAGGCGGATATCGATGAAACGCTGAACGGCGCGCTGTTCAGCGTCGATTATAGCGAGATGGTGATCGTCCGCGACATCGACTTCTACAGCATGTGCGAGCATCACCTGCTGCCGTTTTTCGGCAAGTGCCACGTCGCCTACATCCCCAACAAGAAGGTGATCGGCCTCAGCAAGATCCCGCGCCTGGTGGACATCTTCGCGCGGCGGCTGCAGCTGCAGGAGCGGATGACCAACCAGATCGCCGAGACCATCACCGAGAAGATCAAGCCGCTCGGCGTCGCCGTGGTCTGCGAAGGCACGCACCTGTGCATGTCGATGCGCGGCGTCGAGAAGCAGAACTCCTACACCATCACCAGCGCCATGCTGGGCGCGTTCCGCGATCAGTCGCGGACACGGATGGAGTTCCTGGAGTTATTGAAGCTGCGCGGCGGCCTCGCCCCGACCGGACCGACCCACTCCCACGACTTCGACGAATAACGCGAGCGAGATCAGGAACATACAGAAAAAGGAAACCAGGAGATCAGGAGTAACTGAATTAGTTATCTCCTGATCTCGTGATCTCTTGCTAGCTCCTGATCTCAGAAGCGAAGCGCGGCATTGAAGCGGATGTTGCGCGGGCCGTAGACCTGCGCCGGCGAGGCGAACTGCGGCACGGTGTTGATCGCGCCGGCCGGGTCGCCGTTCTGCCGCAGGTTGATGGTGCCGCTCAGCGTGCGGGCATCCCACACGGTGTTGACGTTGGTCAGGTTGTTGAAGTCGACCGACACCTCGAGTTCGCGCGGGCCGAAGCGCGCGGTCTTGAACACCCGCAAGTCGCCCACCGTGCGGCGCGGCAGCCGGTACGACCCGAGCGGTTCGACGTTGACCGTGCTGTTGCCGCCCACCGTCTGCGCCACGGTCACCTGCCGCGTGATCGGCACGCCGCTCAGCGAGCTGAAGTTGCCCGCCAGGCCGATGTCATAGAAGGGCAGCACGTAGGTGCCCGTCGCCTTGAACTGGTGCGGCCGGTCGCCAATCTGGCCGTTGAAGCCGGTGTTCTGCCCGGCCAGCGGACCGGTGACGTTGATCAGGTTGTTGGGATTGGTGTTGACGCTCAGGCCCTCGACCCGGCTTTGGGCGTAGGTGTAGCCCATCAGCATCTGCCAGCGGTTCGACATCCGCTTGGTCGCGGTGAACTCGATGCCGTTGTAGGTCTGCCGGTAGTTGCGGTCGTTGGTGAAGAACGTCCGGTTCACCGCGGTTGACGTGCGGTTGTAGAACTGGAAGGTCCCGTCATCCGCCGTGCCGGCGACGCCGTCGCGGCCGTTGTCGGCGCGCGTGGTCAGGAACGTGTCGTACGGGTTGGCCGGGTTCGAGGTCGCCTGCGGGTTGCGTTCGATGCGGTAGGTGTAGACCGCGCTGAAGCGCAGCGACGGGAACAACTCGTGGTCGACGCCGCCGGTGAACTCGTCGGTATAGGGCCGCAGGTAGTCGCTGTCGACCGAGATGGTAGTCGGGTCGACACGCGAGATCACCGGGTTGCCGGTCTGCTCGCCGGGCTGGAAGTGGCGGTCGCCGTTGGCGTCGTTCCAGGCGTACTGCTCCTGGTAGTTGGCATTGGGGTTGACGCCGTCGAGAATGCCGCCGCCGGAGGCAATCACGTAGTAGTAACGCCCGGCCGCGGCCTTGAGCGCCGTTTTGCCGTTGCCGGCCAGGTCGAATGCCGCGCTGATGCGCGGGCCGGCGGTCATCCAGTCGACCACGTCGGGCACTTCCTTGAAATCGCGGACCAGGTTCGGGAAGAACGTGCTGGCCGGGCTGCCCTGGGCCGGCAGATAGCCGTTGAGGTGTTCCCAGCGCAGGCCGGTGGTCACCGTCAGCCGCTTGTAGGCCATGCTGTCCTGCACGTACAGCGCGGTCACGTCCACGGCCGTCTTGGTGTAGAACGGCGTCGCGTACAGCGTCACGTTCTGGGCCAGGCCGGTGGCGCTGTTGTAGGTCATGTCGACGTCGCCGAAGCGGGTGGTCCGGTTCTCGACCGGGGAGTGCGCGTAGTCGAAGCCGAACTTCACCTCGTGGCGACCGCCCAGGAACTCGTCCAGGTAGTACTGGCCGGTGGCGTTGGCCTGGTAGCGATCGCGCCAGCGCTCGGTGCCGGCAGTGAAGTTCCGCGTGCGAATGCCGGTGGCCGAGTCGAGCAGCGTCTGGTCGTTGCCGTTGAGGTACGTCGGGAAGAAAATCTTGTTGAGGCCGACGCGGGCGTCGAGGAAGAACTTCTGCGACACGACCGAGTTCCACAGTACCTGGTAGATGTCGAACACGTCGTCTTCGTTGCTGGTCGATTCCTGCACGAGCGTGTTGGCGCCGGCCAGGAAGCGATTGGGCTTCTTGTAGTACTGCCGCGAGTAGAGGCCGGTGAGGCGGTTCTTGTCGTTGACCTGATAGTTCAGGTTGATCAGCCCGGACGTGATGTCGGTCTTGTCGAGCACCAGCGTCGAAAACGCCGCCGGCGTGTTGACGTGCACGCGCCAGTCGCGGAACGAGGCGAACATGCGCAACTTGTTGGCGACGAGGGGCCCGCCGCCGCTGATGTTGACGTCGGAGACGAAGTCGACGCTGTTCGACTCGGGCCGGAACCCGTGGCGCAACAGCTTGTCGTCGATGTTCTGCGTCTGCGTGGCGTCACCCAGCCAGGCGAAGGTGCCGCGGCCGCGCCACTGCTCGCCGCCGCTCTTGGTCACCATGTTCAGGAACACGCCGCTCGTCGGCACGGTGATGTCGTGCGCGCCGGTCGAGACCTGGATGTCGTCGAACGCATCGAAGTCGTAATAGAAACCGGCCGCGCCAATGGCCGCCGGGTCGCCGACGTTGATGCCGTTCAGGTAGCTGGAGTTCTGCGCGCTGGTGGTGCCGCGGGCATTGAAGACGCCCTGCAGGCCACCCGAGGTGCCGCCGACGTCGGGCCGGGTGATCAGCAGGCTGGGGACCTTGTATTCCACCAGCGCCCAGATGTCGCGGCCGCCCGGCGTGCCCTGCAGCAACTGCTCGCTCAGGTTGACGCTGGTGTTGGCGCTGGTGGTGTCGACCACCGGCGAGGCGCCGGTCACGGTGACCGTCTCGGCCACGGTGGCGACGCGCAGCGACATGTCGAGCGGCACCGTGGTGCCGACCTGCACCGAGACGTTCTCACGGATCACCGTGCGGAACCCCTGCAGCTCGATCTTCACCGAGTAGATGCCCGGCGACAGCGACGGGAACCGGTTGACGCCGCCGGCGTCGGTGATGCCGCTCATGGTCCCGGCCACCAGCACCGGGCTGGCCAGCGTGACGATGGCGCCGGGCACGGCGGCGCCCTGCTCGTCGGTCACGCGGACCAGGATCGATCCCGTCTGGACCTGGGCGATAGCCGGCGACCCGAGCGCGAAACCGCTCAGGATAAGTATCAACGCGGCGAGCCGCGCCGCCGTCTGGACCGTCCCTCTTATTGCCATTGTGTGCCTCCTTAATACCGGTAGGCGGATGCCTCCGGGCCTTACAGGTTCACGCCTCGTCCGTCGCTGCCGACCGCCCAACGCATCAGGAGGTCGCCCGATCGGTCCAGATGCGCCTCCATGGCCGATCGGGCCGCGGCCGGGTCACGCGCGTCAATGGCGTCGACCACCGCAAGATGTTCGGCGCCCGCCCCTTCCTGAAACAGATCCTGGCCGACGCCGAGCGCCATGAAGCGTTCCATCTGCGCGAGGCAATGCCGGATCAGACTGACGACCTGGTCGTTGTGACTGGCGGCCGCCACGGCTTCGTGAAATGCCTTGTTCCGGTCGGTGGCATCGCGGTAGCTGGCCGCATCGCCCACCGCGTAATGAAAGACCGCGAGCTCCCGCAAGCGGACGACTTCCAGCCGGCTGGCGCGGTTGGCGGCCCAGGCCGCGGCCTGTCCCTCGAGCAGGCGCCGCACCTCGAGGACGTCCCGTAGGAGCTGAACCGTGACCCGGGCCGCGAAGACCCCATGGCCGGACACCCGTTCCGCAAAACCCTGGTTGACCAGTTGCGACAACGCCTCGCGCACGGGCGTACGGCTCACCTTGTAGGCGGTCGCGATCGAGCCTTCCGACAGCGGCGTGCCCGGCGGGTACTCGCCTTTGAGCAGGGCCAGCATCAGTCTCTTGTGGATCCGGTCCGTGTGGTGTCGTGGCCGCATTGTATACAACACATATACTAACTCGAAGCCATGCCGCGGCGGCAAGAGGGGGGCGCCGGTTCGCGCCTGCGTACGCAAACGGATGGCCGATCGGACGCTATACTTGCGTCATGCGCGTGATGCTCGCTCTTCTGTGTGCAAGCCTCATGATTTCTCCGGCGCTCGAGGCACAGACCCGCAAGACCACGCCGAAGAGGGCGCCGGCCAAGACCACGAAGAAGGCGGCGGCGCCGGTCATCTCCCGCATTCAGGCCGAGTGGAAGTGCCCGTCGGAGCTGGGCCAGGGCGTCGCCACAGGGCGCCGCTTTTGTGACGTCCTGACCGCGAGCGACCCCAAGGACGGCATTCTCGTCACCATCCCGCCGCATCGCGGCCCCGTGAAGCTGATGTTCGAACTGCACAACCGGCACACTTACTCCGCCGAACTGGTGAGGCAGAAGCAGGCCTACCGGAAGTACACGGCGACCATCGGCGTGCTGTCGATGGACAACACGCTGGTCGAGCGCGCCGTGGTGCAAAGCGAGTTCCGGACCGAGAAGGACCTGTTCGACCGCATCGGCGGGGGGGCGGGACCGGGTGGCGTGAAGGCCGTGGCGCCAACCGGCGATGAGTTCATCACCATGGAACTGCCCGCGGCCATCGTCGACCAGGTGTCGGTGTTGGGCGAGAAGCTCTCGGTGGTGAGGCCGGACGGCGTCGACAACTTCACCACGGCCGGCCGGCCCATTGCCACCATCAGCAACGTGATGCTCGAGTTCACGCCGGGCCCCGTGCCCAAGAAAGCGCCGGCAAAGAAGACGCCGGCTAAGACGCCGTAGCGCGAGCCGCGCGATAGCAGGCCAGCATCGCGTCGACTGACCGGTCGATGTCGGCTTCGGTCGTCGACCAGTTCGACACCGCGATCCGCATCGCCTGCTTGCCCTGCCAGAACGCGCCGCCCGCCCAGCACGTGCCGTCGGCCTGCACGCGCGCGATCACGTCCTTCGTCGTCTCGTCGTCTCCAAACTGCACGAGCACCTGGTTCAAGACCACGTCGTTGAGGATGGTGATGCCTGGCGTGGCCGAGAGCTTCTGCGCAATGCGGCGGGCAAGCGCGCAGTTGCGGCGGACGAGTGCCTCGATACCCTCGCGGCCGAGCGCGCGGAACAGCGCATAGAGCGGGACCACGCGGGCGCGCCGCGAGGATTCCGGTGCCCAGTCCATGCCAATCCGTTCCTCATCATCGCCGCGCTGCAGATACGACGCCTTCATGCCCATGGCCGCGCGCAGCGGCGCCGTGTCGGTGACAATCGCGAGGCCCGAATCGTAGGGCACGTTGAGCCACTTGTGCGCGTCGGTGGCCCACGAATCCGCCGTTTCAATGCCGCGCACCTGCGATCGCAACTCGGGGACCGCGGCCGCCCACAGGCCGAACGCGCCATCCACGTGGACCCACGCCCCGCACGCGTGCGCCATCTCGACGATCTCGGCGATCGGGTCGCTGGCGCCGGTGCTGACGTTGCCTGCCTGAGCGCACACGATGATCGGGCCCGAGCCGTCGCCAAGCTGCGTCCGCAGGGCCTCCGCGCGCATGCGCCCCTGGCCGTCCACCGGCACGAACTCCAGCTCGTCGCTGCCAAACCCGAGATAGCGCAGCGCGCCGACCGCCGACACGTGGACTTCACCGCCCACGAGCACGCGCACCTTCGGCGCGCGCTGCAGGCCCTGCGTCTCGACGTTCCAGCCGGCGCGATGCAGCGCTTCGTGCCGCGCCGCGGCCAGGCAGGTGAAGTTGGCCATGTGGCAGCCAGTGACGAAGCCAACGCCCGCCGATGACGGCAGGCCGAGCAGCTCGACGATCCAACCCGAGACGATGTCCTCCATCACCGAGGCCGCCGGCGAGGTCACGTAGAGGCAGGCGTTCTGATCCCACGCGCTGACCAGCCAGTCGGCAGCTACCGTCACCGGCACGGCGCCGCCGGTCACGAAGCCGAAGTAGCGCGGCCCAATGGTGGCGACAATGCCGGGATCGGCGGTGCGCGCGAGGTGATCGATGACCGCCGCCGGATCGGTGGCGCCCGAGGGCAGCGGCCCGCCGAGCGCCTTCAGCAAGTCGGCTCGCTCGGTTCGCGAGCCCACATGCCTTTCCGCGACCTCGCTGATATAGCGCGTGGCATGGTCGAAGGCGGCCTTGAGTGGATTGTTGGCAGTCATGTGATGGATTTGATTGGGATGTCGTGCTCAGCCGCCCAGTGTTGCCATTCGAGGGCGGTGCGAGTCGTCATGATGGCCGCCAGCGGCGAACCGTCCGCCAGCCCCAACGCGCCATACAGCCTCTCACGAAAATGCGGCTCCAGCGCGCCGACGGCCACCCGGCCGTCTTTCGCGGCGTACACGCCATAGGCCGGGTTGCCGCCACCGAGAATGCCGCCCGGCGCGGTCAGGCCGTGCCGCAACGGGGCGGTGAGGTCCTTCAGCGCGTCGAACAGTCCAACGACGCGGCTGCCGCCCGGTCCCTTGTGCATCATCTCGAGCACCGCGGCGTGCGCGCGCTCGGCGCCCAGCAGATCCGCGAGCAACGTCTTCGGCAGGCCTCCCTGCAGCAGCCCGGCTTGTGCCTGGTAGGTGATGTCATGCCCGGGCTCCTCAGGGTGGGCCGTGTCGCCGACGATGTTCAGGTGGCGGAGGAGGGGGAAGCGCATGGCCAGGGCGGCTGCGTCGAGGCCGAGACGGGTGAGGGCCGCCGGCCGATGGCTGGCGATGAACACGTCGGCCGAGCCCAGCAGATCCATGAGCGCGCGGATGCCGTCGGCCGACTTCAAGTCGAGGCGCGCGATCGTCACGCCGGCGTGCAGTTCGTCGTACCACGGCTTGCAGAACCCTTCGAGCGGATCACCCCACGGCGCTTCGATCTTGACGGCCGAGGCGCCGGCGGCCACGAGCCGGGCGACGGCGACCGGCCCGGGGACGTTCTGCGCCATGCTGACGATCTTCATTGCGGGTTCCATTCATCGAGAATCGCGGCCAGGTCCAGGTCGGGCGCGATCAGGCAACTGTGGCCGTGGCCTTCGAGCACGCGGAGGGTCGCGCGAGGCGTCAGCGCGGTCATGAGCCGCGCCTGTTCCACCGACGGCAGGACCACGTCGCGATCGGCGGCCAGATACAGGACCGGCGCTTCGATCGACGCCAACTGCTCGCGCAGGTCGTAACTGCGAAGGATGTGCAGGCGCGACAGGTACCCCTCGCGCGTCGTCGATTGCATCAACTGGAGAAAGCGCCGGATCTCTTCGGGATCGGTGCCGGGCGAGTGCATGCGCGTGCCGTTCAATTGGCGCACCAGGCGCATCATGCCCCACGGCGTGGCGCGGAGCAGGTGATACCCGAGCCACAGGCGCGCCGGCGAGCCGAAGTTCGCAAACGAGTTGAGGATGACCAGCCGGCCGATGCGCTCCGGGTGGGCGAGGGCGTAGCTGAGCGCCAGGGCGCCGCCGAAGGACTCGCCGAGCAGCGTCACCGGGCCGGGGGCGGCCGCCGACACCGTCCGGTGCAAGTCGGCCACCAGTTCGTCCATGGCCCGCACTTCGTCGCGCAGGCGGACCGTGGTCACGTCATACCGCCGCTCCAGCAGCGGTACCTGCCGGTAGAACAGCAGGCCGGTGCCGTCGATGCCGGGGACGAGGACAAGGGGTTCCTTCATGAGCGTGGGGACGAACCTTTAGGTTCGTCCTTCTCTATGGTAGCGTCTGCGCCGTGACTCCTGTGCAAGCCGGCCGGGTGGCGTGGACCGTGCTCACCCTGTTCGTGGTGCAGAGCCTGGTCTTCGGGTTCTCGGTGTTGCCAGCGTTCTACTTCTGGACCTGGACCCTCACCTGGTCGATTCCGAAGCTGATTCGGCCCGCCCTGGTCGCCACGACCCTGGTGCCGGCCTATCTGCTGTTTGCGTTCGTGCTGGTGGCGTTGTCGGCGCTGTCCACGCGGCTGTGCGGCTGGCGGACGGCCCCGAACGGGGCGTGGAAGCTGCGGGACATCGAGTGGCCGCTGCTCGACTGGGTCCGCTACATGGTCTCCACCCACATTGTCCGCGTCTTCGTCGGGACGTTTTTTCGCGCCTCGGCGCTGTGGACGCTCTACATGCGCTGGAACGGCGCGAAGATCGGCCGTGGCGTGCACATCAACAGCCTGTCGATTTCCGACCACAACATGCTGGAGTTCGGCGACGGGGTGGTGATTGGCGAAGGCGTCCACCTGTCGGGCCACACCGTGGAAGCCGGCATGGTCAAGACCGGGCCGGTCAAGCTCGGACGCTTCGTGACGGTGGGCCTGGGCAGCATGGTGGGCATCAACGTCGAGGCCGGCGACCAGTGCCAGATCGGCGCCCTCAGCGTGGTTCTGAAGGGCTCGAAACTCGAAGGATCTGCTATCTATGCAGGCATCCCGGCACGTAGAATAGAGCGCAAAGCCAACGCTCAGGCCATTGACGAGGACGATGCGGCGATTGGTTTCTTCTGACTTTTCACTTTCTACTTCTCACTTCTAACTTCTAACTGTCTTTGCCGCCCCTCATTTCAATCGTCGTTCCGGTCTACAACGAGGCGCGGACCGTGGCCGAAGTCATCGAGCGGCTGCTCGTGATCGATTTGCCGGCGCCGCGCGAGATTCTGGTGGTCAACGACGGTTCGACCGACGGCACGCGCGAGGTGCTCGACCAGCTGCCGGCCAGGCCGGAACTGCGGATCATCCATGCCGCCAGGAACGGTGGCAAGGGCAGCGCCATCCGCACCGGCTTTGCACGGGCGTCCGGCACGATCGTCGCCATCCAGGATGCGGATCTGGAACTGGATCCCGCGCAACTGGCCGTGCTGGTGCGGCCGATTCTCGAGGGCCGCACGAAGGTGGTCTACGGCTCGCGGTTCCTGGCCGGGCGTCCCGATGCGCCGTGGCTGTCGATCTTCGCCAACCAGGTGCTGACCGGCGTGACCAACCTGCTATTTGGCGGCCGGCTGACCGACATGGAGACCTGCTACAAGCTGATGACCACCGAGGTCGCGAAGGGCTTGCGCCTCGAGTGCAACCGCTTCGACATCGAGCCGGAGATCTCGGCGAAGCTGCTGCGTGACGGCCACTTGATTCTCGAGTTGCCGGTGCGCTTCGAGCCGCGCAGCCGCGCCCAGGGCAAGAAGATCGGCTGGCGCGACGGCGTGCGGGCCATCCAGGTTCTAATCAAATATCGCCTCTCGCGATGAATGACAGCCTGGCTCGCCGAAGCCTCGGCGGAGGCGGCGCCCGCCTGCCTGCCGTCCTGGCCCTGGTCGTTGCGGTGGCGCTGGCTGGTTTTGGCGTCACGCGCGGCACGCGCGCGGTGGGCGGTTCCGACTCTTCCTGTTATGCGTTGATGGCCGAAGCGTTCGGCAGCGGGCGGTGGCAACCGGAGAGTCCACTGGCCATGGAGGCACCGTGGCCCGATGCGTCGCGGACCGTGGCGCCGGGCGGTTTCATTCCGTCGCCGGTGAAACCCGCTGCCGCGTCGCCGATCTGCGCGCCGGGGTTCTCGGTGTTGATGGCGCCGTTCTTCGCCCTTGGCGGCCGCGACGCGGTGTTCGCGGTGACGCCTATCGCGGCGTTCGTGCTGGTGTGGTGCGCCTTCGTACTGGCCAACCGGCTGGCGGGCGGCCTGGCCGGCGTGTCGGCGGCGGTGCTCACGGCGGCCAGCCCGATCGTGCTCTACCAGACGGTGCAGCCGATGAACGACATCGCCACCGCGGCCCTGTGGCTGGCGGCGCTGGCCATCGCAACGGTCCGGCTAAAGCCGGACACTACACCTGCAGATGATGTGGCGTCCGGCTTCAGCCGGACCTTTCTGGCCGGCGTCCTGGTCGGCATCGCCATTCTCGTTCGTCCGAATCTCGCACCGCTGGCGCTCATCGTCGCCGCCATGTCGTGGCACCCGGGCCAGCCGCTGCCGTGGCGGCCCACGGCGATGCTGATGGCAGGTGCGCTGCCTGGCGTGGCCGCGTGGCTGTGGCTGAATCACGTGCTGTATGGCAACGTGATTGGCAGTGGCTATGGTGATGCCGGCCGGCTGTTCAGCCTGTCGCACGTGGGCGCCAACGCCGCGAATTACGCCAAGGCGTTCTACCAGACGCAAACGGTCTTCCCGCTGCTGGCGCTGGCCGCGCCGTTCGTGCTGGCCGGTGCGGCGCGGCGGCTGGCGCTGTGGCTGCTCGGGTTCGCGGGCGTCGTGACCGCGATCTACCTGCTGTACCGGCCGTTCCCCGAGTGGTGGTACCTCCGCTTCCTGATTCCGGCCATCGTGTTGGCCATCGTCGTCGCCTGCGCCGCCGCCGCGCGGTTGGCCGAACGCGGGCGCATGCGCGGCGTGGTGGCGATTGGCACCGTGGCGCTGGCGTTGATGGGGATGCAGGCGGCCGGTGCGCGCCAGGTGCTCGCGCTGCAGGGCCTGGAGGGACGCTATCGCGCCACCGCTGACGTCGTCGCCGAGCGCCTGCCGCCCAACGCCGTGCTGATCACGGTGTGGCAGAGCGGCAGCGTCCGCTTCCATGCCGGCCGCGAGGCGGTGCTGTGGGATTCGCTGGACCCGGCATGGCTGGATCGCGCGGTCGAGTGGCTGGGCGCCCACGGCCGCGTGCCCTACATCCTGGTGGAGCGCCGCGAAGAAGGGGAGTTTCGCGACCGCTTCCGCGGCCATGCGGCGATTGGCGCTCTCGACTGGCCGCCGCGGATCACCGTCGGCGGTCAGACGCGCATTTTCGATCCCGCCGACCGCGCGCGATACGAGGCGGGCGCGTCTTATCCGACGGACAACGTTCGCCAGCCCAGGCGATAGGCCGCTACGGTCGCAGCACCCAGTCCCCGAGGAAGATGTAGATCGCGTAGACCGTGCCTTCGCCCACCACCACGCCAAACAGGAACTTCCTGAAGTTGACCTTGAGCGAGCCGCAGACGTAGCAGATCAGGTCGGTCGGCAGGAACAGGAAGAAGCTCCAGCCGATGATGATCGGCAGCTGGTAGGTTTGCAGCAGGTCCTTCAGCTTGCGAATCTGCCTGGGGTACTTGCGTTCGAAGACCTCGTCCATATGGATCGCTTCCGCGAAGAAGTAGCAGACGGACGAGGAGATGGCGATGCACGGGATGGTCATCGCCAGCAGCACCCAGGGGTCGAAGAACGGCATGGCGACCAGCAACGGGAAGGTCGCCGGCACCAGCGTGAAGGCGCGCAACGAGCCAATCAGCAGATAGGCGACGACCGCGACCCAGAACGACGCCGACAACGCATCGCGCATTTCGGCCTGCACGGTCTCGCGCTGGAAAAAGTAGAGGTACAGTGCGCCGGCAACAATCAGCAGCCAGAGGGCGAACAGGGCGTAGCGGAGGCGCGGGTTGTGGAGTTGGAGCGCGGTCAAACGAGGCCCAGAGTCAGGAGACGAGATCGTGACGGTCGCGGTTCCATCAGGCCGCCTCGTCCGGGGCGCCGAAATGGATCTGTTGTTCGAGCTTCGCAAACCCGGCGGTCGCGGCCTTTTCCGGCGCCGCCAGCGACACCACGATGCCGATGATGAACGACAGCGGGATGGTGAAGAGGCCCGGGTTGCGATACGGGAAGTAGGCCGTCGCGTGCTTCAGCAGGTCGATCTGGATGGTGGGTGACAGGTAGATGAGCAGCAGCGTGGCCGCCGTGCCAAACAGGATCGAGGCCTGCGCTCCGCGCGTCGTGAACGGCTTCCAGAACATCGACAGGATCAGCGCCGGGAAATTCGCGCTGGCGGCAATCGCAAAGGCCAGGCCCACCATGTAGGCCACGTTCTGGCCCTTGAACACGATGCCGAGGCCGATCGAGACCAGCGCCAGGACGATCGTGGAATAGCGCGCGACCAGCAGTTGTTCCTTCTCGGTGGCGTGGCCGTGGCGGAACACGTTGACGTAGATATCGTGCGACAGCGCCGCCGCGCCGGCCAGCGTGAGCCCGGCGACCACCGCGAGGATGGTGGCAAACGCCACCGCCGCGATGAAGCCCAGGAACGCCTGCCCGCCGACCACCTCGGCCAGCAGCGGCGCCGCCATGTTGCCGCCCGCGTCGACGCCGCGAATGGCGTCCTGGCCGACCAGCACCATGGCGCCGAAGCCGAGCACGAACGTCAGCAGGTAGAAGGCGCCGATGATCGCCGTGGCGTAGGCCACCGACACGCGCGCGGTGCGGCCATCGGGCACCGTGTAGAAGCGCATCAGGATGTGGGGCAGGCCCGCGGTGCCGAACATCAGGGCCAGCCCGAGCGAGATGGCGTCGACCGGATCCGAGACCAGGCGGCCCGGGGCGAGCACGGCGGGGCCGTATTGACTGGCCGCCGACGCAAACAGGGCGAGCGGGTTGAACGAGAACCGGGCCAGCACCATCATCGCCAGCATGAACGCGCCCGACAGCAACAACACGGCCTTGACGATCTGCACCCAGGTCGTGGCAATCATGCCGCCGAACAGCACGTAGGCCAGCATCACCGCGCCGACAATGGCGACGGCGACTTCGTAGTCGAGGCCGAACAGCAGGCGGATCAAGTTGCCGGCGCCCACCATCTGCGCGATCAGGTAGAAGGCGATCACGGCAAGGCTGCCGGCGGCCGAGGCCACGCGCACGGGCGCCTGCCGCAGCCGGAAGGCGACGACGTCGCTGAACGTAAAGCGGCCCAGGTTGCGCAGCGGCTCGGCGATCAGGCAGACCACCACCGGCCAGCCGACCAGGAAACCGATCGAGTAGATCAGGCCGTCGAAGCCCGATAGGGCGACCAGGCCGGCAATGCCCAGGAAGCTGGCGGCGCTCATGTAATCGCCGGCCAGCGCGAGGCCGTTCTGCAGCGCCGTGACCGACCCGCCGGCGGCGTAGAAGTCCTTCGTGCTGCGCGTGCGCCGCGCCGCGAACCAGGTGATGACGAGCGACAGCGCGATGAAGAGGATGAAGCCCGACATCGCGATGAGGTTGGGCTGGCCCGACTGCGGCACTAGCGGCCCTCCTTGTGCGCGCGGTGGATTTCGGCCACGGCGACGTCGTAGTTGGCGTTGGTCCACCGCACGTAGACCATGATCAGGGCCCACGCGGCGACGATGACGAGCACGCCCAGCAGGATGCCCAGGCTCAAGCCGGGGACCAGGACCCTGCCGAGCAGCTCCTTGTTGAAGGCGATCAGCAGGATGAACCCGACGTAGATCAGGGTCATCGCCGCGGTGATGATGATCGAGAGCCGCCAGCGGGCGGCCGACAGGGTGACGAGACGGGATGCCGAGTCGTTCATGCGGTGGCCATCATAGCGTGTTATAGTCCGCCCACTTCATTCCGGATCGCGTCGGCATTATTCGTTCGTTCGCCCCGGTTGACGTCCGTCACACCTGCCCTTGCGGCAGAAAGGCAGTGAGCTATGCGTGCCCGCGCCCTCGTGCTTGCCCTCTCGCTTGTGATCATCTCCGCCGGCTCCGCGTGGGCCCAGGATGCCTCCCTGGCCGGCGCCGTCGTCGATAGCACCAAGGCGTCGCTGCCCGGTGCCACCGTGACGGCCACCATGGTCGACACCGGGCGCGCGACGAGCACCGTGACCGACGCCCGCGGCGACTACCGGCTGCGCGGGTTGGCTCCGGGCCGCTACAAGGTGCAGGCCGAACTGTCGGGCTTCAACACGCTGGTCATTGCCGACATCGAGCTGCTGGTCGGCCAGAACCGCTCGCTGCCGTTCACGCTGCAGGTTGCATCGCTGACCGAGACCCTGACCGTCACCGGCGAATCGCCGCTGGTGGACGTCAGCTCCACGCAGGTGGCGGGCAACGTCGATCGCCGGCAGATGGAAGAGCTGCCGCTGCAGGGCCGCAACTGGATGGAGCTGGCGATGCAGGTGAAGGGCATCACGGCTAACGCCGTCGACACCACGCCGGGCGTCCGCGACCGGCAGTTCCAGTTGAACCTGGATGGCCAGGAGATTACCCAGCAGGTGGCCGGCTCCGGCTTCGGCCAGCCCAAGTTCAGCCGCGAGGCGATTGCCGAGTTCCAGGTCGTGACCAACCTGTTCGACATCACCCAGGGCCGCTCGCTCGGCATCCAGGTCCAGGCCATCTCGCGCTCCGGCACCAACAACTACGACGGCAGCGTCTACGGCTATTTCCGGGACGACAAGTGGATTGCCAAGGACTTCATCGCCAACCGCGTGCTGCCCTACGCCAACCAACAGATTGGCGGGGCGTTCGGCGGGCCGCTGATCAAGGACAAGGCCCACTTCTTCCTGTCGTACGAACGCGAGAACGAGCCCAACACCATTCTCGCGGCGCCGGCGGCGCTGCCCGGGCAGTCGTTTACCTTCCCGACCAAGCTGATCCAGAACAGCTTCCTGGGCCGCGGCGACTGGCAGGCGCGGGCCACCGATCACCTGACCGTCCGCGGGTCGTACTGGGACTGGGGGAACGACTTTACGCAGGTGGCCGGCACCGAGCATCCCTCGCAGGCGGCGGCCCGCTACCGCACCGCCATCAACGTCGTCGGCACCTGGTCCAGGGTGTTGAGCAACACGACGCTGCAGGAGATCAAGGTGGGCTACACCCACTTCGACTGGCAGAACCTGCTGGCGTCCGACAAGCTCAGCAAGACGCCGAACTACGTGTTCCCCGGCCTGACCATCGGCCAGCGGCGCAACTACCCGCAGGAGTTCTTCCAGAACACCATCAGCGCGCGCTACGACCTGTCGAAGACGTGGGGCCGCCACGACTCGAAGCTCGGCGGCGAGTTCCTGCGCTGGCACGACACCGGCAGCTGGCAACTGCTCTCGCGCGGCGAGTTCATCTTCAACACCATTCCCGCCGACATCGGCCGCCGCATTCCGTTCGATGCGTGGGACGACCCGTCGCGCTGGGACCTGACGGGCCTCGACGCGACCGTGCAACGCTTCGATCAGAACTTCGGCGACTGGACGATCGACATTCCGCGGCCGACCTGGGCGGTGTGGTTTGGCGACACCTGGCGCATGACCAATTCGCTGACGGTGAACTACGGCCTGCGGTGGGACGCGGACTGGGGCGCGCTGGATCCGCCGCTGATCACGACCCAGGCCAAGTTCAATCCCGCCGGGGGCGTGTCGCAGTACCCCGACATCGACCTGCAGGCCGGCGACCTGCTGTATCCCAACAACCTGCGCGACCTCGGCAGCGTGGCGCCACGCGCCGGCTTTGCCTGGAACATCGGCGCCAACGGCAGCTGGGTCATCCGCGGCGGCAGCGGGCTGTATTACAGCATCCCCGACTCGAACACTACGTTCAGCATCCAGTCGTTCAACGGCGAGCGCATTCTCGTGAATTCGTTCCCGAACGACGGCCGGCCGGGGTTCCTGACCGATCCGACGCGCGGTATCACGCAGGCCGACATCCTGTCCGGCAAGGTACCGCTGCCGGCGCAGGGGCCACGCGTGATCGCGCACGACTACCAGATGCCGTCGACCTGGCAGAGCATCGTCGGCTTCCAGGGCCAGCTGGGCCCGCAGTTGGGCATCGAGGCCGACCTCACGCACTGGAAGGGCTATCACTTCGCGCGCCAGCGCGATCCCAACCTGTTCTTCAACCCGGCCACCGGCTACAACCGCCACCCGGCGCAGGGCCGGCCCGACCCGGCCTACGGACCGATCCAGTGGCTCGAGTCGAATGGCAGCGCCGACTACGCCGCCATTTCGAGCGGCATCACGCGCCGCTATGCCAACAACTGGCAGGCGGGGATGTCGTACACCTACATGCTGTTCGCCCACGACGACACCACCAACTTCCAGTACCAGGGCAACAACCCGTTCGATCCGGATGCCGAGTGGGCGCGCTCGACGGAGTTCCAGCGGCACACCCTTCGCTTCAACGGCATCTGGCGCCTGCCCTACGACATGTCGGTGTCGGGCGCGTATCTGTTCGGATCGGGCAACTACTACGCGACCACGGTGGCGCTGAACCCCTACGGCCACACCGGCACCACGCGCCTCAATTCGGGAACCGCGGCGATTACGGTTCCCGCCACCGTCGTCACCTCGGCGAACAACAGCAAGGTGGTCTCGGTGCTCGATCGCTTCGACGGCCCCCCGGTCATTGCCTCGGGGCAGGTCGCGCCGCGAAACGCCTTGAAGGGATTGCCTTTGCACCGCATCGACGTGCGCTTCTCGAAGGACGTCAAATTGCCCGGCGGCACGAAGGTGACCGGCATCGTCGAGGTCTTCAACCTGACCAACCACGCCAACTACGGCGCCTACAACGGCCAGTTGAACTCGACCACCTTTGGACAGCCGCGGCAGAGCCTGCTGAACGCGTACCAGCCGCGCGTGATGCAGTTGGCGGTGAAGTTTAGTTTCTAGGGTGGAGGACGCAGAGAGCTAGCCACAGAGGACACAGAGGACACAGAGAAACACTCTTCTAAATACGGCGGTGCCACGTTTGTGGCGTCACGTAGGCTGCCGGGAACTGGCCGGGCCCGGGGCGCGGGTGTCCGGACGTGGACATCGGCGGGTGGTGGGGAATCCGCAGCGGGCGTCCGTCTAATCGCGTGTTGGCGGCTATGGCTGAACGCGAATGCGCGAGACGAAGGTGCCAGTTGGGGCTGCTGCTGGCCCTCATCCCCGCCCTGGTGTTCGCGCAAACCAGTGGCGCCCAGCTCCGGCCTCAGGCCGAATCGCCGACGGCAGCGATCGAGACCCTGTTCGATCCATCACTGCGCAGCACGGTCTCGGTGCCAACGGTTCATCTGTCGGCCGAGATCAAGGAAGACACCAAACTCGCCACCGCCAAGATCGGTGTTGCCGTGACGCCGGGATGGACGGCCGAAGGGGGGGCCGGCTTCGCCTTCGACCGCGAGGCCGCGGATCGCCGTCCCTCGAGCCTGCGGCGGCTGACCGATGGCTCCACCGTCTGGGGGGCAGTGACCTGGATGCGTCCACGCGACCGGCGCCACCCGACCCCGCTGGTCGCCGCGCGCGTGGAGGCCGGGCGGGACGCGTTCAGCTATTACGACCTGGCGCTCGCGCGCCACACCGACCGGCACGCCCGCTTTGCCGTCACGGCCACCGCCGGCCTCATTCTCCCGCGCGACATCCTCGTGGCCGGCTCGTACCGCTGGAGCGGTGCGTGGCAGGTGGCCGATGCCAGCGGGCCGTGCCGTGTGGTGGCCGAGACCGGCGTGCCCTACTGCGCGGCCGACCGGCTGTTCCATCGGCCGTCGCCGCAACTCTGGCAGCAGTTCGAGGCGCAGGTGCAGATGCGCCTGGGCGATCGGATTGGCGCCGAGGTGTTCGTCACCCGCGATCTTCGCGATCGGGCCTGGGGCGTGGAAGCGCCGGTCTACTTCATGACGAGGCGCGATGGCGGGTTCACGGGCGGGTTGGTGCCGACCTACAACGGCGCCACCGGCGGGGCCGGCGTGTCGGCGTTCGTGGGGCAGGCCTTCCGGCTGTTCAAATAGAAAAGGCCGGGACTCCCAGCAGAGTTCCCGGCCTTCTCGCGACGCGCGGCGGGCTAGTGCGTGGTCGGCTGCTGGGCCTTTTTCAGGCCCTGGATCTGCAGCACCGGCACGCCGGGCTGTTCCTTGAGCACTTCCTTGCGGTAGAGCTTCTCCATCTCGGCGTGATGGCGCAGCTCTTCGGGGGTCATGTTCTTCTTCTTCTGCGCGGCGATCTTCTCATCGCGCGCGTTCTTCGCGATGCCCAGATCGTCGAGGTCGGTCTGGATGCCGGCTGCCACCGCTTCGGCGTTCAGCTTCAGCGTGTGCTCGGTGGTGCTGAGCGGCACTGACTTGTTGCCGGCGAAGATCTCGTGCCGGCCGTGCTCTTCGTACCACTTGGTGAGCGT
>CAYGMD010000068.1:0-22318 GCA_964350785.1 uncultured Acidobacterium sp. | reverse complement strand
CCACCGGCCCCACCGGCCCTACCCGCCCCACCAGCCCCACCAGCCCCAGGCGGCGGCGCATTCTCGTTCGGCGCATAGACGCCGAACGCGACCTTGCCCTGCGACCAGAGTGGGATGACCTGAGCGTGGGCCGCAGTTGCCGTGACGATGGCCGCAGCCGTGATGATGGCGGTACGAATGGCGGAGTTCTTCATAGGTGCTAGATGCTACCCGACCGCGGCCACAGATGACACAGATGACGCAGATTTCACAGATCCGAACGAGCCGCGGCGGCCGCAGGCCGCACACGGGAGCGAGAGAGACCGGACCGGACAAGACCGGAAACAGTAAACCGAGGTCTTGTCCGTCCGGTCTCCCTCGCTCCCGGCCGCCGGTCTTCGACCGGCGGCGCGGCTCGTTGCAGCCTGGTTTCGCGGTCGCATGCAGTCATGGGTTGCCGTTCCAGAATCGGTGAAATCTGCGAAATCTGTGGCCGTATTTGATTTATTCTGCGTCTGCGTTATCCGGAGGGCTTCATGGCCGACGACAAGCAGTCAGGCGTATCGCGGCGCGATTTATTGAAACGGGCGGGCATGGCCGGCGCGGCGCTCACCATTCCCCTCACGCCTGTGACGGGCGATTCTGCGGCGTCGCCAGCGGCACCCCATGAAGGGATACCCCACGACCAGGCCCCGGCGGCGCCGCGGCGCGAGCCCATCGAGAATCTGACCGCATCTGAGGCCGACCTGCTCGAAGTCATCTGCTCGCGCATCATCCCGTCCGACGAACACGGCCCCGGCGCGCGCGAGGCGCGCGCGGCGCACTTCATCGATCGGGCGCTCGGCGGCGCGCTGGCCGCATCAAAGCCGGCGTACGTCGCGGGCTTCGCCGCCCTCGATCGGTACTCCCGCTCGTCGCGCGGCAAGCCATTCATCGAGTTGTCCGAGCGCGACCAGGACTCGGTGTTGATCGACGTCGAGACCGGCGCGGCCACCGGCTTTACCGGCAGCCCGGCGGCGTTCTTCGCCATGGTCCGCACGCACACGCTACAGGGCACGTTCGGCGATCCCTTCTACGGCGGCAACGCAGATTTCGTCGGCTGGGACTTGATTGGCTACCCCGGCGTGCGCACCAACGTGTCGGCAGAAGATCAACGGCTTGGCGCCAAGCTCACCCCGAATCACAAATCAGCGTACGACACCGAGATGTTTAACAAGGCACAGGCACGACGAGCCGAGCCGGACCAACCTTCTCAGTTATCTGCGTCATCTGCGGCCCTGGCGAAGGCGGCATCGGAGGGTTATGGCCACTAAGCTCAAGCCCACCGACGTGGTCGTGATTGGCCTGGGCGCCGCCGGCGGCGTGGCCGTGCTCCCGCTCACCCAGGCCGGCATCGACGTCGTCGGCCTCGAAGCCGGCACCTGGCTGACGCGCCGCGACTTCGCGCCCGACGAAATTCGCAACAACGTGCGCGACTGGCCCCAGTCGGTGCAGAAGGCGCAGCAGGAAGTGCCGACGCACCGCGTCAACGCCGTGGCCAACACGACGCGCGCCGGCAGTCATCCGATGATGAACGCCGTGGGCGGCACCACGCTGCACTACTGGGCGCAGTCCTGGCGGCTCAACCCGTGGGACTTCAAGGTCGTGAGCGACACGACGAAGCGCTACGGAGCGTCGCGCGTGCCAAAGGGGTCAACCGTCGAGGACTGGCCGTTCGGCCTCGACGAGCTCGAGGCGTACTACGACAAGGTCGAGTACGAGCTGGGCGTCTCGGGCCAGGCCGGCAACATCAAAGGCACCGTCGATCCGCGCGGCAACATCTTCGAGGGGCCGCGGGCGCGGCCGTACCCGATGCCGCCGCTGCGCAGCACCGGCTTCATCGACCTGATGGCCGCCGCCGCGCGCGGGCTCGGCTGGCATCCCTTTGCCGGCCCGGCGGCGATCAACTCGCGCTCCTACCAGGGCCGCTCGCCCTGCATGTATCACGGCTTCTGCAACAAGGGCGGCTGCCACGTCGACGCCAAGAACGGCCCGCACCTCACGACCATTCCACGCGCGCAGGAGACGGGCCGGCTCAAGGTCGTCACGCGCGCGCACGTCACCTCGATCGACACCGACGCCAAGGGCCGCGTCACCGGCGTGACCTACGTCACCGACGGCCAGGAGTTCACGCAGCCGGCCAAGGTCGTGCTGCTGGCCAGCTACACCTACGAGAACAGCCGCCTGCTACTGCTGTCGAAATCCAAGGCGTTTCCGAACGGCCTGTCGAACAACCACGGCCAGGTCGGCCGCCACTACTTCAGCCACGCGCAGGGCGCGGGCGTCACGGCGCTCTTCCCCTTCAACATCAACGCGTGGTACGGCCTGCCGGCGCAAGGCGTCGCGGTGGACAACTTCGCCGACGACAACTACGACCACGGCGCGCTCGACTACATCGGCGGCGGCAACCTGTGGGTGATGTCGGACCGCCGCCCGATCGCGGCCGCCAGCATGGGGACGTTCGGGCGAACCCACACCTGGGGCAAGGACTGGAAGAAGTTCGTGATGGAAAACGCGGACCGCACCAACACGGCCTACATCCAGAAGACGACGCTGCCCTACGAGGACAACTTCCTCGACCTCGATCCGGTGGTGAAGGACCCGCTCGGCTTCCCGGTCTGCCGCATCACCGCCGACTACCAGGACAACGAGCGGAAGGTCACCGCGCACACGCAGCAGAAGATGGTCGAGTGGTACCAGGCCGCCGGCGCGATTGCCACGCAGGCCAACCCGCTCGGCACCATGGGGCCGACGACGCATGCGTATGGCGGGACGCGGATGGGCCGCAGCGCGGCGACCAACGTGGTGAACGAGTGGGGCTTCTCGCACGAGGTGCCCAACCTGGGCGTGCTGGGCGCGTCGGTGATGGGCACGAGCGGCGCGCGCAACCCCACGCTCACCGTGCAGGCGCTGGCGTGGCGGACGGCGGAGTATCTGGCGAAGAACTGGAAGAGCGTAACGGGCTAGGGGTCGCTCGCTGCGCTCGCTCCTGGGGCTCGGCGCTCCGCGCCTTCGTCGGACTCGGGCGCTTCGCGCCCCTCGTGCGGCTCGACGGCTTCGCCGTCTCGTGGGGATTACCCTACGACCGAAGGGCGGCCCACGAGCGCCGAAGGCGCGAGCCCCACGAGGCGCGTGAGCGCCGAGCCTACTTCGCGAAGCGTTCGTAAATCGCGACGAGCGAGCCCTGGCCGATGACGTGGCCCTTGATTGCTTCCATCAGCGCGTTGCGATTGAGGCCTTCGGCCAGCGGCACGTCGGCGTCGAGCGCGTAGACGGTGAAGGTGTAGTGGTGGGGCTTACCGGGCGGCGGCGCCGGGCCGCGATAGCCCATCTGGCGGAAGCCCGACGGGCCCTGGATCGCGCCGGCCGGGCCGGTCAGCGTCGCGCCCATGGGCAGTTCGGCCGGCAGGCCCGTGGCCGTACCGGGGATCTTGTAGATCACCCAGTGCACGAAGGTCTGGCCGCCAAACACGACATCCGGGTCATCGCACACCAGCGCGAACTGCTTGGTCGCCGCCGGGGCGCCGCTCCACGCCAAGGCCGGCGACACATTCCGGCCGTCGGCCGTGTGGTCTTTCGGAATGGTTTCGTTGGCCTTCAGCGTCGGGCTCGTCACCGTGATCGCGGCCGGCGCCGCCTGTGCCCACGCCGAACTCGACCCGCCGAACATGAGCGCCGCGAGCGCCATGCCCCGAACGGTGACGCTGAATCGCATGCTGTCCCCCCACGGCGGCACTGAAGTGCCGCCGTCCTGACACTTGAGTATTAACCGTCGCGATTATACAGTTGCCGCCATGAAACGACTCTCAAGCCGCTTGTTCGTGGGCACCGGTGCCCTGGCCGTGATGATAGCCCTGGCGAGCGTGGCGCCGCGCGGGCAGGCACCGGCTTCCAGGGTGGGGGAATGGCCGACCTACAGTGGCGACCTCGCCGCGACGCGCTACTCCCCACTGGATCAGATCAACGCCACCAACTTCAACAAGCTGCAGCTGGCCTTCCGGTTCAAGACCGAGAACCTCGGCCCGCGTCCCGAGTACCAGTACCAGGCCACGCCGCTGATGGTCAACGGACGGCTCTACACCACCGCCGGCACGCGGCGCGCGGTGGTCAGCCTCGACGCGACCACGGGCGAGATGAAGTGGATGCACAGCATCGACGAAGGCAAGCGCGGTGAAGCCGCACCCCGGCAGCTGTCGGGCCGCGGCCTCTCCTACTGGTCCGACGGCAAGAGCGAACGCATCATCTACGTCACGCCCGGCTACCAGATGGTCGCGCTCGACGCCAGGACCGGCGAACGGGTCAAGGACTTCGGCACCGACGGCATCGTCGACCTGAAGACCGGCCTCGACCAGGAAGGCCTCGACCTCACGACCGCGGAAATCGGCCTGCACGCCGCGCCGATCATCTCGAAGGACGTCATCGTGATCGGCGCCGCGCACCGTGAAGGCGGCGCGCCGCGCAGCAAGACCAACGTCAAGGGCTACATTCGCGGCTTCGACGTGCGCACCGGCAAGCGCGTGTGGATCTTCCACACCATTCCCATGAAGGGCGAGTTCGGCTACGACACGTGGGATCCGGATGCGGCGGCCTACACCGGCAACGCCGGCGTCTGGGCCCAGATGAGCGCCGACGAGGAACTCGGCATTGTCTACATGCCCGTCGAGCTGCCGACCGGCGACTACTATTACGGCGGCCATCGCCAGGGGCGCGCCAACAGCCGCGACTCGTCGCTGTATTCGGAGAGCCTGGTCGCGCTCGACATCAAGACCGGCCAGAAGAAGTGGCACTACCAGCTCGTGCACCACGGCATCTGGGATCACGACATTCCGTGCGCGCCGATCCTGATGGATCTCGTCGTCGACGGCAAGCCGGTCAAGGTCGTCGCGCAGCCGACGAAACAGAACTGGCTGTATGTGTTCGATCGCCTGACCGGCAAGCCGCTGTGGCCGATCGAAGAACGGCCGGTCGAAAAGGGTGACGTCCCCGGCGAGTGGTATTCGCCGACGCAGCCGTTCGTCACCAGGCCGCCCGCCTACGAACGGCAGGGCGTCACCGTCGACGACCTGCTCGACTTCACGCCGGAGCTTCGTGCCGAAGGCGAGAAGATCGCGTCGATGTACAAGATGGGCCCGATCTTCACGCCGCCGGTGGTCAGCAAGTGGGAGGGCCCGCGCGGCACGCTGATGATTCCGGAAGTGACCGGCGGCGCCAACTGGCAGGGCGGCTCGTTCGACCCGGAAACCAAGCGCTTCTACATCTTCACCAACGTGGCGATCACGTCGCTCAACCTGACGCAGCCGGAAAACAACGCATCCGACATGCTCTACGTCCGCGGCATCGCCCGCAATCCGGATCCGACGGCGAAGCCGGCGGGGCCCGGCGGCGACGGTCTCAACGTGCGGGGCCTGCCGCTGATCTAGCCGCCCTACGCGACGATCACCGCCATCGACATGAACAAGGGCGAGCAGTTGTGGCGCATCCCGCACGGGGACACGCCCGACAACATCAAGAACAATCCGGCGCTGAAGGGCCTGACCATTCCGCGGACCGGCCGCCCGGGACGCATCGGCGTGCTGACGACCAAGACGCTGCTGATTGCCGGCGAGGGCGGCTTTGCGACGACGCCCGACGGCCGCGGCGCCTACCTGCGCGCGTATGACAAGGCCACGGGCGCGGATGTGGGCCAGGTGTTCATGCCGGCGCCGCAGACGGGATCGCCAATGACCTACATGGTGAACGGCACGCAGTACATCGCGGTGGCCGTCAGCGGACCGGGATTCGCCGGGGAGCTGTTGGTTTACAAGCTCGGAACCTAAAGGCAACCACGAAGGGCACGACGAACACGAAGCTTATTCCAAGAAGACCAATGACTTCGTGACCTTCGCGCCCTTCGTGGTTGAGTTCGTTATCCGATCGGAACCCAGAAGCTCGTCTTGATCATGAAGGTGTTGCCGCCGGGGGCGGTGATCGAGCGGAACGCGTCGCTGGCGCTCACCGGCGACCCAATCGTCTCGGTCCCCGAGCGGTCCTGCTGCCACACCAGGTAGAGGGTGCTCCCCGGACGGTATTCCCAGCGCAGCACGACGTTGCTCCGGTACGACAGCGTGTTGAAATCGCGGTTGCGCAGCGTGAATGTGCTGTCACCGGCGTTCACCACCTGGCTGCCATCGGGATTCGTCGTCACCGTGGTGCCCGCCGTGCCGTAGACCAGGCGGTTGCGGCTCTCCGGTTTCAGCAACTCACCGTAATCGTAATAGTGCCCAGACGCGGCAAACGGCTCGGCGTAGACGTCGAGGTTGAGGTCGGGCCGCAGCGTCAGGCCAAGCCGGAACTCCATCGACGCCGTGGTGCGGTCGATGAAGGCAAACACGTAGCGGGTGTTGTAGGTGATGGGCCGGCCGTTGGGGAGCGTGCTGACGTACTGCTGCGGCTCGGTGACGCGGTCATAGAACGGCGAAACCGAGAACTGCCAGCGCGGCCCCGGACGCATGGAGACAAAAGCACTGGCCTGCTGCCCCGACGCGCCGTCGTCGTTCGCGGTCCACCGAACCGAACCACCCAGTCGCGTGCGCGACGTGGCGCGATTGCCGGCATTGACGTTCGTCGTCCAACCGGGCCCGCGCGACATGAGCGGGCCGCCCCGGGTCAACGACACGCTGGTCGTGGCCAGGTTCCGCGAGACCTGCACGTTGGTGGTCCAGAAATTGGACCAGGTGACGTTGACGCTGCCGCGCACGTGGCCGGCCTGCATCAACCCGCGCAGCGTGGTGTCGGTCTGGCCGTCGAGCTGGAACTGGTAGCTGCGCAACACCCGCCCCGGCAGCGTTTCCCGGTAGCGGAGGTTGGCGTTGGTGAGCACGCCGTCGGCGCCGTTCAACTGCGCGAAGTCGTTGGTTTCGAAATTCTCGGAGTCGATCTTCGTGTTGGCGCCCCACAGCCAGTGACGCCCGCCGGTCTTGTCGAAGTTCACCTGCGCCGTCCAGCCCGCCAGTGACGTCAACGTCGGGTCCAGTGGCGAGTAGTCCCGATCGGGACGCTGGGCATAATGGGCGCTCGCGCGCTGCACCCGTGTCATCGCGGCCTCGGTGCCGTTGATCACCGAGCCGCCGGCGGCGGCACGTAACTCATACTGCCCGCCCTTGAACCGCAACAGCGTGTGGACGGCGGCGCCCAGCGCATTGCGGGTATAGAGATCGGCGAGCGGGGTGCCCGCGTCGAAGTCGCGGTGGACGTAGTTGACGATGAAGCCGGCCGTGGAGGCTGACCGGCCAAACTCCTGCAGCACCCGGCCGACCATGTGGTACGCGCGAGGCGACACCTTGACCGCCCGCCGGTCGAGACCGCCCAGGCCTGCCACCTCCGCCTGCTCGTCATCGGTGACGGCGGTCAGCAGGCCGATCGAGGTCTTCGACGGGAGGCGGCCGGTCAGCTTGGCGGCGGCCAGGATCGTGTTCGAATCCGGGTAGTCGACGTAGTCGCCGCTGGCCGGGCCGATCGGGCGGTTGCCGATGCGGCGCGAGTAATAGAAATTGGGATGCCCGATGTTGAAGAGCTGCGCGCCCTCGAGAAAGAACGGCCGCTTCTCCGGGAAGCGCGTCTCGAACGCGGTCAGGTTGACTTCGGCCGGGTCGGCTTCGACCTGGCCGAAGTCCGGGTTGATGGCCGCCTCGAGCGTCAGGTTGGGACCCAGGCCCATCCGCACGTCGGCGCCGACCCGGCCCTCGAGATTCCGGCCGTCATCGAAGGGGTTGCGGCGATCGCGGTCGTCGCCGTTGAGGGTGGCGCCGCCCGCCACGTACGGCAACGCCTCGATGCGGCGGGGCGGCACCAGGCCGGCAATGCCCGTGAGCTCCCCAAACCGCGACGACCATGCCCGCTGGGTCCGCGGAATCAGGATCCAGTAGTCCTCTTCATCCAGCGTGGGACGAAAGCGAAACAGGTTCAGCCCCCAGGTCTGCACCGCCTGCGGGTTGAAGCGCAGTTGCGAGAACGGAATCCACAGCTCGGCGGTCCACTGGTCGCCCGACACCTGCGTCTCGGCGCGCCAGACTGGATCGAAACCGGAATCGAAGCTGTCCTCGTTGTCGCTCGAATGGTAGCGGTCGAGGCGCACGCCGGCGGCCGTGACCCCGAAGACTACTGCCGTGCGGCGGTCGAGGAAGGTGTCGAACGCCACCAGGATGTGTTCCACCTGGCCCGTGCTGTCGCGCCGGCCGAGCGGCGCCTGGATGCGGCCGTCCGTGCTGAACATCCGCGCGCCGACGTACAACGAACCGTCGTCATACAGCAGGCGCACTTCCATGCGATCGGTCGGCTGGGCGTTTTCGACGGGTTCCTTCTGGACGAAGTCGGTAATCGGCGCCGCCTTCAGCCAGGCCTCGTCATCCAGCCGGCCATCCACGCGCAGGCTGCCATTGGCGACGCGGGTCGCGGTGGCCTGTTTTCGGCTGGCGGCACCCGCGATCGGGGTCTGCGCCGAGGCGAGCGAGGCCGTCAGCAGACCGCAGATCAAAACGGCGCGCAGGACGAGCATTACGAGATGGTCTTGACGCGCCCGCCGTTGATCGCGAGCGCAGGTTCCAGGCGCGCGGCGTCCTTCGGATCCTCGACGCCCACCAGGATGTAGCCGTCCGACACTTCAGGATCGTACATCTTGCCGCGGCGGCTCGGCAAGCCGGTGGCGGCGAACAGGTACACCACCGTGGCGAGGATGGCACTCAGCATCGTCATCTCGAAGATGATGATCAGGTTCGACCACATCGGCACGATCGGCATGCCCGAGGTCACGAGCGGCCAGGCCCGCTGGCCGGCGCCGAGCAGATAGTAGGTCAAGGCCAGGCCGGCGGCGCCAGCGGCCACGGCCACCCACGGCATGGCCGTCTTCGCGTCCCGGTGCCCGAACTCGAAGTGGTCGAACGGCTCGGACGAAATCACCGTGATGTCCGCATCCTCGACGCCGGCCGCGCGCAGGTTGTCGACCGCCTGCTGCGCGAGGTGGGGATCGTTGTAAAGACCGTAAACGGCCCTCATCGATGCTCCCCTTGGGTCATCGACAGTTCCGGCCCGAACTCTTCGGTGTCGAGCCGGGTCGACAGCAACCGCTCTTCACTGAGCGTCGCCGGGTCGAGGCGCGCCGGCAGCCCGGCCTTGAGCTCCCAGATCGAGATGATCGGCACGAACTTGGCGAACAGCGTGTAGAGCAGGATCATGCCGGCAAAGGTCGCCGCCATGATGGTCAGCTCCACCGGCGTCGCCTCGTAGGTGCCCCACGAGTACGGCAGCTGCTTGTGGGTCAGCGACGGCACCACGATCAGGAACCGCTCGAGCCACATGCCGACGACGACGCCGCACGAGGCGATCACGCAGCCGGTGATGGTGCGGGTGTAGGGGTTGGTCAGGATGGCGAGCGGGACCACGAAGTTGCAGATCACCATAGTCCAGTAGAACGGCGCGTAGGCGCCGCGCTGGGTCGCCCAGAACACGGCCATCTCGTGCGGCTCGTTGCCGTACCACACCGTGAGGCGCTCGGCGAACACGAAGTAGCCCCACAGGATGCTCATCAACAACAGCAGCTTGCCCAGGTTCTCGAAATGCAGCGGCAGCAGGTATTTCTCGAGATGCAACGCCTTGCGCAGCGCCGCCATCGCCAGGATCAGGGCGGCAATGCCGCTGAAGATCGCGCCGGCGACGAAGTAGGGACCGAAGATCGTCGAGTGCCACATGGGCACGTTCGCCATCGAGAAGTCGAACGAGACAATGGTGTGGACCGAGACCGCCACCGGCAGGATGGCGATGGCCATGATCTGCATGGCCGACTCCAGCCGGTTCCACTCCTTGGTCGTGCCACGCCATCCCAGCGCCAGGGCGCCGTAGATGCGCTGGCGCAGGCCGGTGGAACGGTCGCGCACGAGCGCGAAGTCGGGAATCATCGGCAGCAACAGGAACAACAGGCTGCCGGTCAGGTAGGTGTTGATGGCGAAGAAGTCCCACGCCAGCGGCGAGCGGAAGTTCGGCCAGATCTCACGGTCGCTGGGATAGGGAAACAGCCAGAACGCAAGCCACGGCCGGCCGAGGTGGATGATGGGGAACATCGCGCCAATCGACAGCGCGAACACGGTAATCACCTCGGCGCAACGCGTGACGGGACGCCGCCATCCGGCGTTGACCAGCCTCAGGATGGCCGAGATCAGCGTGCCGGCGTGGCTGATGCCAATCCAGAACACGAAGTTGGTCAGGTACAGCGCCCAGAACGTCGGCCAGCGCTTGCCGCTGACGCCGATGCCGTTCCAAATCTGGTATCCCCAGGCCGCGAAGCCGCAGGCCACGACCGTGCCGCTCGCGAGCATGATCGCGTAGAACCAGATCGAGGTCTGAAACAACGGCCGGATCAGATCGTCCGCGATCGGTTTACTGGTGGTGCGATCCACGGGCGTGGTTCCTAGTAAGTGTCCGGTTCATGCCAGGGCTGCTTGTCGAGATAAGTAATCTTCGGCTCGGCGCCGAGGTCTTCGAGCAACTTCGAGCCGCGCGGCGAGCGCGCCAGCCGGGCGACGCGGCTGTTGGGGTCGTTCAGGTCGCCGAAGATCAGCGCCGTGGTCGGGCACGCCTGCGCGCACGCCGGCTGCAACGCGCCATCCACCATCGCCCGGTCCTCGGCCTTGGCCGTGGTCTTCGCCGCCTTGATGCGCTGCACGCAGAACGTGCACTTCTCCATCACGCCCACTTCGCGGATCGAGACGTCGGGGTTGAGCTGCAAGTTGAGCGGCTTCACCCATTCGGGGTTGAAGAAGTTGAAGAACCGCACGTTGTAGGTGCAGGCGTTGGCGCAGTAGCGCGTGCCGATGCAGCGGTTGTAGACCTGCGCGTTCAGGCCGTCCTCGTTCTGGTGGGCGGCGTAGGTCGGGCACACGGCCTCGCACGGCGCGTTGTCGCACTGCTGGCACAGCACCGGGCGGAACTTCACCCGCACGTCGGGAAAGTTGCCTTCGTAGTAGCGCTCGACGCGGATCCAGTGCATGGCGCGGCCGCGCGCCGCCTGCTGCGAGCCGACGGTCGGAATGTTGTTTTCGGCATGGCAGGCCGTGACACAGGCCTCGCAGCCCGTGCACTTGTCGAGATCGACGGCCATCCCCCAGCGATACGCCATTAGTGCTCGTCTCCCCTGCCGTGCGTCCAGTCGGGCCGCTCGCGCGTGGCGCCGCCAAACAGGATCAGGCCGTCCTTGTCGGGCCCGCCGACCTTCGCGATCTTCACGCGGGTCGCCGACCACGCCAGCGTCCCGGTCTCGGGAACCGTGGCCGGCGCCAGGATCGCGATCGGGTTCACGCCGCGATTGCTGGCGTAGCGCGTGAAGTTGGTGTGCCCCTGGCCGACCGGCATCGCCACCGCATCCGGCGCAATGCCTGGGTTGAGGAAGGCATGGGCGCGGACGCTGCCCTGCGTGGACGTGACTTCGATCAGGTCGCCCATCTCGATGCCCAGTTCGCCGGCCTTGATCTCGTTGATCTCGACCCAGCTGCACCACATGGCCGACGACATGGGGTCGGGCATCTCCTGCAGCCATGGCAGGTGCGCGAGCGAGCCGTCGTACAGCGCCTGCGAGGCAAAGGGCAGGAAGTGATACGGGTACTGCGCGGCGTCGCCGTCAAAGTGCGGCTCGCTCCATTGGACCTGGCCTGGGGCGTGGGGCGTGGGGCGTGCCGATGTGGCGTCCGGCTTTAGCCGGACCACGGCCGCCGGCGCGTTCAAGTACTCCTCGAACGTGTTCGGCAAGGCCGGCGCGATCGGCTTCGCCAGCTGGCGCGACACGTCGAGCAACACGTCCGGAGTGGACCGCGTGTCGAACAGCGGCCGCATCACGGGGCCGAACTGGCTCGGCGCGGCCTTGGCCGATCCGCTTTCGGGCGCCGCCTCGACCCACGATTCGAGGAACGAGTGATCCGGCAGGATCAAGTCGGCCATCGCGCTGGTCTCGTCGATGAACGATCCAAAGCTGACGATGAACGGCACGCGCTTGAGGGCGTCGGCCACCTGCCACGACGCCGGCGAACCAAACACCGGATTCACATCGTCGATCAGCAGGACCTTCGGGGCGGTGTCGAGAATCTCCTTGAGCGGGCGCGTCGCCACCTGGACGCCCTGCGGCACAAACGACAGTCCGCCCGGCTGGTCCACCGCGTTGGCGGCAAGGTTCAAGGTGTTGACGGCGTGGGCGTGGAACGCCGCGTTGGTGTGGGCCAGCGGGGCGCCGCCGATGAGCGCCACCGACGGTCCGTGGCCGGCGAACTCTCGCGCGAGGCGCTCGATCTTCTCCACCGGCACGCCGGTCTTCTCGGCGACCCGGGCGGGCGTGTACTCACCGGCGGCGGCGGTCTTGTTCAGCACGGCGGTCATGGCCATGGCGAGCAGGCCTTCGGTGCCGGGCTTGCACGCGACGAACTCGTCGGCGTTGGCGGCCGTTTGCGTCAGGCGCGCATCGACGTGCACGAACTTCGGCCGCGCGCCGGGACCGGCCTGGCGCATGCGGCCGTAGGCCACGCTCTGGGCGACGGCGGAATTCCAGGTGCCGAGGAAGTCGGCGCCAAACGAGATCACGTAATGGGCGTTCTCGAGGTCAACCGTCGCCAGTTGGTGCGCGCCAAACGACCGGGCGTTGGCGCGACGCAGCACCTCGTCCGAGAAGAGCTCGTAGGTCACGGGCGGCCTGGCGCCGAAGCGCTGCAGCAGCTCCGCGGCCAGCTCGAGCCGCCGGCCACGCCGGGGCTTGGCGAGAAACGCCAGCGACCCTTGATCGTTGGCGGCGGCCAGCTCGTCGAGCTTGCCGGTCAGTTCCGTGATGGCATCGTCCCACGAGATGTCGGCAAACTGCCCGCTGCCGCGCTCGCCGGTTCGCTTCTTCGGCCGGTCGAGCCGGTCCGGGTGATACGTGATCTGGATCGCCGCCTGCCCGCGCGGGCAGAGCTTGCCCTGGCTGATCGCGTCCTCGGGATTGCCTTCGAGCTTCTTGGCCAGGCCCATCCGGATCACGCCGGGCTTGCCGTTGCGGAAGACCTCGGCGTCGCCTTCCATGACGCGGGCGATCACGCCGCAGCCGGCGCTGCACAACGGGCAGATGCTGGGTTTCCAGGTCGCGATGCCGGGCACCAGGTCGTCTTCGGGAATGAAGCGGATGATCTGGTTCTCGGGATTGCCGCACGCGGTCAGCGCGGCGGTGGTGCCGGTAATGGCGGTGAGCTTGATGAAATGTCGGCGGTCCATGTGGCTCACGCTCAGTAGTGACACGTCAGGCAGTCGTTCGACGCCTGTTTTTCCCTGTGGCAGTTCACGCAGAACGACATGGTCATGTTCACGGCGCGACGGGCGACGGTCTGCTCCGCCTGGTTGCCGTGGCACGTCGAGCACGCCACCTTGGCCCGGATGTGAGGCGCGTGGTTGAACCGCACGTGCGCCTGCGGCTGGTAATCGTAAACGCGGTTCCAGTTCAAGTCGAGGCCCTGCTCCTGCAGCTTCGTGAGCTGCTGGATCAGCGGCCGCTCGGTGGCGATCTGCGAGTGGCAGATCATGCAGGTGCTGACGCTCGGGAGGCCGGCGCGCGGCCCCTGCTCGACGCCGGTGTGGCAATCGGTGCAGACCGCGCCCTTCGACAAGTGAATCTGGTGCGAGAAGTCGAACGGCTGGGCGACCGTGTCGGGCCGCCGGTCGAAGAAGGCCGCGATCGCGGCGCCCGCCGTGGCGTGCGCCGGCGTCAGCACGGCCGGCGTGCCCCATCGCGAACGATCGGCCATGCCGGACGGCTGGCCGGGGCTCGCGAACTCGCAGGCCGCCGTCGCCAGCGTGGTCACGAAGAGGAGCGCCAGCGCCCGGTTGGGCCACGCTCCTCTTGTCTTACGACTTGGGAACGCCACCGAGGCTGCGGACGTAGTGGACGAGGTTCCAGGTGTCAGCGTCGGTGATCTTGCCCTTGAGGCCCTTCATGTCGTACTTGGGCGGGGCGCCGTTCTGGATCACCCAGAAGATTTCGCCCTCGCTCGCCCCGCGGTCCCAGGCGGCGTCGGTCAGGTTGGACGGCTTCATGGTCTTGGGCGCCATGGTGCTGTCGCCGGCGCCGGTGTTGCCATGGCAGAACCGGCAATATTTCGTGAACAGCACCTTACCCGCCTCGATGGCTGCCGGCGAGGACGCAAACGCGGCCTTCGCCTTCCTGGCTTCAGCCGGCACCGCGGTCGGACCCGCCGGGGCCTGCGCGAGCGCGCTCACGCCGGTCGTCACGACCCACGCGAGGGCAATACTGCCGAGAACGCCTCTGGAGACACGAATCATGTGAGAAGTTTCACACAGGGTCGCCGCGCTTGCAACCCAATGTCTCCTTATCGCTCCATAGAAAAAACAGGTGCTTTGCCACAGAAAAACCTATTTCAAGACCGTGCCTTCGCCCGACGTGAGGTTGCGGTCGCCGACGGGGTGGCTTGCGAGCGACTGGCAGACTCGGCGCTAAGCCGGCAGGTGGGCGCAGCGGCGCACGGTCGTGAGAATCTGGTCCGCGCGCGACGGCTTGGGTAAAACCGCCGCGAACAGGCCGCTTGGAACACTCGAGTCCGCGTCCGCGAGTCGCTCGGCGGTATGCGCAATCACGTGAACCGCGCGCAGCTCATCGAGCGCCTTGATCAGGCGCGTGGCCTCGATCCCATCGAGGATCGGCATCCGGATGTCCATCAGAATGACGGCTGGCCGCAGTTGGTGCGCCGCGATGACGGCCTCGATGCCGTTGGCCGCGGTCTGCACCAAGAAGCCGGCGTCATGGAGCACGGTGAACAGCCACTGGCGAATGCCGGGTTGATCGTCGGCGACCAGTACTATCGGGGGCAGCCGGCGATCGACAGCCGGCTCGGCCCCCAGATCGATCATGAGCTGATCGATCTCGACCTGGTGCTCCCTGGCACCGAGGCAGAGCTGCCGGGCGGCGGTCACGGCCGCGCGCTGCCGGGAGCGTTGTTCGGGTAGCCCGTGCCGCAGCTCCAGTTCGGCATCGGCAAGCAGGGTTTGCAGGTCGCGCGCCTGGCCGGCGGCCTGTAACGCCAGCGCCCGCGAAGCCTCCTGCAGGCGCGCCATCTGCTCGAGGGAAAAGTGCAGTTCGCTCATATGCAACTCCTCGTCTGGCAACGTTGTACCGGCGCGCTCGGGAAGCCGCACGGGCGGCCGCAGCGGAGGCGATGGCAGCCTGCGAATAAATGTAGCTTACGTTACATTGTAGGGTAACGTACTGAAATGGACGCGGACCGGATGCTAACCTCCGTCCGTCGTTCGCTTTCCTGAGCTGCCCTCTGCAATTCCGCTGAGCCGACCAGTCTCATCAAAGCTCCCGACTTCGCTGTCGGGATCGCTTCTGAGGAGACCATGCGCAGTACCCGCAGTTCCACCATCCGCCTGTTGCCTGACGGCACGCCCCTGAAGAATCGCCTGCTCGCCGGCCTGCCAGCTGAGCTGTATGGCCAGGTCGCCAAAGACCTGCGGCTGATCGAAGTGGTGGTCGGCAAGACGCTCCAGGAACACGGCGCCCCGGTGCGCGACGTGTACTTCCCGAACGGCGGCGTCTATTCCGTGACCAACCTGATGGACGACGGTGAGCTGGTCGAGGTGGCCACGGTCGGCACCGAAGGCATGCTCGGCGTCAGCGTCTTCCTGGGCGACATGATGGGGACCGGCCGGACCCTGCAGCAGGTGCCCAACGGGCGGCTGCCGGCCATGGTCGTGGGCAAGTTCCTCAAATACACCGCGGCGGCCGGTCCGTTCCGTGACGGCGTCGCCCGCTACGCCCAGGCCAATCTGCTGCAGGTCATGCAGTGCACGGCGTGCAACGCCCTGCACCGGCTCGAACAGCGCTGCGCCCGCTGGCTGCTGCAAACCCACGACCGGGTGGGCGGCGACCAGTTCCTGCTCAAGCAGGAGTTTCTCGCCATCATGCTGGGCGCGTCGCGCCCGACGGTGACCCTGGTGATGGGCACGCTGCAAAAGTCGGGGGCGATTACCAGCCGCTACGGCCGGGTCCAGATCCTCGATCGCAAGATGCTCGAACGGGCGTCGTGCGAGTGCTACCAGGCCATCCGCGGGCAGTATCGCCGGCTCGGCCTCTGACCCCGGCCCCGGCTTTCCCCGGGCCGGCGCGAGCCCTCGCGCTATCATTGAGCATTGACTCAAGTGCTCCTGCGCGCGGCCGCCGTGGTGGCGGTCCTGGCCGTCTCGCTGATCGCGGCCGCCCAGCCGGCGTCGCTCACCGTCCTGTCACGCGACGGGCGCACGCCGCTGCCGGTCACCACCATCAACAACCAGGACTACGTCGCGGTTGACGACCTCAACGCGGTGTTCGGCACCACCGCGCGCGAGGATCGCCTGGCCGGCGGCCTCACCATCTCGCTGCGCGGTCGTTCCATTGTGCTCACCGCCGATCAAAACGTGGTCTCGGTCAGCGGCCGGCTGGTGAACCTGCCCGCGCCGCCGATCCGGCGCGACAACCGCTGGTTCGTGCCCGCCGACTTCCTGCCGCGGGCCCTGTCGCTGATTCTCGACACCCGGCTCGACCTGCGGCGGGCCGCGCGCCTGCTGATTATCGGCGACGTCCGCGTGCCGCGCGTCGTCGCCCGCGTGGACGCGGGCACGACCAACGTCGCCGTCACCTTTGACATCACGCCCAACACCGAGGCCCGGGTCACCTCGCAGCCGGGCCGCCTGGTGGTGCAGTTCGAGGCCGACGTGCTCGACCTGGCGTTGCCGTCGCTGCCGCCGCAGACCTTCCTGACGGGCCTGACGCCGGGGGACACGCCGAACACGGTGGTGCTGACGACCGGACCGCGCTATGCGATGTCCCGCGTCACGACGTCGCAGGCCGACGCCGGTTCGGGCCGCCTCACCATCGACCTGCTGCCGGCCGCCACCACCGACGCGCCGGCCGCGCCCCCGGCGCCGCCGCCTGACTCGCGTCTCGTCATTCCGTCGCAAGCCCCTTCAACCGGCCTGCGCACCGTGGTCATTGATCCCGGCCACGGCGGCGAAGAACTGGGCACGCAGGGCGCCAGGGGGACGCTCGAGAAGGACATCACGCTGTCGGTGGCGCGCCGCCTGCGCACGCTGATCGAAAGCCGGCTCGGCGCCAAGGTGTTCCTGACCCGCGAGGACGATCGCACGCTGTCGCTCGACGATCGCTCGGCGTTTGCCAACAACCACCAGGCCGACGTCTTTCTCAGCATCCATGCCAACTCGGCGGTGCGGCCCTCGCTCAAGGGCGCCGAGGTCTACTTCCTCACGGTGGAACGCGCCGACGCCGAGGCCCGCAAGCGGGCCGGCGACACCGCCATCACGCTGCCGGCCCTGGGCGGCGGCTCGCGCGAAATCGATCTCATCCTGTGGGAAACCGCGCAGGCGCGCTACCTCGAACAGTCGGCCGCCCTGGCCAGCTTCGTCGAGCAGGCGCTGGACGCCCGCATCGAGATGAGCCCGCGCGCGGTGCAGCAGGCGCCGTTCCGCGTGCTGGTGGGCGCGAACATGCCCGCGGCCCTCGTGGAAATCGGCTACCTCTCCAACGCCGAGCAGGAAACCCAGCTCGCCACCGGCGCCTACCAGGACCGGGTCGCGCAAGCCCTGCTCGACGCCCTCCTCAAGTTCCGCGAGTTCCTTGAACATTAAGCTGCCCCGGAAGCTGACCGCCCGGCAGTGGGCAGCCATCGGCGGCACCGTCGTCGCCGCGCTGCTGTTTGCGTGGGCGGTCATCGCCGGGTTGAGCCGCGTGCTCAGCACGCCGGCCCCCAGCACCGCGGCCATCGAGGCCCCCGCGCCGCCGGCGGCGCCGGCCGATCCCGCCGTGCCGCGAATCAAGGCCACCTTGTACTTCGCGTCGGAAGACGGCCTGCGCCTGGTGCCGGCCGAGCGTGACGTGCCGCTGGCGGAGGGCGCGGTGGCGCAGGCGCGCGCCATTCTCGAGGCGCAACTGTCGGCCGAGCCGGCCGCGCCCCTGCTCTCGACCATCCCGAAGGGCGCGACCTTGCGCGGCGTGTTCATCTCCGAGCGGAACGAGGCGTTCGTCGACCTCGACCCAATCATCAAGACCAGGCACCCCGGCGGTTCGCACCAGGAGCTGATGACGGTTTACACCATCGTCAACGCGCTGCTCACCAACCTGCCGAGCCTGCAGGAAGCGCAGATCCTGATCGGCGGCCAGGAAGCCGACACGCTCGCGGGTCATGTGGACTTGCGGCGGCCACTGCGAAAGAATGAGGGGTTGATTCTGTCGCCCACATCCACACCCGCATCCCCGAGCCCACCATGACCCGCTTGAACGATCGCGCCCCGGGCGAACTGCGCCCCACCACCATCACGCCGAACTTCTCGATCCACGCGGAAGGCTCGGTCCTGATCGAGGTCGGCTTCACGCGCGTGATCTGCACGGCCAGCATCGAAGACAAGGTGCCGCCCTTCCTGCGCGGCGCCGGCAAGGGCTGGGTCACTGCGGAGTACGGCATGCTGCCGCGCGCCACCTCGACCCGGTCCGGCCGCGAGGCGGCGGCCGGCAAGGTTGGCGGCCGCACCATGGAGATCCAGCGGCTGATCGGCCGCTCGCTGCGCTCGGTGATCAAGCTCGAGCAACTGGGCGAACGCACGATCTGGCTCGACTGCGACGTCATCCAGGCCGACGGCGGCACGCGCTGCGCCTCGATCACCGGCGCGTTCGTGGCGCTGGTGCTGGCCCTGGGCAAGCTCAAGGCCAAGGACATGCTGCGCACCATCCCGGTGGCCGACTACGTCGCCGCCACCAGCGTGGGCATTGTCAGCGGCATGCCGCTGCTCGACCTGGCGTACGAGGAAGACTCGAAAGCCGACGTCGACATGAACATCGTCAAGA
Source organism: uncultured Acidobacterium sp. (assembly GCA_964350785.1). Lineage (GTDB taxonomy): Bacteria > Acidobacteriota > Vicinamibacteria > Vicinamibacterales > UBA2999 > 12-FULL-67-14b. Next base: position 3,411 of record CAYGMD010000068.1, on the reverse strand, counting down.
CCAGCGACGGCCGGTTCATCGAGATCCAGGGGACCGCGGAGGCCGAGCCCTTCGGCACCGACGCGCTCACCGGCCTGCTGGCGCTCGCCGACAAGGGCATCAACGACCTCGTCGCCAAGCAGCGCGAAATCGTCGGCTCCATTCTGGGCCGATGACACCCGCCGGCGCGCCACGAACCGAGCCGGCGCTCTGGCGGGGCAAGCTCCTGGTTGCCACGACCAACCCGAACAAGCTGAAAGAGATTCGTCCGCTGCTCGAGGCGCCCCGCCACGGGGCGCCCTCCGGGGCGGGTGCGCTCGAGCTGCTGACGTTGGCCGACGTCGCGCCGGTGCCCGAGCCGGCGGAGACCGGCGCCACGTTCCGGGAGAACGCGCGCATCAAGGCGCTGGCCTACGCCGCGGCGACCGGCCTGACGACCGTGGCCGAAGACTCCGGATTCGCAATCGAGGCGCTCGACGGGGAGCCCGGCGTCCAGTCCGCCCGCTTTCTTGGTCCCGACGCCTCGTATGAAGAGCGTTTCGCGGAAATCTACCGCCGCCTGGCGGGCCGCCCGTCGTCAGCCCGGTTCGTCACCGCGCTGGCCGTGGCCACGGGACACACGGTCCTGTTCGAGACCGAAACCACGGTTGAAGGAACGGTCGCCGACGCGCCGCGGGGCGAGCACGGCTTTGGCTACGACCCGATCTTCTACTACCCGCCGCTCACCAAGACGACCGCCGAACTGACGCTGTCCGAAAAGGCGGCGGTGTCACACCGTGCCCGCGCCTTCCGGGATCTGCGACGCTGGCTGGAAAGGGGACCTTTTCTCACCCCCGGCCAAGGGCGCGGAGCTCGTGTTCGAGTGTCTGCGCCAGGCCTTCTTCCAATGGCCGTGCGGTAAACCCCAGTTCCTGCACGGCCTTGTCATTGGCGCCAAAGTAGGTGGTGCCGGCCAGCACCCGCAGCGCCTCGGGCCGCAGTGCCGTCGGCAGGTTGACGAACCGCCCGGCCAGGCCCATCAGCGCCGCCGCGCTGCGCATGGTGCGCGGCCCTGGGTGCAGCAACGGCGCCCTCACGCGCGCCAGCTTCGCCGCCACGTCGAACGCGTACTCGAACGTGTGGCGGGGGCCGGTGAGGATGTAAGTCTCGCCGGGGGCGCCCTTTTCCATGGCCAGGATGTGGCCGCGCGCGGTGTCTTCCACGTGGGCCCAGCAGAACGCGGTGCGGGCCGGCGTCATCGGCAACCGGCCGCGCAGCAGGTCCACCAGCGCGGCGTGCATGCCGCTGGTGTCACCCGGGCCATACACCAGTCCCGGCATGACGATGGTCAGCGGGAGGCCCTCCTGTATCTTCGGCAGCGCCACGCGGTAGTGTGCGACCCACTTGGTCCGGTCGTACTGGCTGAGGTGCGAACCCTCATAACGATAGGTCTCGTCGGGCACCGCGCCCTTGGTGTCAGAGAAGACGGCCACCGAGCTGGTGTAGACCCCGCGCGGAATCTCGAACGTGCGCATGGTCTTGAGGACGTTGCGCGTGCCGTCGACGTTGATGCGATCGGCCAGCGGCTCGTCGACGCCCACCTTGTACCAGGCCGCGACATGAAAGACGCCGTCGACGCCTTGCATGGGCGCGCGCAGCGTCTCGCGATCGGTGATGTCGCCGGCGTGCATCTCGACGCCGAGCGCCTTGAGCATGCCGGCCTTCGCGGGCGAACGGACCAGCGCCACGACCTTGTGGCCGCGGCCAATCAGCTGCTTGACGATCTCCGCGCCGATGAAGCCGGTTGCGCCCGTGACGAAGTATTTCGCCATTCTCCGGGGCACAGCTTACTACGCGTGCAATTAGCCACAGAGGACACAGAGGACACAGAGGCCTCTAATTTACACTTCCAGGATCGCCACGGCTTCACCAGGCCCGAACTGCCCAACCTGATCGAGACCTTCCACCAGGTCGTCAATCAGATCATCCGCATGCTCGATGCCGGGCGACAGCCGAATCAGCGTGTCCGACAGGCCGAGCGCGGCGCGCTGGCCGGCCGGGATCGACGCGTGCGTCATGCGCGCCGGGTGACAGATCAACGACCGCACGCCGCCCAGGCTTTCGCCGAGCGTGAACAGGCGGCGGTTGGCCACAAACGCGGTCACATCGGCCACGCTCCCCTTCAGTTCGAACGACAGCATGCCGCCAAAGCCGGACATCTGGCGGCGCGCCACCTCGTGGCCCGGATGGACAGGCAAGCCCGGGTAATAGACCCGCGACACGGCCCCATGAGCGGAAAGCACGGCGGCAATGCGGGCGGCATTGTCGGCGTGCCGCTGCACGCGCAGTTCCAGTGTCTTCAGTCCGCGCAAGGTCAGCCAGCAGTCGAGCGGCGCGGGCACCGCCCCAATAGCGTTCTGCAGGAACTTGACCGGCTCGAACACGGCGGCGTCGCGGGCCAGCACGGCGCCCTGGATCAGGTCCGAGTGTCCGGCGAGATACTTGGTCACGCTGTGCACGACCAGGTCGGCGCCAAGCGCGAATGGCTGCTGGAACACCGGCGTCGCAAAGGTGTTGTCGACCACCACCAACGCGCCGTGGGCGTGCGCCAGGCCGGCAATGGCCTGGATGTCGGAAACCAGCAGCCGCGGATTGGTGGGCGACTCGAGCCACACCATGCGCGTCGCGGCGGTGATCGCCGCCCTGACCGCCTCGAGATTGGTGGTGTCGACCGGCGTTACGCGGAGATGATGCCCGGCAAACACGCGCTTGAGCAGCCGGTAGGTGCCGCCGTACACGTCGTTCGGCACGATCACTTCGTCGCCGGGCCGCAAGTAGGCCTGGAGCACCGCGTGCTCGGCCGCCAGTCCCGAGGCAAACACCGCGCAGTGGGCAACGCCCTCCAGTTCCGCCAGCACGTCCTCGAGCCGTTGGCGGGTCGGGTTGTTGGTCCGCGAGTAGTCAAACCCAAGGTTCACGCCCGGACTCTCCTGCTCGAAGGTGGAGGTCTGGTAGATCGGCGCGATCAGCGCACCGGTCGCGGGATCGCTGGGTTGAGCGGCGTGGATGGCACGGGTGGCAAAGCGCATAAATGGGTGCTCCGGTACTGAAGTGCTTGAGTGCTGAAGTGCTAGGGGGCTGAAGTGCTAGGTCGGGAGTCGGCGGAAGGCCACCGCCGTCACGCGATGGGCCTTCCGAAGGCGGATGGCCACCGCGTCCACGGCGGTCCACGAGTGGTGGCCGGTGAGCAGCCAATGCGACTGCCCGTCCCGGCCGTCGGCCACCGCCTCCACGCCCAGTCCGGCCCTGCTCGCAATCTCGATCGTGGTCGCGATCGGCGGGAGAAGTCCCGGATAGGTCATGCGAATGCACCACTGCGTGAGCGCCGCCGGGCCGGCACTGGGCGGGCCGTCCGTGATGGCGGCGATGATGTCGGGCGCGCCCTCGGCAGCG
>CAYGMD010000067.1:616-22645 GCA_964350785.1 uncultured Acidobacterium sp. | reverse complement strand
GGGGGTCGCCGCGGCGCGGTAGATACGCTCGAGCTTGCGGAGTTCGATTTCCTCCGGCGTCGGCGTGGGGGACGTGTCCTCGTACAGCAGCCGCGCCTCGGCCCGGGACACGCTGCGATCGGCGACGCCGAGCACGGTCAGCAACTGCTTGCGGCCCATCGGCCGCTGGATGATCAACTGGTCGCCGACCCGGACCTCGCGGTGCGGCTTGGCCACCTGGCCGCCGACGCTGACCTTGCCCAGCTTGCACGCCTTCTGCGCTTCCGAGCGCGTCTTGAACACGCACGCGACGTCCAGCCACACATCCAGGCGCACCGATTCCACGCCCCGATCATAGTCAAACACAGGAGATCAAGAGGTAAAGAGCCAATGACTCTTAAGAAAATTGCTCCTCAACTCTTGACCTCCTGTTTATGATGTCAGGCTCAATGTCTATGAAACGACCGCATTCATCTCTTGTGCTCGATGGTCCGGAGCGCGCGCCGGGGCGCGCCATGTTGCACGCGGTGGGCTTCACGCGCGACGACTTCCGGAAGTCACAGGTCGGCGTTTGTTCGACCTGGAGCCAGGTGACGCCGTGCAACGTCCACATCGACGCCCTGGCCCGCCACGCCGCCGACGGCGTCAACGGCGCCGGCGGCAAACCGTCGATCTTCAACACCATCACCGTCTCGGACGGCATCTCGATGGGAACCGAGGGTATGAAGTACTCGCTGGTTTCGCGCGAGGTGATTGCCGACTCGATTGAAACCGTCATGGCCGCGGAAGGGCTGGATGGCCTGGTCGCGATCGGCGGCTGCGACAAGAACATGCCGGCGTGTGTCATGGCCATGGCGCGCCTGAACCGGCCCGCGGTGTTCGTCTACGGCGGCACCATCCTGCCGGGCATCTTCCAGAACCGCCCGGTCGACATCGTCTCGGTATTCGAGGCGGTGGGGCAGCATGCGGCCGGGAAGCTCTCGGACGCGGCGCTGGCCGACCTCGAACAGCACGCCTGCCCGGGCGCCGGGTCGTGCGGCGGCATGTACACGGCGAACACCATGGCCTCGGCCATCGAGGCCTTGGGACTGAGCCTGCCCAACAGCTCGGCGCAGGCGGCCGTCTCCGACGACAAGAAGCGCGACTGCGCCAGCGCCGGCGCCGCGGTGGTGAGGCTGGTGCAGGACAACCTGCGGCCGCGCGACATCCTCACGCGCAAGGCGTTCGAGAACGCGATCACCACGGTGATTGCGCTGGGCGGCTCGACCAACGCCGTGCTGCACCTGCTGGCGATTGCGCACGCGGCCGACGTGAAGCTGTCACTGGACGATTTCACCCGCCTCGGCAAGCGGGTGCCGGTGCTGGCGGACCTGAAACCGAGCGGCAAGTTCGTGATGGCGGAACTGGTCCGCATTGGCGGGCTGACGCCCTTGCTGAAGCGGCTGCTGGACGCGGGCCTGCTGCACGGCGACGCCATGACGGTGACCGGCCGGACGCTGGCCGAAAACCTCCGCGACACGGCGGACTATCCGGCCGGGCAAGAAGTGGTGCGCGAGGTCGCGGACCCCATCAAGAAAGACAGCCACCTGGTGGTGCTGCGCGGCAACCTCGCCCCCGAGGGCGCCGTGGCCAAGATCAGCGGCAAGGAAGGGGAGCGCTTCAGTGGCCGCGCGCGGGTCTACGACCGCGAAGAGGCGGCGCTCTCGGCGATTCTCGCCGGCAAGATCAAGAAGGGCGACGTCGTCGTCATTCGTTACGAGGGCCCGCAGGGCGGACCGGGGATGCGCGAGATGCTGTCGCCAACGAGCGCCATCATGGGGCGCGGCATGGGCGCCGACGTGGCGCTTATCACCGACGGCCGGTTCAGCGGGGGCACCCACGGGTTCGTGGTGGGCCACATCACCCCCGAGGCTTTTGTCGGCGGTCCGCTGGCTCTGGTCAAGAACGGCGACACCATCACCATCGACGCACGGACCCGGCAGTTGAGCATCGACCTCAGCGAGCGCGAGTGGCGGGCACGCCGCAAGGCGTGGAAGCCGCGCAAGGCGCGGTATACCCGCGGCGTGCTGGCCAAGTATGCGCGCCAGGTATCGACGGCGAGCACCGGCGCGGTCACCGATTTGGCCTGATCCAAGAATTTGGAACCTAATGTCTCCGCTTGTCTCACGCTTACAGCGCTTGCAAAGGCCTAGCTGGGTAGCCTACACTCCCGCATCTTTGTTTGTAATTTTGCTCAACCTAACCGGGCAGGCTCGCTGAATTTGTATTGATCTGTGTACGGCTGCGTTGTGTCTGTCACGCCGGGTGCGGCTGGCGGCAGACTTTTCGATTTGGAGGAATGCGAGTATGAGGAAATCCTTGTCACGGTGGTGCCTGCTGGCGCTGCTGATGGTTCCAGTGGTCTCGAGCACGGCGTGGGCGCAGACGTTCACGGGCGGCTTGCGCGGCGCGGTACGCGATTCCGGCGGCGTTGTCCCCGGCGTCACTGTCACGCTCATCAACGAAGGCAACGGTGCGACCCGTGATGCCGTGTCGAACGAGCAGGGCCAGTACAATTTTGCGGCTGTGCCTCCCGGCACCTATACCGTCAAGGCCGAACTGGCCGGCTTCAAGACCTACGAGCAGAAGGCCATGCGCATCGCGGCCCAGCAGTTCGTGACGCTAGACATCGGCCTCGAAGTCGGCCAGCTGCAGGAGACCATCACCGTGACCGGCGCGGCGCCGCTGATCGACACCTCGAACGCCACAGGCGGCGGTGTGATCAGCACGCAGCAGCTGTCGTCGCTGCCCAGCGGCGGCCGTTCGGCGTTCCTCTTCGCGGTCACGCTGCCCACCGTGGTGGCGTCGGGCGACTCGCAGTTCAATCGCCAGCAGGACCAGACCAACGCGTCGCTCCTGTCCATGGGCGGCGGCACGCGCCGCGGCAATAACTACCTCGTCGACGGCGTCCCGGTGACCGACATCCGCAACCGCGCCTCGGCCAACCCCAGCATCGAAGCGCTGGACGACGTCGCCGTGCAGGTGCACCTGTATGACGCGGAAGCCGGTCGCACGGGCGGCGGCACGTTCAACGTCGCGACCAAATCGGGCGGCAACAGCTTCAGCGGCAGCGGCTTCTACCAGAACCGCCCGCGCTGGGGCATGGCCAACAACTTCTTCTCGACGAAGCAGGGCGTGCCCCTGCCCGAGACCTACTTCCACCTGGGTGGCGGCGGATTTGGCGGCCCGGTGATCAAGAACCGCACCTTCTTCTGGTACGCGATGGAAGGGTATGGCTCGAACACCACGCGCAACGGTTCGAACCGCCTGCCGACGGCGCGCGAACGCGCCGGCGACTTCTCGCGGTCGTTTGACTCCAGCGGCAATCAGGTGGTGGTTTACGACCCGCTCACCGGCGACGCCAACGGCAACGGCCGGACCCCGTTCCCGGGCAACGTCATCCCGGCGAGCCGGCTGAACCCCATTGCGACGAAGATGCTCAGCTACCTGCCGAGCCCGACCAACGATGTCAGCAACGGCCAGTCCAACTTCTTCAGCGTGGCCGAAATCGAAGACCGCGCGATGATGTACACCGGCAAGGTCGACCACCGGTTCAGTGACAGCGTCTCGCTCAGCGGCTTCTATCTGTACAACACGACCGACGAGCCCTGCGCCAACTACCTGGAACCCGGCCTGAACGGCCCCAACCGGTTCATCGATAATGGCGACTACCTGCTGAAGCGCCGCGTCCACCTTCTGGCCTTGAACAACACCTGGCTGCCGAGCAGCAACACGGTGGTGACGCTGCGCTATGGCCTGACGCAGTTCCGGGATGACGACACGCTGTCGATCGACTTCGACCCGGCGTCACTCGGCTTCGCGTCGGCGTTCAGCAGCGCTATCCAGACGAAGAAGTTCCCCAACGTCAACATCACCGACTACTACTCGCTCGGCGCGATCGATCCGTCCGATCGCAACCTGTACTCGTGGAGCGCCAACGGCACCGTGTCGAAGCTGCTGGGCCGCCACACCGTGAAGGCCGGCGTCGACTTCCGCACGGTTGGCATCGATACCCAGTCCTTCGCCAACGGCGCGGGTACCTTGCAGTTCGACCGCCGGTTTACGTCGGCGAACCCCCTGGTCAACGGCGTGAACGGGCCCTCGCCGTCGGGCAACGCGCTCGCCAGCCTGTTGCTGGGGTATCCCTCAGGCGACCCCGGCAACCAGAGCAGCATTCAGGTGTCGGCGCCGGCGAATTATTTCTTCCGCTATTACGGCGCGTACCTGCAGGACGACTTCCGTGTGAGCTCGAAGCTGACCATCAACGGTGGCCTGCGTATCGAGCACGAAGACGGCCTTCGCGAGGAGGAGAACCGCTTCACGGTGGCGTTTGACCGCACGCTGAACCCGGGCGGCGTCTTGGGAAGCATCAGCGTCAATGGCCAGCCCGTTCGTGGCGGCCTCGTCTACGCCGGTGTCAACGGCGCCCCCACCCAGCAGGGGAATCAGCCCGCGCTGAAATATTCGCCTCGCTTCGGCTTGGTCTATTCGGCGAACCCCAAGACGGTGATCCGTGGCGGCTACGGCATCTACCAGGCGCCGTGGAACTACCAGTTCGTCGGCGCGGCCAACTACGGCCAAGTGGGCTACAGCCAGAACACCTTCATCCAGCAGGGACAGTTTGTCCCGACGACCTTCCTGAACAACCCGTTTCCGAGCGGCGTGAACCAACCGCGCGGCAATTCGCTGGGCGCGCTGGAAGGCGTGGGCAGCAACATCGAGTTCATCGATCAGGACAAGGGCGCGCCCTGGGTCCAGCAGTACTCTTTCGACCTCAACCGCGAGCTGCCCGGCAACATCGCGATTGGCTTCGAGTACTCGGGCGCCACCGGCCGCGACCTCGGCCTTGGCGGCTCCAACGACGGCGTGTTGAACATCAACACACTGGATCCGCAACACTTGGCGCTGGGATCGGCGTTGTCACAGCAGGTGCCCAACCCGTTCTTCGGGACCGGCACCGGTTTCGCGCCGAACAGCCCCACCATCTCGCGGGCGCAGTCGCTGCGGCCGTTCCCGCAGTTCGGCAACATCAACATGCGGCAGAGAACGAGCGGCAAGAACCAGTACCACGCCGTCATCCTGAAGTTCGAGAAGCGCATGAGCAACGGCTGGGGTGGCCGCATCAACTACACCCGCAGCAAGCTGATGGACAACCAGTTCGGCGAGACCAACTCGTTCTCGGCGACCAACGGTAACGCTCAGAACCCGTACGACCTGGATGCCGAGTATTCGATCGGCCTCCTCGACGTGCCCCACAAGGTCTCCATCTCGCCAATCATCGAACTGCCGTTCGGCGAGGGTAAGCGCTGGGCGCAGAGCGGCGTGGGCGCCGCCATCCTCGGCGACTGGACGATCTCGTCGATCATCGCCTTCGAGAGCGGCTTCCCGATCTCGGTGTCGAACAGCTCGAACGGTCTGTCGAACGCGTTCTTCCCGATGCAGCGTCCCAACCTGACGGGCAGCGATCCGCTGACCACCGGCGAGCGCGAGGACCGGCTCTTCTACACCGGCGCGAACCCCGGCATCTGGCTGAACAGCGCCGCGTTCTCGAACCCGGGGCTGTATGTCTTTGGCAACTCGCCCCGGACCAACGGCGATATCCGGACGCCGCACCGCAACAACTGGGACTTCGTGGCGTCGAAGGACGTCCGGTTCGGTTCGCGCGTGCGCGGCCAGATCAAGCTTGAAGTGTTGAACATCACCAACACCGTCAAGACGATCGGTCCGAACACCTCGTTCGGCAGCTCGGCATTCGGCCGCATCACCGGTCAGCGTGGCTTCATGCGCCTGACGCAGATGATGTTCCGCCTGTCGTTCTAGCGGCGACTTCGCAGTGCAGGGAAAGGGCGCTCCTTCCGGGGAGCGCCCTTTTTCTTTTTGAGTTACGCTGATCCTTCATGCGTCCGTTTCTCGCCGTGGTCCTCGTGGTGGCCGCCGTCGCGCTGGCCGGGCAACAGCGCGCGTCGCTCGGCCAGGTCCAGTTCCCGAACTCCGGCTCACCCGCCGCCCAGGCCGATTTCCTGCGCGGCGTCGCCTGGCTCCATAGCTTCGGTTACGAAGACGCCATCGACGCGTTTCGCGCGGCCCAGAAGAGCGATCCCGGATTCGCCCTGGCCTACTGGGGCGAGGCGATGAGCTTCAGCCAGCCGCTGTGGTTCTACGAAGAGGTCGACAAGGGGCGGGCCGCCCTTGCCAAGCTGGGGCCCACCGCGGAGGCGCGAGTGGCAAAAGCCCGGACCCCACGCGAGCAGGGGTTCATGCGCGCCGTCGAGGCGCTGTTCGGTCCGGGCGAACAGGGCACGCGACACCAGGCTTATTCCGCCGCCATGGCTAGGCTCGCGGCCGACTACCCCGCGGACGATGAAGCGCAGACCTTTTACGCCCTGAGCCTGCTCGCCATGCTGCCGCGCGGCGACGCGTCGCTGCCGTTGCGACGCCAGGCCGGCGCAATAGCGGAGAGGGTATTTGCCAGGACTCCCACCCATCCTGGCGCTGCGCACTACATCCTGCATGCCTACGATCACGGTTCGCTCGCCGCGCGAAGCCTGCCCGCGGCCCGGGCCTACGCCAGGATTGCCCCGGCGGCGAGCCACGCCTTGCACATGCCGGCGCACGCGTTTCTCCAGGCCGGTATGTGGGACGAGGCCGCCCTGTCGGACGAAGCATCGTGGAATGCCTCGATCGCCTGGGCGAAGCGCCGCGGCCTGCCGATCAGCAGCCGCGACTTCCACAGCCTGGCGTGGCTGCAGTACGAGTGGACGCAGCAGGGCCGGTTCTCGAAGACCAAGGAAGCAATCAAGTTCGTTGACGAGGCCATGAAGGCGGGAGTCGGGAGTCGGGAGTCGGGAGTCGCGTCGGGAGTCGGCGTGCCCGTCATCCAATTCCCTCAACACGCCGGCGGGCACGGATATGGCGAGCAGAGTGAGATCGGTCGCGGCAGCGGAATCGACGCGCTGCGCAACGATCGCGGCTCGATGCGCGCGCGCTACATCGTCGAAAGCGAGCGCTGGGGCGAGATGAAAGGGCAGGCGACGTTCGATAACATCGAGGAACTGTTTGCCCTGGGCCTGAGTGCCGTCAACCTTGCCGACGCGGCGCGCGTGCAGTCGACGATCGCCGAGTTTCGCAACGCGTCGGCGCCTGCCCAGGCGCCGGAATTGCGCGAGCAGGCCGAGGTGATGCTGCGCGAGATGGAGGCGCTCGATCTGTTCGCGCGCGGCCGGCATGCCGAGGCGTTTGCCATGATGGACCGCGCCACGGCGCTGCAGGCGCGCATGCCCAAGCCCATCGGCCGGCCGTTCCCGGTGAAGGGCGCCGACGAGTTGTACGGGGAGTTGTTGCTGCAGGTGGGACGCGCCAAGGAGGCGATCGTGTGGTTCGATCGCACGCTGGCGAGGACGCCGAATCGCAGCCGGGCGGTGCTTGGCCTGGCCCGCGCGTATCGCAATGCCGGTGATGCCGCGTCGGCGCGCGCGACCTACAAGCGGTTCCTGGCGAACTGGCGCCTCGCCGATCCCGGCTTGCCCGAGATCGCCGAAGCGCGCGACGCGGTGAAGTAGGGCCGGTCGGGCTGGTGGGGCAGGTAGGGCAGGTGGGTTCCTTATTCCCCCGACCCGCCCAACCAGCCTGACCCGCCCAATCTAGACCTGGTCGATCGTAACTTGGCGCATGTAGTAACCGGTCTCGAGCCGGCGCTGGGGCACCGACGGGTCGGCGACCCTCAACGCTATGTCATAGGTCCCCGGAGCCGCCGGTTTCCAGCGGTACTCCCACAGGTTCCAGGTCGCGTGCGTCTTGGGCGTCGGGCACACGGCGAACGGGCTGAACTCGCCGCCCTTGCTGTCGAACGGCTGGGGCTTGGCGGCCGCCGGCGTGATTCGCACCGCGAGGCGATCGACCGCCTTGGTGCCGCCCCACACGATGCCGACGATCCGGTATTCAAGGCCGGCGGCGGTGCGGCGCTTCTCGACGCGCACCGGCGTCGCGGCGGTCTGGATGTCGGCGGGCGTGTAGTCCTTGGCCAGCTTGAACGGCTCGGCCTGGTGCGTCCGGTTGGCAAACTCCACCATCTGGGTGGTCGCCGGCTCGTCGGGGCCGACCAGGCGAATCTCGTTCACCCACTTGATCCACGTGCAGCCGTACCACCCCGGCACCACCAGGCGCACGGGCTTGCCGTGGTCGGCGGGGACCGGCTCGCCGTTCATGCGGACGGCGAGGAACGCGCCGAGCTTGTCGAGCGAGGCCAGCGGAAACACCCAGCTGGCGCCGACGATGGAACGCTGCGAGACCTGGCCGATGTGATCGAATCCACTCACGAGCACGGCCGTGGCGTCTGTAGTGGGCTTGAGGCCGGCCACGATCCCGGTCAGGGGAATGCCGTCCCACTCGGCCACGCTCATCAGGCCGAAGTTGGAGGGGTTGGCGTTGCCCGAGCACTCGAACAGGTGGGCGCCCATGCTCTTCGAGTGCCTGGCAATGGCATCGAGGTTCAGCACGCCGTCCTGGGCCATTAGGCCGCTGGTTTCGATGGTCCACGGCCCAGTGTGGGCCGCGGCCGCCGCCGGGATCTCCGTGCGGATGTAGGCCAGGTCGTTGGGCGTGATGAGCTTGCCGGGTTTGAGCAGCGACAGGTCCGTGACCATGCGCGCGTCGAGACCGGGGCCGCCGTACTTGACGCCGAAGGCCTGGACCTGGGCGCGGTCCCGGAACAGCGGCAGCGTGCCCAGCAACTCGCCAGCCTGGCCCATGGCGGAGCAGGGGACCTCGGCGGCGAGCTTGGCCAGCACCTGGCCCGGGTCAACGAGTGTGGCAGCGCCGGCGGCAGTCAGGGAGCCCAAAACCTGTCGGCGAGTCGGATGCATCCGCGACATTATACTGTTGGGATGAAGTTTGCCTTGACATGGGCGGTCGCGGTAATGACCCTGTTCGCTGCCGGCGCGGGCGTGGTCCGGCTGCAGCCGGACGCCACACTGCTGGCTCAAGGGCCGGCGCCTGCACCGACGCCGGGGCAGCCCACGTTCAGGGCCGGGGTCACCCTGGTCAGCACCGACGTTATTCCGCGCGACGAGAAGGGCCAGTTCGTCTCGAACCTCACCGCGGGTGACTTCACCGTTCTCGAAGATGGCGTTGAGCAAACCATCACATCTTTTTCCCTGGTGCACGGCGGGCGGACCTTCAACCTGCTGCAGCCGGCGCCGTCGGCGGTCATCCCCGAGGGCATCGTGTTACCGGCGTCGCGCCGGACCATGGCCGACACGGCTGGGCGCGTCTTCCTGATTTTCGTCGACGACCTGCACTTCGAACCCGAATTGACGCCACACGTCCGCCGCCTGTTGCAGACCGTTCTCGATACGCTGATTCATGACGGCGATTTCGTGGCCATTGTCTCGAGCGGGCCGTCCTACCTGGAAGTGGGTCCCACCTACGATCGCAAGTTGCTCGCCGAGGCACCCAGGAAGATTCGCGGTTCCGGCTACCTGCCGAGAGAGATCTTCAAGATGATGGAGAACTCGCAGGGCCCGGGCGACATCCGCAGCCGGGCGCAGATGGCGTTCTATACGGCGTACGACATCTTGAGCGATATCGAGAAGATCGCCAATCGCCGCAAGGCCGTGATCTACATCAGCACCGGCTATGACTTCGACCCGTTTGCCGCCGGCCGCAACAGCAAGGACCGGGTCATGGGCGGGCGTTATGCCGACCCCATGGCGTTCGCGCTCGACGATGAGAACCCGTATTTCAAAATGGGCGCCGTGACCGCGGACATCGATCTGCACCGGCTCATGCGGGAGCTGACACTGTCGGCGAACCGCGCCAATGCGACCCTGTACACCATCGACCCACGCGGGCTCGCGGGCATCACCGACGCCGGCGAGTTCGTCGATCAGAGCGACTGGCGGACCTACGTGCAGAAGACCACCAGTTCGCTGCGCTACCTCGCCGAGGAAACCGGCGGCTTCGCGGTCGTCAACACCAATGATTTCGCCACCGAACTGCGACGCATCGACGCCGAGACGAGCGACTACTACGTGCTCGGGTTCTACTCATCGAACCCGGACGTGATGAAGCGCACGCGCGCGCTCGAGGTCAAGGTGAACCGCCCCAACGTGACTGCTGCGTCCCGGCGCGCCTATTCCCTTAAGACTGAAGGCACGCCGCCGCCGCCCCCCCGGCTGAAGCGGAAGAAGGACTAGGGAACGGCCTTTAGCCACTCCGTGGCCAGTGCCGCGTTGGCGCCGGCCGCCGCGACGTAGGCGCGGGCGGCGGCCTTGAAGCGCTCGTGGTCGGCGGCACCATCGACGACGATGCGGCTGTAGAGGGCCCGCAGCTGGAGCCAACGCGCATCGCCATCGTCCGGGTTGGCGGCGAGTTGGGCATCGATCAGCGACAGGGCCTCCTGGTTGCGGCCGGTGGCGAGGTGCGAGGCCGCCAGCGCGCGCGCCCACGTCCCCTCGGCCGTCCGGCCGGCCAGTTCCGCCAACACCAGCGCCGACGCCCGCGCGCCGTCCCCGCGACGCAAGTACGCCTCGACCAGGAAGGGCGCGGCCAGGTGCAGGCCCTCGTCCCTGGCCGATTGCCAGGCGGCAATCGCCTCCGGATCGCGGCCCTGGGTCGCGCGCACCGCGCCAATCAGGAACTGGATCGGACCGCCAGAGCCGCCGAGCGCGTACGCCTGCTGAAAGCGCATCAGTGCCGAGACATCGCCAATGGAGTACAGCGCAAGTCCGGTCAGGACGGTGCGCGCGGCCAGCTCGGGCGGGGGCACGGGTTCCTCGGCGAGCAAATCGACGAACGATCGCCGCGCGGCCAGGTCGAGCGCGCGGCGCAGCGCCGGCGAAGGCGAGGCCGGAGTCAGCGCCTGGACCAGCGTGCCCAGCACCTCGCCGGCAAGGACCTCCTCCCGACGAAACCGCCGGCCAAGCGGCGGCGCCTCGTCCAACAGCGACCGTGGCGTGCCGGTGACGCTGAAATCAACCGCGCTGCGCGTAATCGTGGTCGTGCCGTGGTCGGTGGCCGCGATATGCAGACGATAGGCGCCGCGGGACAGCGTCGCCAGCGGCACCGACATGGCGGCAATCAAGGGATGCCCAAGCCGCACGTCGAAGTCCGGCGGCACGGTGGTCGTGTCATACCGGAGTGGGGTGAGGGTGGCGACCTGCTCCTCTCGGTTGCCCGCCGGCCGGGTGATGCGGAAGTCGACCGTGACGTCCGGCTTGCCGGTGCCGGTCGCGCGCGCGTTGATCACCTGGAAGGCGAGTGATAACGATTCGCGGTTGGCGAACGCCGTATCGCGCGCCGGCGTGATCTCGGTGGCGCCGAGGGAGTAGGGATGGGCGCGCTGTTCGAGGGCGGTGTACGGCGCCGGCCGGATGCGGACTTCATCGGCGACGATGACCGAGCTGAGCCTGAACTCGTCGGCCCACGCGGGCGGCAGGTCGAGCGTCCGGCGCGCCACGCGCAACGGCGCCTTGCCCGGCCTGGCCGCGGCATCGACCCACGCGACCGCCAGCCGATATTGGCCTGGACCAGCAGTCAGCGCGCGTTGGATGGCGGGGGTGCCGTCGACGAACCGCGACGGCGCGATCACGTCGAAGTCTTCAAACGGCAGCAGGTCGGCGCCACCGGTGCCGGCGCCCTCCAAGCTTGCCTTCCGCTCGCGTTCCTGTTGTTCCTTGCGCTGCCGCTCCCGTTCCCGCTGCAGGCCCATGATCTGGAGGTCGGCGGATCCGACCGAGGTGGCACCGCGGGCACTGGCCGTCCCGGCGCCCATGGCGGGCATCTCGCCGACGGCGAACCCGCGCCGGGACGGCACGAGCCGAGGGTCGGTGCGCGAGCCGTCGAGCCACTCGCGGACGCTGGAGCGCGCCGCCACGGTCACCACTGAAGGCTGTGGGACGAGGGAGAGGCGTACGTAGATCAGGACGCGGTCGGCGACGATGGGCGCCTCGGGCGACGAGGCGACCGAGAAGGCGACATAGTGGGAGCCGTCCGAGGCGCGCAGTACGTGCGTCTGCCACGATTCCGGCGCGGTGTCAGCGGGTGGTGAGTCGGCGTCGACGGCGGTGAGCAGTCCCGCGAGCAGCGCGCGCTGGTCGCTGCTAAGGTTCGGCATCGACTGCGCGTCGGCGAACGCGGCAAGGCCGAGACAACCGAAGACAATAAGGGCGTTGGTCGCGAACCCGGCCTTGGCGTACACTGCGGTTTTCGTCATACCCGACTCCACTAACAACCGATGTGTAGACCCGATTCTTGCTTTCCTCGTGCACTCCGCGTTTGGATCTTGCTTGCGGCCGTGCTCGCCTCCACGCCCCTCTTCGCCCAGCAACCCACTCCGCCACCGACCTTTGCCGTAGGGAAGCTCGCCGATGGCGCCGACGCACCGGTGATCGACGGCCGGGTCAGCGAGCCGGTGTGGCAGACCGTACCGCCGTACGCCACCTTTACGCAACAAGACCCGATCGAGGGCGAGCCGGCGAGCGAGACGACCGAAGTCCGGGTCATGGTCGGCAAGGGCAACCTGTACATCAGCGTGATTGCGTTCGACCGCGATCCGTCCAAGATCATCGTCTCGCAGGCGCGGCGCGATGCCTCCTTGAGCGAGACGGATTCAATCGTGCTGGTGCTCGACACCTTCAACGACAACCAGAACGCGTTCGTGTTCGGCACCAATCCGCTGGGGATTGAGTATGACGGCCAGGTCGCCCGCGAAGGGCAGAGCAGCGGCGTGTCGCTCGGCGGCGGCGGAGCGGCCGGCACCCAGCGCGGCGGCATCAGCGCCTTCAATCCCAACTGGGACGGCGACTGGAGCGTGAAGAGCCAGATTACCGAGCGTGGCTGGGAAACCGAGTTGGCGATCCCGCTCAAGACGCTGCGATATCAGACGGGCACGAACCAGACCTGGGGCTTCAACGTGATGCGCAACATCCGTCACAAGAACGAGCAGGTCTACCTGGCGTCGATCCCGCGCGGCTTCGACATCTACCGCGTGTCGCTGGCGGCGAAAATCTCGGGCCTCGACCTGCCGCCGCGCCGCGACATCAAGCTGATTCCCTATGGGCTCAGCTCCGTGAACAAGGACTACACGCGGTCGGGCGACAACCTCGACGAGAATTTCGACTTCGGCGTCGACCTGAAATGGGGAGTCCGGCCCAACCTGACCGCCGACGTCACCTACAACACCGACTTCGCCCAGGTCGAGGCCGACGAAGAGCAGGTCAACCTGACCCGTTTCGACTTGTTCTTCCCGGAGAAGCGGCCGTTCTTCCTCGAAAACGCGTCCACCTTCCAGTTCGGCAACCCCCAGCAGATCGACCTGTTCTTCTCGCGCCGGATTGGCCTGTCGGCATCGGCACTGCCGATCGACATCCGCGGCGGCGGGCGCCTCAGCGGCAAGGTCGGGGGCTGGAACCTTGGCTTGCTCACCATCCAGGCCGACGACGTCGAGAGCGCGGACGGCACGATTATCGGGCCGGCCAACAACTTCAGCACCATCCGGCTGCAGCGGGAAGTCGGGCGCTCCAGCTACGGTGCCATTTTCGTGAACCGCCAGGGCTTTGGCCAGGCGGCAGTCGCCGAAGACTGGAACCGCGCGTACGGCGTGGACGCGAATATCCAGGTGTCGCAGAACCAGCGGGTGTCGGGCTTCTTCGCGCGCACGGACACGCCGACGAACCGCAAGAGCGGGCCCAAGGGCAGCGACTACTCCGGGCGCGGGTTCTACAACTTCACCAACAACCTGTGGCAGATTTCCGGCGGGTATTCGCAGGTGGGCGACAACTTCAACCCCGAAGTCGGGTTCCTGCCGCGCCGTGGCTATCGCCGGCCCGAGTTCCGGGCGTTCTTCCAGCCGCAGCCCAAGAGCATCCCGTGGATTCGCCGCGTCGCGCCGCACGTCTCGTACACCTCGTACTACGATTTCAGCGGTGAGCTGCAGACCGAGAACTGGCACATCCACCCGTTCGAGATTCAGCCGCGGCAGGGCGGCCGGTTCGGGTGGTTTGTGGATTACGCGAAGGACAACCCGGCGGCGCCGTTCACGGTCTACAACCGCGAGGGCAACCGGGTGACGATTCCGGCCGGCCAGTACGCCTGGTACCAGAACGCGTTCGAGTACTTCCACAACCCCAGCGCGCGCGTGACCGGCACCGTCCGTTACCGCATCGGCCAGTACTACGATGGTGACTTCAACGCGCTCGAACTGACCAGCGAGTACCGCATCACGCCCAAGGCCGTGGCGAGTATCGGCTGGACGCGGCAGGACGTCGACCTGCCATACGGCTCGTTTATCAATAACCTGGTGCCGGTGAAGGCCAATTACTCGTTTACCACGCTGGTCAACCTGTCGGCGCTGGTGCAGTACAACGGCCAGACCGGGTTGGTCTCGTCGAACGTCCGGTTTGCCTGGCTGAACCGCAGCGGCACCGGCTTGTTCGTCGTCTTCAACGACCGCCGGGACGTCCTCAGCACCACGGCGCTCGAGACCTTGGGCCGGTCGTTCGTCGTGAAGTACACGCGGCTGATCGACTTCTAAGCCCGCGGCCGTCGAGCGTCCGCCTTCGCCAGCGCACGACCTGGCTTTGCGACGGATCGACAAGGCTTGCCATCCGTAGCTCGAATTGTCTTTGGGGTCCTGCGCGCTTCGCGCTCAGACTGGGCTTGCCAACCGTAGCTCGACCCGTAAGGTGGAGGCCCACCGTCGCGGCTTCGCCGCTATGGTGGGCAAACCTTCGCGTGAACCAGAGCGAAGGTTGGTGGCCAGGGAGGGAATCGAACCCCCGACACTGCGATTTTCAATCGCATGCTCTACCAACTGAGCTACCTAGCCTCTGAAGAGATTTACGAGTATATCGCGGATGTTTTTAGGTGTGCAACCGCTGTCTGATACCGCCCAGCACAAACCACGCGCAGGCCAGGCCGATAATGGCGCCGGCCAGCACGTCGGTGGGCCAGTGCACGCCGATGTAGACGCGCGAGAGTCCCACGACAGCGGCCAGCGGCCACAGCACCCAGCCGGCGCCCGGAAGCATTTGCGAACCGGCAATCGCCCCGGCCACCGCGCGCGCGGCGTGCCCGGAGGGAAATGACGGCGTCGCCGGCTTGGCGTCGATCACCGGCAGGTCGGCGATGACGACAAACGGCCGCGGCCGGTCGACGAGGGGCTTGATGACGTAGTCGGTGATGGCGAACGTGAACGCGACGGTCAGCAGGAGCCGCCACGCCGCCGCCCGGCGGGCCGGGTAGACCGCGGCGATCATCGCGCCCGCGATCCACACGAAGCCGCCGGCGCCGATCGCGCTCGCAAAGATCATCACGTCGTCCAGCCACGGCTGGCGCAGCTGGATGACGTGATGCAGCAGGAACGTGTCCAGGGTTACGCCCCGACGGTGGCGGGTTCCGGCTCGCGCGACATGCCGAGGGCCTTGCGCACTTTTTCTTCGATCGTGGTGCGCAGCTCGACGTGTTCCTTGAGGTAGTTCTTGACGTTCTCGCGGCCCTGGCCGAGGCGCTCGCCGCCATAGGCGAACCAGGCGCCGCTCTTCTCGATGATCTTGTGCTCGACGGCAATGTCGATGAGGTCGCCCTCGCGCGAGACGCCCTCGCCGTACATGATGTCGAACTCGGCTTCGCGGAACGGCGCGGCCATCTTGTTCTTGACGATCTTGACGCGCGTGCGCCCGCCGACCACCGCCTCGCCGTCCTTGATGGCGCCAATGCGGCGGATGTCGATGCGCACCGACGAATAGAACTTCAGCGCGCGGCCGCCGGTCGTGGTTTCGGGGTTGCCGAACATCACGCCGATCTTCTCGCGCAACTGGTTGATGAAGATGAGCGAGGTCTTCGACTTGGAGACCGCGCCGGTGAGCTTGCGCAGCGCCTGCGACATGAGCCGCGCCTGCAGGCCCATCTGCGCATCACCCATCTCGCCCTCGATCTCAGCCTTTGGCACCAGCGCCGCGACCGAGTCGACGACGCACACGTCGACGCTGTTCGAGCGGATCAGGACTTCGACAATCTCGAGGGCCTGCTCGCCGTTGTCGGGCTGCGACACCAGCAGGTTGTCGATGTCCACGCCCAGTTTCTTGGCGTAGGCCGCGTCCAAGGCGTGCTCGGCGTCGACGAAGGCCGCCAGGCCGCCGGTCTTTTGCGCTTCGGCAATGACCTGGAGGGCGAGGGTGGTCTTGCCGGACGATTCCGGCCCGAAGATCTCGATGACGCGCCCGCGCGGGACGCCGCCAATACCCAGCGCGTAGTCGATGCTGAGCGCGCCGGTGGAGATCACGTCCACGGGAGCCACGGCCTTGTTCTGGCCGAGCCGCATGATCGATCCCTTGCCGAACTGCTTTTCAATCTGGCCGACCGCGATGTCGAGCGCCTTGATCCGTTCCTGTCGTTCGTCTAATGCCATGTGAATTGGGTCCTTTCAGGACAGGACTGATCCTAGAAACGCGCCAAGCGAAAGTCAAGCGTAAATCCGTGCACCCATTCGCTCATTTTGGTTCATTTTCAACACTTTAGGGGAAGTAACCACTTTCGCCTGTTTTCAGGCCGGATCGCAGGGATTGCCACGTTCCTGTTTGACCCATGTTGTGAAAACCTCGTACGGTGGGGGGATGCCCAGCCCCGTCGGACACCTGCTTGGAGGCGCGATCGTGGGCCAGGTCCTGGCGCCCTCGGCGCTGCTGCTGTGCGCCGTGGCAGGAGCGGCTCCCGACGTGGATTTCCTCTGGGGCCGGCACAACATGGAGACCCACAGCCTGGGCGCGGCCGTGCTGGCCGGCCTGGCGGTACTGGCCTACACCCGCGGCAAGAACCCGCAACTGGCGCTGGCCGTGACCCTGGCCTGGGCCACCCACGTCTGGTTTGACTGGCTGGGATCCGACGACACGCCGCCGCTCGGCGTGATGGCGCTGTGGCCGCTGACCTCGACGTTCTACTTCGCCGACGCGTTCGTGTTCGAGGCCATCTCGCGGCGGTACTGGCTGCCGAACTTCGTGGCGCACAACGTGTGGGCCGTAATCAAGGAGACCTTGATCCTCGGCCCACCGTTGCTGTTGCTTACAGCACTTCGATGGCGAGCGCGACGCCGTTCCCGCCGCCCAGGCACAGCGTAGCCACGCCGCGCTTCAGGCCTCGATCCTTCAGCGCATAGATCAACGTCGTCAGGATGCGGGCGCCCGACGCGCCGATCGGGTGGCCCAGCGCCACCGCGCCGCCGTTGACGTTGACCTTGGCCGGGTCAATACCCAGTTCCTGCATCACCGCGACGGCCTGCACGGCAAAGGCCTCGTTCAGTTCCATCAGGTCGATGTCGTTCACCGACCAGCCGGCCTTCTTCAGCACCTTGCGGGTGGCCTCGACGGGCGTCATGAGCAACATCTTCGGCGCGAGGCCGCTCGTCGCTTGTGCCACTACCCGCGCCAGCGGCTTCACCCCGAGTGCCGACATCTTGTCCTCGCCCATGACGACCAGCGCGGCGGCGCCGTCGTTCACGGGGGGCGCGTTGCCGGCCGTGACCGAGCCGTCCTTCTTGAACGCGGGCTTCAGCTTGCGCAACACCTCGGCCGTGGTGTCGGCGCGCACGGATTCGTCGGCCGTGAAGGCAATCGGGTCGCCCTTCTTCTGGGGGAGCGTCACGGGCAGGATCTCGGCGGCGAATTTGCCGGCGGCCTGCGCGGCGGCGGCCTTCTGGTGGCTGCCGGCCGAGTACTCGTCCTGCTGATCGCGGGTGACCTTGTAGATGTCGGCCACCGTCTCGCCCGCATTGCCCATGTGCCAGTTTTCAAACGGGCACCACAGGCCGTCGTGGATCATGAGGTCGACAACGCTGCCGTTTCCCATGCGCAGGCCCTCGCGGACCTTGGGGATGATGTACGGGCAGTTGCTCATCGACTCCATGCCGCCGGCCACGGCGATGTCGATGTCGCCGGTCTGGATGCCCTGTTGCGCGAGCATGACGGCCTTGAGGCCGGAGCCGCAGACCTTGTTGATGGTGAGCGCGGCGACCTGATCGGCGAGCCCGCCCTTGAGCGCGGCCTGCCGCGCCGGCGCCTGGCCGACGCCGCCCGAGACGACGTTGCCCATGATGCATTCGTCGACGATGGCGGGATCGATCCCCGCGCGCGCGACCGCCTCGCGAACCACCATGGCGCCCAGTTCAGGGGCCGTGAAGTCCTTCAGCGTGCCGAGGAACTTGCCGGTAGGAATACGTGCTGCACTGACGATGAATGCGCTTCGCATAATGGGATCCATTGTGGGGACAAACCTTTCGGTTTGTCCAGCGGTCGTGGCGACAAACCTTTAGGTTTGTCGGGCAAGGGAATTGCGTTCTCCCGCGCATGAAGCTCCGTCGCACCTCGCGCCTCCGCGAGTTCTCCTACTTAGGTCCACAGGCGTATTTTCTGACTATTTGCACCCACCGACGCCAGAAGGCATTCGCGATCAAGTCATTTGCGTGCGATGCAACTGAGAAGCTTTTGCGATCGGCCACGACTCACGGGTTTGCGCTTCCTGCGTACTGCCTCATGCCGGACCATGTCCATCTGGTGGCTGAAGGTGAGCGGGAAGACAGCAGTCTGGAGACCTTCATTCGAAGCTGGAATACGCAAATGGGATATGCGTGGAGGCGACAGCATCCCGGTGCACTGTGGCAAACGGGTTATTACGATCACGTGCTCCGCGGTGGCGAGCCGCTCTTGGCCGTGTCGAGGTACGTCGTCCTGAACCCGGTTCGCGCCGGGCTTGTGCTCATGGCGGAGGACTGGCCGTGGACAGGATCGACCCGCTACACGATCGGACAGATTCTGGAAGCGGCGGGTGACTGGCGGCCGACCTATTGATCGACAAACCTAAAGGTTTGTCGCCACGGGCAGGACCGACAAACCTAAAGGTTTGTCGCCACGGGCAGGATCGACAAACCTGAAGGTTTGTCGCCACGGGCAGGATCAACAAACCTGAAGGTTTGTCGCCACGATTGGGTTAGTCGCCGCGGCGACTTACCGGAACTCGAGTCGTTTGACCAGGTTCTCACCAAGCAGGTCGCCCATGCGGATGTGAATCAGCGAGTTGGATTTGCGCACGGCGTCGATCCAGGCCTGCGATTCGGCCTTGATGTGCAGCGTGCCGTCGGCGACCAGCCGGACGGTGGTGACCTTGGCAATGGCCGGCCCGACCGCCAGCCGCCATGCCAGCGATACCTTCTCGTCGCACATGGGGCCCTTGCGGATGATTTCCGCGACAAGCGCGGGCATCACTTTGTTCGCCTGAATCACGGTGCTCAAGAATATCATCTGCCCCGGGGGAGACAGACTCTATGCGCAGGACTGTGGCGGGTTTGGTCGGAGCGGTGGTCGTCGGGTCATTCGGGCTCATTCAGCTGCAAGGCCAGGCGGCGCCCTGGAACCTGGTGCCGCACGAGGTGGCCACCGACCTCCGCGGCGCCTATGCGGTCGAAGCCGCCGACATCAACAAGGACGGCAAGGTTGATCTGATCGCGGTTGCCGGCGCCACGCAGCAGATCGTTTGGTTCGAGAATCCCTCGTGGACGCGTCACGTAATTGCCACGAACATCCAGGGGCTGATCAATGCGGCGGCTGCGGACACCGACAAGGACGGCATTCCCGAGATCGCGATCGCAACCGGATTCGCGACCGTGCCCGCAAAGAGCGCCGGCATCGTGACCGTGTACACGCATGGGCCGAACGTGAATGAACCGTGGACCGGCAAGGAGATCCATCGTGCACCGGCGTCTCATCGGTTGCGATTCATTGATCCCGAGGGGAACGGCCGTAAGTGGCTCATCAACGCCCCGCTTGCGGGCGTCGAGGCGACGGTGCCTGACTACAAGGCGAAGAACACGGTGTATGCGTACAACCCTGCCGACTGGAAGCCTCAGGTTGTCACGGACGCGGAAGACGGCGTGATGCACGGCATCCTGGCCACGGATTGGGACGGCAAAGGTCGCGAGGCGCTGTTGACGGCGAGTTTCCTTGGCGTCCACATCCATCGCTATGACAACGGCCAGTGGACGCGCACGCGGCTGGTCGAAGGCAAGCCGGCGCCATGGCCCGATGGCGGCGCCGGGGAGGTCGCGGTGGTCCGCACGAAGGGCGGCCGCATCCTCGCCACGATGGAGGCGTTTCACGGCAACGTGGCACCCCGCCCCGGCCTCGAAGTCGTTACGTATTCGGGTAGTGGCGACAAGTGGGGCGGAAGAACCGTGATCGATAAGGGGCTGGACTACGGACATGTGCTGGTGTCCGTCGATCTCGACGGCGATGGCGCTGACGAACTCGTTGCGGGCTACAACGGCAAGCCGAATGGCGTGAATGTCTACCGTCGTAGCGCAGATGGTTCGTGGTCCAAATTTGTCCTCGAGGAAAACGCCATGCCGGGTAACGGCTGCACGGTTGCGGATTTCAATGACGACAAGCGGATGGATCTTGCGTGCACAGGCGGAACGTCGTTGAAGTGGTACGAGAACCTGCCGGCGAAATGACCCTCATTCTGGCCAGCCGATCGCCCCGTCGGTCGGAACTCCTGGCGGCCGCCGGCATCCCGTTCGAGGTGCTGGCGGCCGAGATCGACGAAACGCCGCGCGCCGGCGAGGCGCCCGACGCGTACGTGGAGCGACTGGCGATTGAAAAGGCGCGCGCCGTGCTGGCGCTGCGGCCCGCCGCGGCGGTGCTGGGCGCCGATACCACCGTCACCATCGATGGCCTGATTCTCGGCAAGCCCGAGAGCGCGGCCGAAGCCACCGACATGCTGCGGCGGCTGAGCGGACGGGTCCACGACGTCCTGACCGGCGTCGCGCTGGTCAGCGCGGAGGGCGTGCACTCGGCGGTCGACCGCACCCGCGTCTGGTTCGAGGCGATGACAGACGAAGACATCTCGTGGTACGTCGAAAGCGGCGAGCCCGTGGACCGCGCCGGCGGCTATGCCATTCAGGGGCTGGCCTCCCGATTTATCCCCCGGATCGAGGGGTCGTACACCAACGTGGTGGGGTTGCCGGTCGCCCTCGTCAGTAGTATCCTGAGGCAAAGGAAGCCACTTCGGCTAAGTCCCTGACTATGAAGTACAAAGCGGTCAAAATCGGTCTCACGAGTCTCGTGCTCGCCATGACGTTCGGCGGTCTGTTGTACACGACGATGGCCGAAGGCACTGAGTACTACAAGCATGTCGATGAAGTGATGGCGCAGCCCGATGCCTGGTATGGCAAGAAGCTGCAGCTCCACGGCTTTGTCGTGCCCGGCTCGATCATGAAGCGCAAGAACACCCTGGACTACCAGTTCCAGGTGCAGAGCAACGGACACCTCGTCAACGCCACCTACACCGGCGTCGTGCCCGACACGTTCAAGAGCGATTCCGAGGTCGTGCTGAAGGGCGTGCTGACCGCCGAGGGCTTCACCACCCAGCCCAACGGCGTGATGGCGAAGTGCCCGTCGAAGTACGAAGCCAAGCCGGGAGGCGCGACCGCGCCTTCAGGCAAATACTGAGGCCGCCGGCATGGCCTCACTCGGCGCGCTGCTGCTGCTGCTGTCGTTTGTCACCGCGGCCTACGCCGTGGCCGCCTCGGTCGCCGGCGCGCGGCGGCGCAATACCCGCCTGATCGAAAGCGGCGTTGGCGCCTTCTACACGGTGGCCGCCCTCATGACGGTGGCCTCGGGCGTGATCATCTACGCCTTCGTCGCCGGCGACTATTCCATCCGCTACGTCCAGCGCTACTCCGACAGCGTCCAGCCCATCTTCTACAAGATCACCTCGTACTGGGGCGGGCTCGACGGGTCGGTCATGTTCTGGGTGTTCCTGCTGTCGCTGTTCGGCTCGGTGGCTGTCAAGGTCAACCGCGATCGCCATCGCGAGTTGATTCCCTACGTCGTCGCGGTGATCGGGGCAGTGGAGATGTTCTTCCTCTTTCTGATGATCATCCACAACAACCCGTTTGCGACCTACCTGACCGAGTCGCCGACCGACGGCCGCGGGCTGAACCCGCTGCTGCAGAACTTCTACATGGCG
>CAYGMD010000067.1:0-606 GCA_964350785.1 uncultured Acidobacterium sp. | reverse complement strand
TGTATCTCGGATTCGTCGGCCTGACCATCCCGTTTGCGTTCGGCATGGCCGCGCTGATCACGGGACACCTGGATGACTCGTGGCTGCGCGCGGTGCGCCGCTGGACGATGTTCTCGTGGTTCTTCCTGTCGCTGGGCCTCACGCTCGGCATGATCTGGGCCTACGAGGAACTCGGCTGGGGCGGCTACTGGGGCTGGGATCCGGTCGAGAACGCGGGCATGCTGCCGTGGTTCACGGCCACCGCGTTCCTGCACTCGGTCATGGTCCAGGAGCGGCGCGGCATGTTGCGCGTGTGGAACGTCTCGCTCGTGATCATCACGTTTCTGCTCACCATTGTCGGCACCTTCCTCACGCGCTCGGGCGTGGTGCAGTCGATTCACGCCTTCGGCGAGGACCCGCAACTGGCGCGCTACTTCGCCGCCTTCATGATCTTCACCATCGTCTTCAGCTTTGGCTGGGTGATCTACCGGCTGCCGCTGCTCAAGGCGCGCCACGAGCTCGACTCGTGGGTGTCGAAGGAAGCCGCGTTCCTGGCCAACAACTGGATCCTGCTGTTCTCGGCGTTGTTCATCCTGTTCGCGACGCTGTTCCCGACGATCACCGAAG
>CAYGMD010000066.1:0-23737 GCA_964350785.1 uncultured Acidobacterium sp. | reverse complement strand
GATCCCATTCGACCATGTCGAACGGATCGCTGCCGGCGGCCGTGAAAAAACGCGGAAACTCCAGGCCGGGGGAGGCCTGAGACTTTCGGCTTCTTGCTGACTCCGTCGGCTCAACGTTGCCCGACGAGGAACTCACGGTCTGTCCGGCCGGTGCCGCTGACAAACCCTTCTGGGAAGCGTCCTGCATGCTTCGTCCTCCGAATGGCGACACCCCTCCCCTATGGGGCGGACGCCCTATCTAATCAAACGTGCTTCTAAAGTTGGTTGGTACGCGCGGTCTGACGTCTTTAAATCGGCTCTTCTTCGTTTCGAACTCGGCTCCGATTCAGCTTCAATCGTTCGACGCCGGGAGGTGTCTGGCGATTGAAAGTCATCTTCGAGCGCGGAGGCAAATATGCGCCTGTAACTATTTGTTGTCAAGCACCTTGGGCACAACATATTGCGCTTTTCTTTTAGGGCGTCCGCAATATATCGCGGAAACCGGCCAAAAAACTTCCATTCGCTATATTTTCGCTTAACGAAAGTTTTTCCGCAAGGTAAACAACGGACGGGGTGCAGCGGTGTGCAACCGCGACCACTAAAGATTAGATGTCAGGAGGGGCCGTTGGATGCCGCCGCGGCCAATCACGAATCAGCGCGCGAGCACCGCCGCCATGGTCGCCGCCTTGTCGGCGAGCTTCCCCGCAAAGACCACGTTGCGGGCTTTCAGGGCCTCGTCTGCCTGCTGCAGGAAGCGGCGGGCGGTCTCGAACTGCGCGCGCCCATCGGCGCTCAAGGCGGCCGCGTTGACGCGGGCCAGATCACGCGCGGCGCGCGCCATCAGTTCCCGGATCGCCGCGGCCGTCTGGATTTCGGTCCCCGGCGACGGCGTCAACGTCAGCGACGGCGCGGGCGGCTTCGCGACTTCGGCAGCGGGCTCCGGCGTGGATGCCGGCTCGGGCCGGTTCTCCGGTCTGGCGGGCCGGGCTGGCGGCCGGACCGGTGTGGCCGGTTCGACGACCGGCGCGAGCGGCACGGGCACCGCCTCTTCCGGATAGCTGGTCACCACGCGCGGCGGCGGCGGCGGCGGATCCAGCAACGGCAGCTCCACTTCCGTACGCACCTGGGCCTTGGCCGCGCACGCACCAAGCGTCGCGGTCAGCGCCATCAGCGGGAGGAGTCGCCCCAGTCGCACCATGGGCTCGATTCTAATCCCCTTCGCTCGAGACGGGGACCACGAGCTACGGGGGACAAGTCCGCTCATCAGGCCGCCGGCAACACGACGATGAAGGCCGTGCCCACCCCGGGGGTCGATTCCACGTCGATGGTGCCGTCGTGGATCTGCACCGTGCGAAAGACCAGCGCCAGCCCCATGCCCGTGCCCTTCTCCCTGGTCGTGAAATACAACTCGAAAATCCGCTCGAGGTTCTCGGGCGGGATGCCGACCCCGGTGTCTTCGACGCGCACGCGCACGCGGCGGTCGGCGGCGGCGCCGCACGCAATCGACAACCGCCCGCCTTTGGGCATGGCCTGGATCGCGTTCTGAACGAGGTTGAGAAACGCATCGCGCAGGAGCGCCGCGTCACCCTCGACGAGCAGCGTGGCGTCGGTGCAGCCGGCCGCGATCGCCACGCCGGCGCGGTCGGCTTCGGGCCTGAGCGCGGCCACCACGTTCGCCAGCAGCGGCGCCACCGCCACCGGCGCGAACGTCACCTCCTCGGGCCTGACGAAACGCATC
Source organism: uncultured Acidobacterium sp. (assembly GCA_964350785.1). Classification (GTDB taxonomy): domain Bacteria; phylum Acidobacteriota; class Vicinamibacteria; order Vicinamibacterales; family UBA2999; genus 12-FULL-67-14b. The sequence goes on along the minus strand of CAYGMD010000066.1, from coordinate 22,020 downwards.
AGCGCCTGCACGCGCTCGTCGAGCCGGCGGACTTCCTGCCGGATGATCTCGACGTGCGAGACCGCCGGGTCGTTGCCGAGCTTCTGCTTGAGCAGCTCGAGGTGAATGGTCATGGCGTTGAGCGGGTTCTTCAGTTCGTGCGGCACGCCCGAAAACTGCCGCCCCATGATCTGGATGCGGCGCGCCAGCTTGGTCAGTTGCGCGGGCTTGAAGCCGTCGCGCGACGCCGCTCGCAGTTGCGAGCTGACCTGGTCGAATACGTCGCCCAGGTCGCGCAGCTCCTCGTCGTCGCGCAGGTCGAGCGTGGCGCCGAGATCGCCGCGGCCCAGGCGGGACAGGCTGCTGCTGATCACGTGCATCGGCCGCAGTACCAGTTGCGCCAGCAGCAGCGAGGTGCCCACGGCCACGAGCAGGGCGATGCCGGCCGCCACCGCCGCCGGCGTCACCGAGCGGCCCAGCTCGCGCCGCACCAGCGCCTTGGTCAGGCCGATGCGGATCTCGCCGAACGGCTTCTCCCCGAGCGACATCGGCTGCGTCCACTCGAGATACTCGTCGCTCCCGTAGATCGCCTGCAGCCGGGCGACCCGGTTCATGGCGATCAACTCGTTCAACTGCGGCCGGCGCGGCGCCGTCTTGCCCACCTGTTCCGGATCGCTCGACGCGATCACCACACCCGTGGTGTCGGCAATGAACGCATCGACCACGTCCGCGGAGTACAGCGCCGATTGCAGCGCCGCCTGGACGTGCGGGCTGGTGCGGACGTCCTGGTAGGCCGACTCCGGGGTCGTGATGGCGCCGGCCGCCTGCGAGTAGACGGCGCTGCCGAACAGCTCGAACCGATCGCGGCTTTCGGCCAGCAACAGGCCCGCGGTGTTGATCAGGTAGAGCAGGCTGAGCGCAATGACGATCGCCGCCACCATCAGGGTGACGCCGAGCACCTGTTTCTGCTTGATGGAGAACCGCATCATGGGCCGAAGCGGGTCGGGCGGGTGCGAGGGCTAGGGCGGGCTGGAAGGCCGGGCATGACTACGCCCCTCCACCAGCCCGACCTGCCTCACCAGCCCCACCAGCCTCTTTGAATCGATTCAGCTTGTTGTGCAGCGTCTTCAAGCTGATGCCCAGCATTTCGGCGGCGCGGGTCTTGTTGCCACCGGCGGCATCGAGGGTCGCGAAGATCAGCTTCTCCTCGGCCTCGTCCACCGTCATGCCGGGCGCGATGGTCACGCCGTGGGCCGGGGCCAGCGCCACCGGCGTGGCGCCGAGGACCGGCAGGTGGGCGGGCTCGATCACGTCGCCCCGCGCCAGGATGATGGCGCGCTCGATCACGTTGCGCAGCTCGCGCACGTTGCCGGGCCAGTCGTACTGTTCGAGCAGGCGCATCGCGGCCGGCGACACCGTCCTCACGGTGCGGTGGTCGCGGCTGTTGAACTCGTCGACGAACGCCTGGATCAGCAGCGGCAGGTCGTCCTTGCGATCGCGCAGCGGCGGCAGCTTGATGCTGAAGACGTTGAGGCGGTAGTACAGGTCCTCGCGCAGCCGGCCGTCGCGGATCGCCACCGTCGGGTCGATGTTGGTGGCCGCAATCACGCGGACGTCCACGGCCTGCTCGGTGCGGCCGCCCAGGCGGCGGAACTTCCGCTCCTGCAGGACCCGCAGCAGCTTAACCTGGGTCGCCGGCGTCATCTCGGCGATTTCGTCCAGGAACAGCGTGCCGCGATCGGCCAGCTCGAAGCAGCCCAGCCGGCGATCGGTGGCGCCGGTGAAGGCGCCCTTCTCGTGACCGAAGATCTCGCTCTCGAGCAGGGTGTCGGGAATCGCGGCGCAGTTGAGCGCGACAAACGGCGCGGCCGTGCGCGGGCTCAACTGGTGAATGGTCTGGGCCACCAGTTCCTTGCCGGTGCCCGATTCGCCCAGCAGCAGCATCGACGCCGGCGTCGGGGCCGCCTGCTCGAGCACCTGGTACAGGGCGCGCATGGCGGCGCTGTGGCCGATGATCCGGCCAAAGCGGCCGCTGCCGGTGAGCTGGCGGCGCAGGGCCTGGTTCTCGCGCTTCTGCTGGTTGATCTCGGCCAGCCGCTCGAGCAGCCGTTGCAGCTTGTGCGGGTCGAGCGGCTTGGTCAGGTAGTCTTCGGCGCCGGCCTTGACCGCCTCGACCGCGGTGTCGACCGTGCCTTGCGCGGTCAGCAGGATCACCTTGATGTGCTCGACCTCCCCGGCCAGCGCCTTGAGCAGGTCGAGGCCGCTCATGCGCGGCATGATCATGTCGGAGACGATGATCGAGGGGCGGAAGTCGGTGATGCGCTCGAGGGCCTCGGCGCCGTCGCTCGCCGACTCGGCGGTAAAGCCCCACGCCCGGACCAGCTCGGTCAGCCCGGTCCGCGTGGCGGGATCGTCCTCGACGATCAGGACGCGTTCGGCGGCATGCGACGTCGGCTCGGACACTGGTTCGAGTGTACCATCGGCCAGAGTGAGACTGACGCGTGCTGCCGGATACCCCCATCGATACTGAACCGGCCGCGGTCGAGCCGGTGGGCGCGCAGCGGCCGTGGCAGGCGTGGCTGGAAATCGCGCTGTGCTCGGGCTACCCCACGCAGCTGATGCTGGGTGCCGCCCTGCGGGATGCCGGGATCGCGCCGCTGACCGCCGATGGCCGGCTGTCGGCCACGTTCGTGTTCGCGCTGTCGCTCGGCGACACGGTGGCGCTGGTCGCCATGATGTGGTGGTTGCTGGTCCGTAATGGCGAACGCCCGCGTGACGTGTTCCAGGGCCGGCGCCGGGTGGGCGATGAAGCGGTCGTCGGGCTGCTGTCGGTGCCGTTCGTGGTGGCCCTCGTGGTGGGGCTGTCGCTGGCCATTCGCGCCTTCCTCCCCTTCCTGCGCAACGTACCGGCCAATCCGCTCGAAGGCCTGCTCGGCACGCAAACCGGGCTGCTCGCGTTCCTGCTGGTCGTGATCGTCGCCGGCGGCCTGCGAGAAGAACTGCAGCGCGCGTTCCTCCTCCACCGGTTCCGCCAGGACCTCGGCCGTGCCGGCGCCGGTCTGTTCATCACCAGCATCGCGTTTGGGCTCGGCCATACACTGCAGGGATGGGACGCCGCCGTCCTGACCGCCGCGCTGGGCTTCACATGGGGCGCACTCTACCTGACCCGCGGCAGCGCGATCGCCTCGATCGTCAGCCACAGCCTGTTCAATACGGGTGAGCTGCTGCGCGCGTTCGTGCGCTGAGTGCTCGGGCTCGGCGCTTCGCGCCTTCGTGGGGCGGCCCACAGGAGGGCCGTGAGGCCCGACCCCCACGAGGGGCGCAGGCCCCGAGCCCTACGACGGCGCGAAGCGCCGAGCCTTACGAGCGCCGGAGGCGCGAACCCGCATTACTGCGGCAGGACCACGATCTCGGTGCGGCGGCGAAGGTCAGACACCCAGTCGGCAATCAACTCGCGGCGGCGCGACGCCACCAGGCCCTCGCGCAGCCCGGGAGCGGCCTGCTCGAAGGTCGTGCCCGCGCGCTCGAACTCGGCGCGCTGCTGGGCGAAGAGGGCGCCGATCTCGGCGTCGGTCGGCGTGCCGGCCGAGGCAAACCGCTGGGCCAGGTAGGCGACGGTCCGCAGGTCGTCGCGCACCCAGGCGCGCAGGCGCACGTCCGTGAAGCCGGTCTCGTCGAACAGTCGCGACCACTCGACGGGCGGCACACGCTTCCTGATCTCTTCCATTCGTGCCTCGACCGCGCCTTCCGACGGCGCCGGCGGCGCGTAGCGCTGCACCTCGCGCAACACCAGTTCCCGGTCCACCAGCAACTGTGTGACCGAGGCCGGATCGGCGGCCCGGTCGGCCTCGATCAGGCCCAGTCGCAAGGCCGCGCGCGCGTCGCCCAGGGTAATCACCTGGGCGCCGACAATCGCCAGCGTGCGCTCGAGCAGCTCGCCGGGTTGGGCGAGCAGCTCGCCGGGTTGGGCGAGCAGCGCGCCGGGCTGCGCCCACGCCGCCACCGGCATCAGCCACGCCACGATCAACCCGCCGAGCACGCGTCGCATCAGAAGGCCTGCCCCAGGGAAATGTGCAGCACGTTGGACCGCTCGCGCCCGCCAGTCGCCAGCAGTTGGGTGCTCAACTTGAAGCCCCAGTCCACCCGCAGCGGACCAATCGGCGAGCGGTAGCGAAAGCCGACGCCGCTCGTGAGCCGCAACTCGTTCAGGCGGATGTCGGACGCCAGCTTGAAGACATTGCCGGCGTCGGCAAACCAGACGAACTGCAGGTTCTTCCAGTACGGCGCCCGCGCCTCGAGGTTGAACACGGCCAGGCCGTTGCCGCCCTGCGGAAAGCCTTGCGGATCGAGCGTCTCGGGCGTGCCCAGGCGATCCAGCGCGAACCCGCGCACGGTGGTGTCGCCGCCGGCGAAGAACCGTTCGCTCGCCGGCAGGTCACGAATCGTGGTGGGGAACGTCGCCGCGCGCGTCTTGCCGCGCGCCACCCCGGCGGCCGGCGCCGCCGCAATCTCCTCGACGGCCGGCACGACCTGCGCAAAACCAACCGCCAGGCCCATGCGGGCGCCGGCCGCCACCACGATGCCTCGGCCCGGCAGGCGCCGGTACAGGAAGGCCTGCGCGAACGTCTTCACGAACCCGACCTCGGAGCCGAGCGCCTTCGCCGCGATCGACCCGTCGACGCCCAGCACCGCCCCTTTCTGCGGATCGAGCACATCGTCGCGCGAGTCGCGCAACACCGAGCTGAAGATCTTCGACAGCCGGACCTGGGGAAACAGGCGATCGATCAGCAGCTGGTCCTCGGGGGCGATGCGTTCGTTGTAGAGCTTGGTGTAGTCGAAGGTGTAGCGGCCGGTGACGGTGAACCCGGTGAACCGCTTGGCGTAGTCGGCGGTCACGCCCTTGCGGTTGAAATCGAAACTCGACCGCAGGCCCTGTTCGATGAACGCGCTGGCCTGGGCGTCGCCGGTCGTGCCAAACGCGCGCGGCTCGCGGAACGTGAACAGGCCGCGATAGTCGTTGAAGCCGTAGCCGGTGCTGTTGCCGCCGTCAACACCCTCCGTACCGTTGCCCTTGCGCAGCGTGACGCGCGCGAAGAACGTGATCGAACGGTTCTTGCCCCACAAGTTGCGGCGGCTCCAGTCGAAGAAGCCGCGCGGCGCGACATCGAGCTGTTCGTTGGCCTGCCCGTCATCGTCTTCGCCGGTGATGCGGCCGACCTCGATACCCCCGCCGTAGCTGATGGTGGTGGCCGGCGCCTCTTCGAGGTCGATCAGCACGTCGCGGGAGTTCGCGCCGGTACGCGGCAGCTCGCTCACGCGGACCCGCCGGAACAAGCCGGTCGCCGCCAGCTGCCGCTGGCTCTCGAGCAGCGCGCTGTCGCTCATCGGGCTGCCGGGGTGGATGGTGAGTTCCCTCCGGATCAGGTCGACGCCGATCCGTTGGTTGCCCTTGATCAACACCCGGTCGACCAGGATCTGCGGCCCCTCCGTCACCATCCACGTGATGGCGACCCGCTTCTGTTCGTCGGCAAAGGCCAGTTGCGAGATGACGGAGACGTTCTGGTAGCCCAGGTTGCGGTAGGCCCGCAGCAGCGAATCGCGATCGGCCGCCAGTTGCGGCCGGTAGAAGGGCCGGCCCGCGGAGAGCGCCAGGGACGAGACCAGCTGCGCGGGTGCGATGGCCTTCACGCCCTCGACCGCGACCCCGCTCACCAGCGTCGGCGGTCCTTCCTGGACCACGAACCGGATGGCCACCGGCCGGAACGAGGCGCCGGCCCGCGTCTCGGCGGGCAACACCTCGATCACCGGCTTCACGGCCGCCTGCGAATAGCCGCGCACCCGGTACAACTCGGTGATGGCGGAGGCGACCAGGCCGACGCGCGACTCGACGAACGGGTCGCCCGCCTTCAACTGCAACAGCGGTTCGATCCCGGCGGGCGCGAGGCCGGCGAGCCCGGTCACCTCGACGGTGCCGATGCGGTGCTGCGGGCCGCGCGTGACGGTAAAGGTGACGATCACCTCGCCGCCTTCCTGGCGCCGGGCAAACGGCGCCTGCGCGGCGCGATAGCCGGCGCGGCGCAGCGCATCCTCGATCCGCCGGCTGGCGTCTTCGAGCAGGTCCTGGTCGACGGTCCGTTCTTCGCGCACCGGCACCAGGTCCTCCCCCTTGCCCTCCAGCGGGTCGCCCTCGAACACCACGCGGACGCGCGGACCCGGTTCGACCGTGACCGCGACGTGGACGCCGGCGCCGTCGCCGGTGAAGTCGTGGGACTGGCGCAGCCGCGCCTCGTAGTACCCGCGGCCGCGCAGTCTCTCTTCGTACTCGGCAATGCGCTGATCGAGCGCGTTGCGGTCGAACGGCCGGCCCACCTGCAGCCCCAGCTGCCGCACGACCTCGGCCTCGGGCTCGCCGGGCGTCGTGGTCACGGTGATGGTCCGCACCGCGGCCCGGGCACCGGGCGTGATCGCCAGCACCAGCGTCACCCGCTCGGGCTGCGCCTCGCGCTCGTCGAGCCTGGGCACGATGACCGCCTGGCGAAATCCGCGATCGGCGTAGAAGGCCTCGAGCGCGTCGACCATCTCCGGCACGCGCGCCACCGACGGCAAGGCGCCGAACTGGTCGCTCAACTCGAGGCGAATGGCCTGCTCCGGCACCGCCGGATCGCCGGCGAACGCCACGTCGGCGATGCGCCGGACCGGGGTCAGCACCCACCGCACGATCACCCCCCGGTCCGACGGCGCGGTGAAGACCCGCACGTCCTCGAACCGGCCCAGGCCCACCAGGTGGTCGATCGTGGCGCGGACCTTGACCATGGTGAGCGGCTCGCCGATGCGGGTTTCGATCAGCTCGATCACCGCCGGTTCGGTCAGCGGCGTCCCGCCGACCTCGACGCGCACGTCGGCGATGGCCTGGCCGACATACTGCCGGGCCGACGCGGCGCCGGCCGCCAGCAGCCACACGGCCATGGTCACGGCGATCGTGGCGGCCCGGCGCATCAGAACGTGTGCCTCTTGCGGACTTCGAGCGCGTAGGTCCGGTCTTCGTTCTGCGACAGCACCCACGACAGCGTGTCGCTCTCGTCGAACTCGAGCAGGATGATCTGGTCGTACTCGGCCGACGACAGGCTGCGCGCGTAGGTCAGGAAGACGCGGCTGGAAATGCGCTTGCCGATGGTGACGCGCGCCGTGGGGTTGAGGTTGACGCGCGCCGACTGCTGGTAGGGATCGTTGAGCAGCGGCGTGATCTGGAAGGTGTCGACGCCGAAGGTCTGCTCGACGACCCGGCCCACTTCGGCCGACAGCGCGCCGGTCAGGGCGCGCGTCGCGCGGGCTTCGACCAGCCGCTGCTGCTGTTCGTTCGGCCGCTGCAACCGCGCCAGTTCCATGTCGCCGCTGGGCGCCTGGTCGCTGAACAGCAGGGTCAGGATGTCGAGCGTCTGCAGCGGCGGGTCGGACTGGAACTGCGGCTGCATCCGGTCGGTGGTCCCGGCCATGCGCATGGTAATGCGATAGGTCTGGCCCGGCACGCGCACCCGCGTCTCGGCCTCGATGTCGAAGAACGGCTGGATGCGATCGGGGTTGGCGAAGTCGAGGCTGCCGCGCGTCACCAGGTAGCGGCGGCCCTCGAACTCGACGTCGCCGCGCACGATCTCGGCGCTGCCGAACACCAGCGGGCGATCCAGCGTGCCGCGCAGCGACAGGTCGGCGCTGGCGACAATGCGCGCCTGGTCGTTGTCGATGCGGAGGGTCGACGGCGCCAGCAGGCGGACGTCGAAGCGCAACGCCGACTGGGGCGCCACCTGCCCCTGCACGGTCGGCGGCGCCAGCTCGCCGCCCGACAGGCCGCTGAACAGGCCGCCGGAGGTGTCGATGCCGCGCGTCCAGCTGGCGTTCTTGACGGTGACAAGGCCGGTCACGACCGGCGACGCCGCCGGTCCCTGCAGCGCAAGGGTGCCATCCACCAGCGACCGCATGCCCTCGGGGTAGCGCAGCCGCATGTCCTGGCCAATCGCCGTGACGTCGAACTCGCTCAGCTGGTAGGCCGCCAGCCCGATGCGGCCGCCGAAGCGCACGGTGCCGCCGCCGAGCCGGGCGGTCAGGCCGTCGAGGCGCACGCCGCTGGCGTCGAACGTGACGATGCCGTTCAGTTCTTCGAGCGCGTGCGGGAACCACAAGTGGCGGACGCGGCCGCCGGTCACGAGCGCGTTGCCCGCCACCACCGGCTCGCGCGCCGTGCCGGTGAGGCGGGCGGTCACCTCGGCGCGGCCCGAGCTGCGCACGTCGGCCACGAACCCCTGCAGCACGGCCAGGTTGGCGGCGCCGTTGGCTTGCAGCGCCAGCGACTGGTCGCGCAGGTCGACGGTGCCCGACAGGTCGAGCTCGGTGCCGTCGCCGACCATGCGCAGCGACTCCACCTGCAGCGACTGGCCCTCCACGCTCAGACGAATTGGCGCGGCGTTGCGCAGGTGGTAGTCAATCAGGCGAAGGTCGACCGCTTCGACGGTGGTGTCGATGCGCAGGGCGTCGGGGTTGTACAGCTCGCCGACCACGCGAATGGTGCCGCCGGCGATGGCCGAGGTAAACGGCGAGAACGCCGGTTGAAAGGCGCGCACGAACGGGTCGAGCGACGAGTCGCTGATGCGGAACGACATCTCGGCGTCCATCTCGTCGTTCAGCTCGATGCGGCCGGTGCTCGACACGGCCAGGCGCGTCGACGCCACCTCCATCTCGTAGGTCATCAACAGGCCGCGCATCGACAGCCGCCCCGACATCTCGCCGATCCCTTCGTCGCCGAAGAACAGATCGCTGGCGCTGAAGCGCACGTCGTAGCGCGGGGCCGCGAACGTGCCGGTGCCGGTCGCGCTGAAGTCGAGGGACCCGAAGATCGTGGGGTACTCCGGATAGGTGGTCAGGGCCAGGGTTTCGACGGCGATGTTCCGGCCGTCGGCATTGAACGAGTAGGTGCCGTTCCAGCCGACGTAGGCGGCGCCGGTGATCTGGCCGCCGCCCTTGGACATCTGCAAGGCATCGAGGCGGACGCCGGCGCCCTCGAAGCGCAGCGCGGTCTCGGCCTCGGCGAACGGCTCGTCGTAGGCAATGCCGCGGGCAATCGTCATGCGGCCGAACCCGTGCGGCCCCTCATAGCGGCCGTAGACGTGGAAGTCGCCCGACAGCTTGCCGTCGACCTCGTAATCCTGCAGGTCGAAGGCCTCGCGGAAATCGGCCATCTCGCGCTCGGTCACGCGGATGCGGGCATCGATTTCCTCGCCGCCATCCGCGCGCGGATAGCCCAGCGCGAACTGCCCGGTCACGTCCATCCGCGACAACCCCGAGCGGATCACGGCGCGGCTGACATTCGCGTACGCGTTCTCGACCACGAAGTCACCGTCGATCTCACCCCAGTTGACGTCCCACGCGCGCATCTCCGCGCCGACCAGCCGGCCCTCGATGCGCGGCCGGCTAAACGCGCCCAGCAGCACCCCCTCGAAGCGGCCGACGCCGTCGATCGGAATCGCCTTGGTGGTCGCGCCAAACGCCGTCATGATCCCGGCCAGCATGCGATCGCTTTCCTGCCAGTTGCGGGTCGTCACGCGAAACGGGATCTTCGACCGCTCGCCGTACGCGGTGGCGCCTTCGAACGCGACGTAGGTGTCCTCGGTGAAGACCTGGCTGGGTTCAAAGCGAATAGCCTCGGGATCGAACGAGTAGGTCAGGCTGCCCGCGACCGGCAGCGGCGCCAGCGGCGTGTGAGTGCTGAACGGGCCCTCGATGGCGTAGCGATCGCGCGCCGCCGCCGCGGCGCCGGCCGCCAGTTGCGGCCCCTGCAACGCCACGCCCGCCGGCGCGGCAAACGTCACGGCGCCGGCGCCGGCGCGGCCGGCGAAGCGGCCGAGCGTCCACCCCATCTCGTTGTGGCCGGTCGCGCGGCCCGCCACCCGCAGCCCGCGCATCTGGAAGAAGTCCGACAGCGCCGCCAGGTCGACGTCCTGGTACTGGGCCTCGAAGCGCGCCCGCGCCGGCGTGGTGCGATCGCCGAGCGGCGCCATCAGGTAGCGGAACCGGGTCGTGCCGCCGTAGAACCCGGACGTGGCGTGCGTGACCTCCAGGCGGTCGCGGACCCAGACCACCGAGCCGGCCAGGTTGGGGAAGCGGTAGTCGTTGACGCCCGCCTCGACGCTCGAGAAGTCCCCCTTCAGCTCGCGGCCGCCCTTGAACATGTGAAAGGTGCCGCGGAAGAACCCCTCGCCCGAGAGGGTGAAGTCGTCGTTGGCAAAGAAGATCTCGCGCATGCGCGGAAACTGCATGCGCGACTTCACCTGGTACAGCTGCTCGGGCCACTTTGCCGGCTCCACCACGCCCGAGATCTGCGAGACGGCGCCGTCGGTGACGAGGTCGATGCGGTCGAACACGATCTTGCCGTCGCTCAGCTTGAACGCGGCCGCGAGGTCGGCCTTCATCGGCACGTACTTCTGGATCCTGAGGTCGCCGTCGTTGAACTTGAGCGTGCCGCGGTAGTTGCCGATCTTGGCCACCGTGACGTCAAGGTTCGGGGCGACCATGAACCAGTCGGAACCGTAGTCGTTGACGACCAGCTCCCCGCGATGCGCCCGCACGTACTGCAGGGTCGTCACCACCAGCGCCGGGCCGGTGCGCGGCCGCCGGGGCGGGCCGGTCACGCGGGGAAAGGTCTGCCGGCCGTCGGGGAACGACTCGATGACCATGCGCCAGTCGGTCATCTCGATGTCGTCGAGCAGCACTTCGCGGCCGAGCAGCGCGCTCCACGTCAGCGACACCTCGATGCGCTTGGCCACCAGCCACGGCGGCTCGCCCGGCAGCATGCCGTCGATCCGGAGATCCTCGATGACGAAGCGGCCCCGCGCCAGGTGCACGCCGAGCCGGCCAATGGTCATCTTGCGCTCGAGCCAGTTGCTGCCGGCCCGCTCGGCGCGCGCCCGCAGCACCGGCCCCAGGTCGATGGTCACCGTCGAGACGACCAGGACCGCGACTATCACGCCGATGACCAGCGCGAAGCGCCGGGCAAGGCGGTAGACGAAACTGAATGCCGAACGCAGCCGCTCCTTGATCGGCGTCATCTGCGTCATCTGCGGCCCTGGTGTGGCTGCGTCATCTGCGGCCCTGGTCTGACTGCGTCATCAGTGGCCGCTACTCGACGACCATCAGCGTCGCGCCCGCGTCCACCGACTGCCCCTCGCGCACCGAGACCTCGCGCACCTTGCCATCGCGGGCCGCGCGCAGCTCGTTCTCCATCTTCATGGCCTCGACCACCACCAGGCCCTGCCGCGCCTTTACTTCGTCGCCGGCCGCCACGAGCAGGCGCACGATCTTGCCGGGCATGGGGGCCACGATGCGCTGGGGGCCGGCGCCGGTCGCGGCCCCGGCCGTCTTCTGGCGGCCAAACCCGCCGGCCTGGCGGACCTGCACCGGAATGGTGCGGCCGGCCACGTGCACGTCGAAGTCGCCGGCCGTGCGCTGGGCCGCCAGCGACGCATCGACACTTTGCACCAGCGCCGCCGCTCCCTCGGGCGCGACCAGCAGGGACAGCGACATCTCGCCAACCCGCCGCGCGTCGACCACGAGCGTGCGGCCGCCGATGGTCACGTGCAGCAGCGCGCCCTTGCGCGTCACCGAGACCGTGTGCGCCGCGCGGCCGGCGGCCATCTCGAACGTCATCGCAGCGCCTCCGCGCGGCCGGTCTGCTTCCACACGCTGACCGGCGCCGCGGCCGGAGCCGCCGCGGCCACCCGCGTGAACAGGTGCACGGCGGCGGCCACCATCGCGAGTTCCTCGTGGCTGGCGTCAATCACCTGCAGCGGCCCGCTGCCGGGCGCGCCCAGCTTGCGATCGATGAAGGTGGTGTCGAACCGTCCCGCCCGGAAGTCCTCATCGTCGAGGATCCACTGGAAGAACGGGATGGTCGTGCGGATGCCGCGGACTTCGTACTCGGCCAGCGCCCGCTTCATGCGGGCGAGGGCGTGGTCGCGGTTCTCGCCCCAGGTGATGAGCTTCGAAATCATCGGGTCGTAGAAGATCGGGACCTCGCCGCCTTCGTAGGCGCCGCTGTCGTCGCGCACGCCCGGGCCCTGCGGCACGCGCAGGCCCTGGATGAGGCCCGGCGACGGCAGGAAGCCGTTCTCCGGGTCCTCGGCGTAGATGCGGCACTCGATGGCGTGGGCGCGCGGGGCCAGCAACGATTCGGGATCGAGATCGAGCCGCTCGCCGCGGGCGATCCGGATCTGCCACTGCACGAGGTCGACGCCCGTCACCATCTCGGTGATCGGGTGCTCAACCTGGAGGCGGGTGTTCATTTCGAGGAAATAAAACGAGCCGTCGCTGTCGAGCAGGAACTCGATGGTGCCGGCGTTGGTGTAGCCGACCGTACGGGCGACGGCGGCGGCGGCCGACGTCATCTGCCGCCGCAACGCCGGCGACACCGCCAGCGAGGGACTCTCCTCGACCACCTTCTGATGCCGCCGCTGGATCGAGCACTCGCGCTCCACGAACGGCAGCACGGTGCCGTGGTGATCGCCGAGCAGCTGCACTTCGATATGGCGCGGCGAGAGAATGCGACGCTCGAGGTACACGGCGCCGTCGCCAAACGCCGACTGCGCCTCGGACCGCGCGGCCCGCAGCGCGGCCGGCAGTTCCGCCGGCGACGACACCATGCGCATCCCCTTGCCGCCGCCGCCCGCCACCGCCTTGAGCATGAGCGGGTAGCCAATGCCCTCGGCCACCGTCAGCACCTCGGCGTCGGTGGTCTGCTCGCCGAGGGGTTCTTCGGTGCCGGGCACGACCGGCACGCCGGCCTTGATCGCCGCCTGGCGCGCGGCGGTCTTGCTGCCCATCAACGTGATCGCCTCCGGTGACGGCCCGATGAAGATCAGTCCGGCATCGCGGCACGCCGCGGCAAAATCCTCGTTCTCGGCGAGGAAGCCATAGCCGGGATGGACGGCATCGGCCCCCGACTGTTTCGCCGCATCGATGATGGCGTCGATGCGCAGGTAACTTTCGCGCGGCGCGCTCGGGCCCACCGGCCACGCTTCATCGGCGAGACGCACATGCAACGCCGCGCGATCACATTCTGAATAGACGGCGACGGCGCCAATGCCCATGTCGCGGCACGCACGAATCACGCGCACGGCAATCTCGCCGCGATTGGCAATCAGGATCTTCTTCATTAGACCGAACCGCTTACGATTCTATCAGTTACGGGCGCTGATGTAGTATCGCCTCGTGCTCGGGCAGGAGGGCGTGACGCTCAACTGGCGGTTGTTCTGGCGCTCGCTGCGACAGAGCTCAGGCGGCGCCTGGATCGTGGTCGCGGCGGCACTGCTGGCCGCGACGACCATGGGCGAGTCGGCCGTGCGGTTGGGCCAGGCACTGGCGTCGAACGAGATCCCGCGCCACCAGGCCTTGCTGGTGCTTGAACTGTGGGTCTGGTCCACCTTCGTGGCGACGTTTGCCTGCGTGATGGCCGCCGGCGAGCTGTCGTTCATTCGCAGCCTGCTCGCCGACTTCGCCCTGCGACCGGTGTCGCGATGGCAGGCCTTCGTGGTTGTGCAGGCGGTCGCGACGGCGGGGCCGCACGCGTGCGTGTTGGCATCGGTCGGCCTGCCCTGGCTGATTCTGCTTGCCACGTGGCTCGACGGCACCGCCCTGCCCGGCGCCGTCGCCGCGACGCTGGTGTTGATGCGCCTGCCGGTCGCGCTGCTGTCCATTGGGGCGCGGGTCGTCAATGCCTCGCGGGCGCCAGTGGCCCTAGCCGCGGGCGCCATGCTGGCGACGCTGGCGCTACTGTGGCTGGCGGCGCCGGCCCTCCGTACCGCATGGTCGCCGCCGGCCCTGGTGGTGCGAATCGTGCTCGGTGACGCCGCGCCCGGAGCCTGGGCGGCGCTGGCCGCCTGGACCTTGCTGATCGCGGCGATCGAGTTCTGGTCGATGCGGCTCGATGCGGCGCCACGCGTCGCATCGGTGACGGCCGCTCGCCCCTTTCACTCCATCTCGCCGATCACGGCCGGCCTCGCGCGCCTGAGCCGATGCCCGGCGGTGCTGCTCGACGGCGAGCTGATGCGCCTGCGCCGCTGGCGCCGCTACCAGTTCTCGTGGCTCATGTGCACGGTGTTGCTGCTCATGATCGGTTCACGCTTCGGCGAGCGTCCGGGACTGGTGCCGTTACTGCTCTTCTCGTTCGTGCCGGTATATGCGGGCGCCAGTGTGCTCGCGAACCTGTTTGCGACCGACGGCAGTGGGTTCCATGCCTTGTTGATGGCCCCCACCGGCATGCGCGCCGTGGTGCGGGCAAAGGTGGCCGCCGTCCTTCTCTTTACTCTCTCCGCGCAAGGGGCCGTCACGGCGTACTTGCTGGCCCGCGGCGTGGCATGGCCGCTCGTCGCCGCCGGCGTGGTCCTGGCGGCAGGGCTGTTCATGTCGTTGACGGCCGTCGGCCTGCTGACGAGCACGCTCTTTCCGGCCGCGTCGGATCCGCACACCGTCGGCGGGGCGCTCGTCACTGCGCCGGCATTTACCGTGGTCGCGACCGGCGGCAGCCTGTACGCCGGGACGGCTGTCTACCTCGCGTACGCGGTCGAGACCAGCCGCTGGTCCTCGCTGCCGGGCGCGGCGGCGGCCATGGCGCTTGCGGCCGCAGCCGCCGTGGCCATGGCGGTGGCGGCGCGCCTCTCGCCGCGATTGATCACGACCAGGCGGGAAGCAATGCTGTTGGCGTTGTCGGCCGCGACCGGAGTCCGCTCGTGATCGCCGCCTCGGACGTGCGGAAGGCATACGGGGAGATCACGGCCCTGGCGGGGGTTTCGATCTCAGTGGGCAGCGGACAGGCTCTCGGGTTGGTCGGACCGAATGGGGCCGGCAAGTCGACGCTGCTGCGCATCCTGTGCGGCGTGAGCCGGCCCGACGCGGGCAGCGTGCGGCTGGACGGACACGATCCGGAGCAGCAGCCACGGCAGGCGAAGCACCGGCTCGGGTGCGTCCCGGAACACCCGCCGTTGTTTGAGCTGCTCACGGGCGGCGAACAACTCGCGTGGGTCGGCCGCGTGCACGAGATTCCAGAATCCCTGCTGCCGGCACGCATCGACGAACTGGCGGCGGCATTGGACCTGACCGACGCGCTGCCGCGACGCGTGGGCGGCTATTCGAAAGGCATGCGGCAGAAACTGGCATTCGCCGCGGCCCTGCTTCCCGACCCGCGGCTGCTGATTCTCGATGAACCGTTCGAGGGTGTTGACGTGGTGGCGATCGACGCCATGAAGGCCATCCTCCGGCAGTTCGTCGAACAGGGCGCCGCGGTGCTGCTCAGCTCGCACATCCTGGGCCTGGTCGAGGACGTCTGCACCGAGTTTGCCGTCCTCGACGCCGGCCGCGTCGTGTTTGCCGGCAATCGGCAGCAACTGGCGAGCGAGGCCGCGAAGCTGGCCACCGCCGGCGCCGGCCGACCGCTCGAGTCGGTCTTCCTCGACCGCGTGGCCCCCAACCGGATCGCGCGCCGGCTCACGACCCTGGCTGGAGGCGAGACGCGGAGACCCGCCAGCTAAGGCATGCGCTGTGAGTCGTCGAACGCCACGGTGGCTGCGCCTGGCACCGGGCGACACGGCTTCAGGGGCGCCGGTGCTTGCGGCATAGATCCCAGTCGGCGAACCCGACGGCGGCGGCTCGTTGCCGGTCATCACCCCGCGCTCGTCGTAAGCCACGGCGACCCACACACGCTCGTCGCCCACCTCGAACGTCGCGGTCGCGCCGTTTTTCTCCACCGACATTTCGGCGATGGGCATCGAGCCCGGGCCAATGTCGGGCGAGCTGAACAGCCACACCCAGACGCGGTGGCTGCTGTCGACCATGCCCTTGCCCGTGTAGTTCACGGTTACCGTGACAACGCCCGCGCTTGCGAGCCAGGCCCAGTGGCCGGATTACCCGGGCTGCTGGTCGAGGAAGGCGTCGAAATCGGCGTAGGTCGCGGACGGCGGCGGCTGCAGGGCGGCGAAGTGCGCCTCGCTGAAGCTGGTCGTCAGGGCGACGACCGGCATCCCCGCGGCCTGGGCGGCCACAACGCCCATTGGGGCGTCCTCGAACACCAGGCAGGCCCCGGGCGCGACCGCGAGTTGGCGGCCGGCGGCGACAAACACGTCGGGCGCGGGCTTGCCCCGGCCCACCTGATCGCCACGAACGATGATGGAGAAGGCGCCGGCCAGCCCGATTTCGTGGAGGGTGTGCACGACGTTCGGTCCCGGCGCCGACGTCGCCAGGGCCATCGGCAGGCCGGCCTCCCGGTAGTGCGCCAGCAGGCGCAGCAGGCCCTTCATGGGCGCCAGGCGGCCGCGCGACAGCTCGCGATAAAGGCCTTCCTTCTCGGCCTCGTAGGCCTGCCATTCCTCGCGCGCGACCTCACGGCCGAACAGGATCGGGAAGATCTCGCTGTTGCGGCGGCCGTCGAGGCGGGCGCGATCCTCGGGCGTAAGCGGCGGCAGGCCATGGCGTTGCGCGAAGACGGCGAACGCTTCGGCGTGGAGGGCCATGTTGTCGACGAGGGTGCCGTCGATGTCGAAGATGACGGCGCGGGGCGCAAACGACGAGGTCATCCCTCTATTGTCGGGCAAGAACGCGGCGGAAAGGCGGCCGTACGTGAAACAACCGCAACCCTTGCTGCCGGCGGCAGCGGGTTGCGGTCATCTCGGCCCTACTTGATGGTGATGGTGACGGTCGCGGTGTCAGTCCCAAAGGGACCGGTCACCCGATACGTCAGGGTCGCAGTCCCTTTCGCAGGCGGGGCCTGGTAGGTGATGGTCTGGCCGTTCGTCGTCGCCGTGCCCTCCGAGGGCACGCCAACCAGGCTCACGACCACCGCCTGGTAGTTCGTCACGTCGTTGCCAAGAACGCTCATCGTGATGGCCTTGTCCTCGTTGACCGAGGCCGTGTCGTTGACCGCGTCGGGCGCCGGCGCGTAAACCAGTTGGCCATCGAGCGAATTCCAGCGGCCGGGGCTCAACACCGCCGGCGTGCCGCGCTGGTCGTGCGGCAGGGCCAGGTTCGTGGTGCCCGAGCACGACGCGCCGGCCGCGTCGGTGGCGGTGTAGCTGATCAGGTAGACGCGGCCGTCGCCGGCGTTACCGGTGCGTTCCGAACGCACCCATGCGCGCGCGCCGTTGTCTTCGATACCCCCGTCGAAGTTCGGGGTGTTGCCCTGTCCCGCCGAGTCCACCGGCTCGTCCTGAAGGATGCCCGTATAGCGAATGGTGAGCGCGTCACCGTCGGGATCGCTGATCCCCGTAAGCGAGAGATAGCGCGGCTTGTGGTTGGGCGGCCAGAGTTCGTCCGCCGACACCGTCGCGCTGCAGACCGGCGGGCGGTTGCTGTCGCTCACGTTCCAGGCGAAGGTCTCCGAGTCGGACACTGACCCGTCGCTGGCCGTCACCGTCACCGTGTAGGGGCCGGCGGCGGTGTAGGCAATCGTCCCGGCGATCACGCCGGTCGCCGGGTTGATCGAAAGGCCCGGGGGGAGCCCGGTTGAAGAGTAAGTGAGCGCCTGGCCATCCGGATCGCTCGCGCTGATCGCCAGCAAGACGGTCGTGCCTTCCGCGCTCGACTGGGTGCCGGGGCTGACCACCACCGGCGGACGATTCACGTTGGTCACGGTCCAGGTGAAGGTGACGCTCCGCGATACCTGGCCGTCCGTGACGCTCACGGTCACGGTGTAGGTGGCGGCCGTGTCGTAGGCCAGCGAACCGGTGATCACCCCGGTGGCCGCGTCGATCGCGAGCCCGGCGGGCAGGCCGGCCGCGCTATAGGTCAACGTCTGGCCATCGAGGTCGGACGCGGCAATCGCCACCGAGACCGAATCGCCCTCGGCGTTGGCCTGGTTGCCGTGACTGGTGATGGCGGGCGGCGCGTTGGTGTTGGTCACCGTCCAGTGGAACAGGGCGACGACCGAGTCCGTGCCGTCCGAGACGGTGACCTGCACGTCGTATTCTCCGGCCGAGGCGTACGTCAGCGTGCCGGTAAACTGACCGGTCGCCGGGTCGAGCGAGATCCCCGGAGGCATGCCGACCGCTGAGTAGCTGAGAGCCTCACCGTCGGGGTCACTCGCCGTGATGCCAAACGCCACCGTGTCGTTTTCAGCGTCCGTACGATCGGCGGCCGAAGCCGTCGGCGGACGGTTGAGGTTGGTCACGTTCCACGTGAACACCTCGAACCGCGTCGGATCGGTTTCCTGGTCGTCAACCTCAATGGTTACCGCGTAGCTGCGCGCCGAGTTGTAGTCAATCGTGCCGGCAATCAAGCCCGTTGCCGCGTTGATCGAAAGCCCCGGCGGCAGGTTGTTGGCACGGTAGGTCAGGACCTGGCCGTCGGTCGCGATGTCGGGGTCGCTGGCCACCAGCTGCAGGCTGACCAGGTCCCTTTCGACGTTCGTCCGGGTACCAGGGTTGACGATGTCGGGCGGCCGGTTGAAATTCGCCACGCTGATGGACGAGTTGACGACCGTGGCCAGCCGCGTGCCCGGCAGGATGACCTCGCAGGGCGGGCGCGGAGCCAGGGCACCGCATTCCGAGACGCCGACTTGAATGGTGTAGTCACGAGCGCTGTTGAACGGGAACGTCCCGGAAATCAGTCCGGTGCCGGCGTCGATGGTGATCTGGCCGGGCAGATCGCGGCCTATCCCGGCAATGGAGTACCACAGGGGATCCCCGTCGGGATCCGAGGCGTTGACCTGCAACTCGAAGTACTGCCCTTCAACGGCGTTAATCGTGCCCGGCTGGTCGACGTGCGGGTGACGGTTGACGTCCATGACCGTCCACATGAATCCGACGCTCGACGTCGGGGTGTTGGGCCCGGTGTCTTCGGTCACGACCACGTGATACGTGCCGGCTGAGGCGAAACTCAGATCACCGCTAATCTGACCGGTACCTTCATCGATGGTGACGCCGGGCGGGAGGCCGCTGGCGAAGAAGCGATAGCCGACGCCGATCGGGTAGCCAACGGTGAACGCCACCGAATCGCTCTCGACCGACACCCAGTCCTGAACCAGCACGCTGCGCAGCTCGAAGGTCTGCCACGCCGACTTGCGGTTGTCGGTGTCGTGCGCCCGGTACGTGATGGTGCTGAAGCCGAATTCCGGCAGCGGCAGGATCAGGGTCTGCGTGGTGCCGGGCGTCGGGTTGGGGACCGGCGCAAGCGTGGTGCCGAGGTTGTTCTGCCCGCTGATCTGGTACTCGATGCTGGCCACGCCCTCGGCGTCGCTCGCATTGAACGTCAACGCGAATGTCTGATCGGGACGCACCGGCGTCCACCCGGAGACCTGGGCAGGGATGTTGGGCGAGGCCGTGATGGTCGGTAGCGCGCCGACGCAATTCACGCCCTGCAACCGCGCCGCAGCCGCCAGCACGTCGGTGGTCGAAGCGGTCGCGCCGGCAGTCACCACGAAAGCCCCGGCCGGGACGACCGCCGGCATCTCGAGTTGGTAGGTGTAAGTGGCGACCTGGCCGGCGGTCATGGGATCGGAATAGACCGCGCCCGGCGCCGGCGTCACCGCAACGGGATCACCGTCGATGGCCAGCTGCGGCACGATCGCGTTGACCGGCGCGCGCCCGGGCGGCACGGTCAGGCTGAAGCGCACGCGATACGAAGCGCCCGCGCACACCTCTTCGACGAGGCCGCCACCAGAATCGAGGAACTGCAGGTCGAAGGCAGCGAGATCGGGGCGGTCGAGAATCCACACGTGCCCGGTATAAAGCCCGGACACCGCGAGCCTGCCCGTTGCCGCGTCGATGGCCACTGAACGGGGCAGGCCGTCGGCCCCAAACCGGGCGATCGTGGACACATAGTCCAGCGTGCTGTTGACAAGGTTCGGCTTGTAGATTTGCACCCGGAAGTGATCCGAGTCGGCGATGAACAGGCGCCCGCCATCGGCCGGGGAGTAGGCGATTCCGTACGGTTGCTCGAACTCCTCAAGCGTGCCGTTCACTGCCGGCGTGCCGAAGGTGAAGCGGTGCGCGAAGTTTTCGCCGTAAACGTTCAGCCGTTCGGTATTGGTGTCGATGATGTAGATGTTGCCGGCCGGGTCGAAGACCAAGCCATACACCACCTGGCCCGGGCGAGCGAGGTTGTTGCCCTCGACGCCATCGAGGGTGGCCGTCGGCGTCGGTCGGAAGTGCGTACCGTCGTAGTCAATGGCGGCGATATTGCGATAGGCCAGCACCGCCCCGGCCGTCTCCCACGCGTTGGTCCAGGCGGCCGCGAACGACCCTTCTAGTGCCAGCGTCGGGGTACCGGTCGACAGGACGAATCGCGCGCCAGGTCCCATCGCGAGTGCCCTGAGGGAGCCGGTTGCCCCCTCGAACGTCGGTCGCTCGAGCGTCATCGTGAAAAGGTGCGCCCCGGCCAGGTTGTACGCGAGCACCCGGTGCGCGCCAGCATCGGAAACCAGCAGCGCCTGGGTGTCGATGCCGTCGATCGACACGGTCGCGCCGGCCAGTTCGCCGGGCGTGAACCCTCCCCACTCGGCGTTCGCGGGGGTCACCGTGGCGCCGGAGCTGTCAAACGCCGCGACCGTCTCGTTCAGCTGATCGGCAACGAACAGCAAACCGTTTATGTAGGCCATGCCGGCCGATTCGCCGGCGTCGTTCAGATTCAGTTCCTGGCGTACACCCCACAGCTCGCCTTCGTGGGCGCTGGAGAATGAACCGTACTGCGCGATGGCTTGAGTCGCAGCGAAGCCGATGGCGATCGAGAGCGCGATCGTGAGCCGCATGTGACGGCTGAACAATCGGGGGAGTTCGAGCCGCATTGACGTGTCCTGTTCCTGTCGACGATGACCGTTCAAAATATCGTGCAACCCCTGCGGTGCATGGCTACAGCCTGGCTAAACCGTCATATAAAGTCTGCCCGAGTATTGCTGAGAGCCCTGTTAACCGTCAAGCAGGAAAGGAAGGAAATGAATTAGGAGAGAAAAGCTCTGCCGGAGCGTGTTTTGTCTTATAATGAGACACACGCTCAACGGTTACGACTGGGCTTTTGTTAGGTTAAGTTATTAGCAGGTAAAGACTTGCCAGATCGTATCCGGACCATACAGATCGGGCCGCCTCACTTGAGGACGACGAACGCCGACCGCCCGGAATAGGCCACTTGGCGCCCGCCACGGAAGGCACCCACTGCCCAGTAGTACGTCCCCGACTCGAGCACCAGTTCTTTGGGGACTTCGACCGACGGGGCCTGGACCGTCGTCTCCCAGATCTCGATGTCCACCTCGTTGACCAGCAACAGCGCATAACCTTCGGCGCCCTCGACCGCGGTCCACTCGAACTTCTTGGGCTGGGCGCCGACCGAGTCGCGCCCGGGCGACACGTGCTCGAGGTGCGGCTGCGCGAGCTGCGCTTCGGCCGCCGTCGCCGTGACCGCCGCGCCCACGGGCGGCGCCCCGGAGGCCTGCGCGCAGGCGACGCCGGCGAACACGACCGGAACCAGGAGCTTAGAGCGGAATGTTGCCATGCTTCTTCGGGGGATTCTTGTCACGCTTGTGATCGAGCGTCGCCAGCGCCTGCACCAGCTTGGCCCGCGTGGTCCTGGGCAGAATCACTTCGTCGACATAGCCGCGTTCGGCGGCGACATACGGGCTGGCAAACCGCTCGCGGAACTCGGCGATCTTCTGCGCGCGCATGGCGGCCGGGTCGGCGGCCTTGTCGATCTCGCGCTTGTAGAGGATGTTGACCGCGCCTTCGGCGCCCATCACGGCGATCTCGGCGCTCGGCCAGGCGTAGTTGAAGTCGGTGCGAATGTGCTTGCTCGCCATCACGCAGTACGCGCCGCCGTAGGCCTTGCGCGTGATCACGGTGATTTTCGGCACCGTCGCCTCGGCAAAGGCATAGAGCAGCTTGGCGCCGTGGCGAATGATGCCGCCGTACTCCTGCACCGTGCCGGGCAGGAAGCCGGGGACATCCACGAAGGTCACCAGGGGAATGTTGAAGGCGTCGCAGAAGCGGACGAAGCGGGCGCCCTTCACCGAGGAATCGATATCCAGGA
>CAYGMD010000065.1:0-24100 GCA_964350785.1 uncultured Acidobacterium sp. | reverse complement strand
AACCGTTTTCCACAGCTCCCACAGGCCCTTGACAACCGGTCATTCCATATCAGTCTATGTCGGGCACATGCTCGACATGGCGAAGAAGGCCGTCGGCAAGACCACCGGTCTCTCACGCGAGGCGTACGACGCTGACGAGAATCTCCGGCTCGCACTCATACTCTCCATGGGTAAGGGCGCGACAGGAGCAGCTCGAGGCTGACGTGCGGCTCACTTGGGCGCCCGCACCGCTTCGTGATCACAAGAAGAAGGGTGCGGCGACTCCAGATGGGAAATCCCGACGGCCCAGGTCAGCGTCTGGGTCGCAATCTGTCCACTGATCCAGGCCGCTTAACAACTGCTCTTTGCGTCGGCAGTTACAGAAGGGCGCCGACCCAAGCGGACGCGAATGGCCGCGCCGAGTCGAATCGTCTCGAATGTCTCAACGATCGATCAGAACCGCAGCCGACCGCTGAATTGATACTGGCGCGCAGGACCTGCCTGGGTGGGCTGAAAGCTCAGCGTGCCCTGCTCGTCAGGTCGCACGCCGCTCGCCCCCCAGTTGAAGAAACCCGAGAAGTTGGTTCGGTTGAAGACATTGAAGACCTCCGCCCTCGCCTCCAGGGTGGCCGGCCCAACTTGAAAGCGGCGGACCAGGCCCATGTCAAACTGAGCAAATCCCGATGTCCGTTCGCCGTTGCGCGTGATGCCGGCGGGGCGATCGTTGAAGATCGTGTCGCCGTTGTCGTCGCGACCGGTGGTGACGTTCAACGGCTGGCCGCTCGACAGGAACAGCACGGGAACCACGTCGAGCTTGAAAGGCGCGCGGACCAACCCATTGATCGCCAGGACGTGGCGCCGGTCGTTGAGGCTGGGCGCCAGCTCCGCGTCGGGCGCCCGGCTGTCGACGGGCCGGAAGTTGATGTCGTCGGTGTCGTTCTCGATCCGCGACAGCGTGTAGGCGAGGTCGAACGCCACGCCGCGGCGAAGCCGCTGCCGCAGGTTGAGGTATAAGCCATCGAAGCGACTGTGCCCGCTGGTTTGATCCTGTTCGATCAGCCGGGTGCCGCCGGCGACCGGCACGATCGGCCGCATCGCATCCGCCGCTGCCACCGAGCGACTGCCGGCGGTGATCGAGGCTGGGGCGTTGACATCCACTCGGCGGATGAGATTGCGTCCCCGGCTATGCACGTAATCGACGTTCAACGACAGGTCCCGTGTCACTGACACCGAGTATCCAGCCGAGACCTGTTCGGTCCATGGGCTCTTAAGCTCCGGGTCGAACACCTGCACGTTGCGAGGTGGCTGCGCGGACAACGGCAGCCGATCGACAGCATCCCGCGGCACGGACGAGGGGAACGACGGTGGCGCGAACGGCGTCCCCGGGGCGAACGTCACCGACACCGCGCCGCCGACCGGGTCGTTGAACAGCGTGTCTGAGTAGACCGCAAACGGAATCCGCTCGTAGAAGATCCCGTAGCCGCCGCGCAGCTGGTAACGCGCGCTGCCATTCGGCGTCCAGCTCACCCCGAGCCGGGGCGCCACATTGTTCCAGTCACCGTCACCGACCGGCGTGTTCGTCACTGAGTCGTAGTCCCATCGCGCGCCGAGCGTCAACGTCACATCGCTCGTCGCACGGAGCGTGTCTTCGACAAACAGCCCGGCCAGGGCTTGCGCGGCGGCGACATCCGGATTCACGAACGATTGCGAGTACGAGAGGACGGTCACGTCCCTGGGAATATCGCCGATCGCGACGAAGGGACCGGACGGCGTCACGCGGCGCCCCTCGAGATCGACGACATAGGCGCCCCGCGCGCCGGGGCCCGAGTTAATCAGGAAGTCGCCCCGCAGGAAGTCGCCACCCGCCTTGAAGGTGTGCCGGCCAGCGAGCCTCGTGTAGATCTCGCGCACCTGCAGGTCCGTTTCGGTCCAGAGAAAGCTGTCGCTGACGCCACCAAGCACCGCCAACGTCGCGCCGCGATCCGTGATGACCACGCGAGGGCCGGGGTCGAGGGGTTGCCAGTCGGACCTGAGTTGCCCGACCTGGACGCCGATCTCGTTGACGGCCGAGGTCGCGACGGTCCGGTGCGTCAGCGCGGCGAACTGGTTGCGATAGTTCACCTTGAGGCCGGCCGAGGGCAGCGTCAGCCCGCCGACAAACCCGAGATCCTGGTCGTGCGTGTAGTCGGAGAGCTGATAGCGCAGGGTCGTTGACTGACGATCGTTCCAGCGGGCGTCGAGCTTGCCCGTGCCGGTTTGACTATCGAACCGCGTCGGCGCCAGGCCGGCCGCCAGGGGGGAGGCCAGAATCGCGTCCTGGCTCTCCCGCGTCACCTCCGCATCGGCAAAATAGAACAACCGGCTGCTCCTCAGCGGTCCACCCGCCGACCCGGCCGCCTGGTGCCGGGTGAAACTGTCGTCAACGACGCTGCCGGCGCGGTCGACCGGCGCGAAGAAGTTGGGCGAGTCGAGTACCGCGCCCGGCCGCAACACATACGCCAGGTCGGCGGTGTGCGTATTCGTCCCGCTTCGGGTGGTCACGGAGAACACGCCGTTGCCGGTCCGCCCGTACTCGGATGAATAGGAATTAACGAGGACCTTGAGGTTGTCGGTCGACCCAATCGTGATCGGCACCTTGGGCCCGCCCAGGAACAAGTCGGTGTTGTCGAAGCCATCGACGCTGTAGTTAGTGGTCAGCGACGACGCCCCGTTGATGGTGAGTCGCGGCGCGAGATTGTAGAAGCCGCGCGCCGGAGCCGCGCCGGGAATCAGGTACGCCACCGCGATCAGCTCACGCCCGTTGACCGGCAGCCGGTCGATCTGCTCGCGGCCCAGGTTGCCGCCAAGCTCGGGGGACACCGCCAGTCCCACTGGACCGTCCGAGGTCACCACGATCGATTCATTGACGCCGGCGGGTTCGAGCCGCAGGTCGACCAGGCGCCGCTCGCCGGCCGTCAGCGGCTCGAGGGCGCGGCGCACGGAACCAAATCCCCGGCTGTCGACCTGAAGTGTTTGACGCGACGCCGCCGGCAGGCCGCCGAACTCGTACTGGCCCGCCGCGCCGCTGATGGCTTCGCGCACCGATCCGGTGTCGCTGCCGTTGAGCCGCACGGCCGCGCCCGCGATCGCCTGGCCGGAGCTGTCGCGCACCGTGCCGGTGACCGTCGCGCTGGCGGACTGCGCCGACGCCAGTACCGGTGTGGCGCAGAGAGCGGTGAGAACGAGGGTCCAGGTCCAGAATCGGCGAGCCACGATCTTCATGAACGGGAACTCGCCGTCGCATGCCAGCGCCGCCAAATCAGGCGGTCGAGCGAAATCGCCCCGGGGCCACGGGTGAGCAGGAACAGCAGGATCGACGCCCACGTCAGATGTTCGACCCACGCTTGCGGATAAACGAACGTCTGGATGACGACCAGCATCCCCAGGAACGGCAGGGTCGCCATCCTGGTGGCCAGGCCGAGGACGATCAGGGTCGAAAACGTCAGCTCGTTGAACGTCGCCATCCTGGCCGACAAGGCCGGGTCCATCAGGGGCACCTTGTATTCATCCCGGAACAACAGCAACGTCAATTCCCACGATCGGTACTTCATCAACCCCGCGTTGAAAAAGACGCCGCCGATCGCGACCCGCATCGCCAACTGAATCCACGACAGCGGAAAGCGGCCCACGGCGGCGATTCCTTTATCCCAAAGTGACACCATCATAAACACCCTGGGCGTTAGTGTTCCTGGCACGCCCGGCGTTACAACCTGCCCGGCCGAGCCGCCTTGCCGTGCGAGGCGACGGCACACCGGGCAGGTGGCCAGGTGGGCGCGGTAACGCCACCGCTCGATCCAAATCAGGCGATTGGCCGCGTAATCCCCGGCCAGCTCGTCGACTTCGGCGCAGTTGACCGCGCATCCCATGTCAGCGCCCCACCAGCAGCGTGTCGGGAAACTGCGCGTACCAGCCAAACCAGAACGCGCGCTGCGCGGTCACCCGCGGCAGGGTCACACCACCGCCGCTCTCCGGCACGAGCGCGGTCTCGCTCTGCACCCAGCGTCGCCCGGCGGTGTCGACTAACGGTCCGGTGGCCGCCCGGGACTGAAACACCACGTCGTGACCGCTCACATCGTAGAGGCGGTTCGCCCCGGCTCTGGTCGTAATCACGACGAACCGCCGGCCCGCCGCTTCGAAGTGAAAGACCGGCGCCTTCTTCAGGAAGTCGGCGGCAATCGCCACCGGCTGCCCGGCCCCGCTGACACCCGCCCTCACTCTGAACGCCAGGACCTCGGCCTTGTTCTTGAGGCGCGTGTCGGTGGTGGGCACCTGGAAGTACAGCCGATCGTGGCTGAAGTAATCGCGATACGCCGCACCTTCCCGGTAATCGCGCTTGTGGCCGGTGTCGAGCGACAGCACGGTCGTGTCGGGATGCTCGGTCCGCCACTCGCCCCAGGTCGTCGTGACCGCGGCATGCGACGACAGCTGCAACCCGGTGTTCACGAGCGTGCCGACCACCGGCTTCCCCTCGAGCATCGACCACAGGCTCATCGTCTCTTCGTCGAACATCAGCTTGTTCGAGCGATAGAGCAGCCCACTGGTGCCAAATTGGCGCAGCTTGCCGCCGGCCACGCTGTCGTACGGGATGACGGTGCCGCAGAGCGTGCAATAGACGACGGTGATCTCGACGCCGCCCAGGCGATCGATCGCCATCTCGTGCCACGCGAGGATGCGCTTGGGGTAGGCGCGCGCTTCGCCGTTGACGACCACGCCGAAGACCAGGTTGCCGTCACGAAGAAAGGTCGCGTTCGCCGCGGCCAGCACCTTGGGATAGGACAGCGGAGGAATACCGTTGACCGGTACGCCACCCCAGTCAATCTCGTCGAGGCGAATCGCCGACTGCACCTGCGTCGGAAAGAACCGCTGCATGCGGGGGTCGATTCGCCCGTAGACGGCGCTCTTGAACTGCGCGTACTCAGGATGCGGCGCGTACGGCAAGGTCCACATCCATTGGCGCCAACGGCTCAGATCGGCATCGAACCGCTGCCCGGTCCGTGCTCCCAGGAATTGCAGCAGGCGCGCACGGGCCAGCGATTCCCGGGTGGGCCGCCTGGCCAACTCCGGCCCGAAGCCCGCGCCGGCCGCGCCCGGCGCCCCACCGCCATCGTCGGCATCGAACGCGCCCGTTGATGAATCGGCGAGATCGGTGCCGGCCTGGCTGCCGGCGGCCGGCGCGGGGCGCAACAACCGCGCCAGATCGATGATCATGGGCGTGTAGCTGTCGCGCCACTGCGTCGACAGCGCGTCCAGGGCCTCTCGAGCCACTCGCTCATCGAGGGAGGCGGCCCGATAAAACAGTTCCAGTGGCGCCGGCGCCTGCGCGCGTGCCGGCATCACAATCCAGGCCGTGAGCAGGACCATCGCGACGATACCCTTGCCAATTGTGATCATCATTCGTCGCTCCTCGGGCCCGTGGCAGCGCGCACCATACCCCACGTCACAGTCTCCGCAGCATGCGATAGTGTTACAGACCGACCCGATGTTCGATGAATTCGTCAGAACGCATGCGCAGCCCCTGTTGTCGCCGTTTGCGCAGCGGCTTGGCCGGCTGGGCCTCACGCCCACGACCATCACCGCCGGCACGTTTGCGATTGCCGTCGGCGGCGCCGCGGCGATCGCCGGCGGACATCCGGGGGCTGGCCTGGCACTGTGGCTCGTCAGCCGAATCGGCGACGGACTGGACGGGGTGCTGGCGCGGGCCTCGAACCGGGTCACGGCCTTCGGCGGCTATCTGGACATCACCCTCGACATGGCGGCGTATAGCGCCATGGTCGTGGCATTTGCCACCCTGCATCCGCAGCCGCGACTGGCGTGGCTGTGCATCCTGACGGGATACGTGCTGTCAATTACCACGACGCTGGCCCTGGCCGCGGCGGCCGACCGTGCCGGCCGCACCATCAGCGCGACCAACCGGACGTTTCAATTCACGCGCGGCCTTGCGGAAGGCGGCGAGACGACGCTCGTCTACGTCGCCTGGGTCATCTTCCCGGCATTGGTCGAACCAATCGCGTGGGCGTGGTGCGTCGTCCTGTTCGCCGCGGTGGTTCAGCGATCCATCCTGGCGTGGCAAGCACTGACCTGACGCGCCGGCTTCCGCCATCGCGCGGTATGGAACGCGGACGAATCACGGGTGGAAATGCACCTGGTCACCCTGCGACCTCAACGCGTGCGCGTGGCGCGGGCCGGGTTGGACATCACGCTTGGCGAAGACGAGCACATCCGGACCGAAAGCTCGTACCAGTACCGGCGCGAAGAGATCGCGGCCGGACTCGTGGCGGCGGGTTTCGAGGTGCGCGAGCAATGGGTCGATCCCGCCGCGCAGTTGTCGCTCACGCTGGCGACGGTGCCGTGACGAGGTCAGGGGACGGCTGCTCGGGAACTGGTGGGCGCCGCCCGCAATCCAAGACGTTCAATCTCGGCGCGGACGGAGAAACTGCCTTCCGCGACGACCACATCGCCCATTTGCACGCCCGCCAGGACCGGGACCTGGTGGCCGGTGACCGCGCCAAGTCGAACTTCGCGTTCGATGAACGTTCCTGGCTCCTTCGGGTTCACGAGGTACACGACCGTTCGGTCGCCCACGTTCTGTACCGCGCTTTGGGGGATCATCGGCGCGGGTGCTCCCCCCTCGTCGCCAAGCAGCGCTTCGGCATACATGCCGAGGCGGAGGTCATGGCTCGCGTTCGGTACTTCGATCCGCACTTTGGCGGTCCGCGTCTCCGGACTGACCTGTGGATCGATGTAGCTCACCTGTCCGTGCAGCACCAGGCCGGGGTAGGCATTAGTGGTGATCGTGGCTCGACTGCCAACCCGAACGCGCGCAAAGTCCTTTTCGTACAGGTTGGCAACCACCCAGACCCGGGAGAGATCGACCACGGTGAAGAGCTTCGTCGCCTGGTCCACGTTGAGGCCGACGTTCGCCAGGCGTTCGGTCACCACGCCGGCCATCGGCGCCGGTACGTTCGTGGTGGCGCCCTGATCCTTCCCGGGGCCCAGGACCTCGATCGCGTCGGCCGACAGCCCGAGCAATTGCAGACGGGACGCTGCGCTTTCGACGTCGGCGCGGCGGGCGATGTGTTCCGCGTGAATGCGCTCGAGCTCCTGACGGCTGGCGGCGCCAATCTCCACCAGTTTCTCGGTTCGGGCGAGTTCCTGCTCATGCGCCCCGAGTTGCGCGCGTGCCGCGATGTAACGCGTCTGCGCGTCAGCGAGCTCCGGACTGAAGATCTGGGCGAGCGTTTGTCCCCGTCGGACCTGCTGACCAAGCTCGGCCGTCACACGGGTCACCCGACCGCCGACCACCGGCGTCACCACGACTTGCTGGTACGCGTTTGGCTCCACCACTCCCGGCGCCCGAATGCCACCGGACGACGTTCCGGACGACACGGCAGTCGTGGTAATACCGGCGCGCGCGGCCGCCTCCTGACCGAGCGGGACGACGACGTCTGGGAGCGGCGCCCATGCCGGAGGATTGGCGGCAGGCGGCTGCGTTGCCGCCCCTGCGGCGGGCACACGCGTTCCCGAAATGGTTGGCCGCCCGTCCGAGGACTCCCGGCCAGATGCCGCCCTCGATCGCAACCCAACGTAGGAGGCGCCGGCGCCCACGGCCAACAGAACCACGGCGGCCAACGCGAGGACTGGCCACCGCACACTCACGCGTGATTCCGAATTCATTTCGTGCCTCCCAACGCGCGCTTCAGAGCCGTGCGTGCTTCCCAAGCCTCGCGCAACGTGCTTGTGTAGGCCTGTTCGATCTCCAGATACCGGCGTTGCTCGGTCAGCACGTCAAACACCGTGGCGCGACCGAACTCGAACGTCTGCCGCACGACGGCAAGGTTCTGCCGGGCGAGCGTGCGAACCCCACCGGAGTAGAGAGTGACGGCGCTTTGGGCTCGCCCATCACGAGCCTGAGCCGCAGCGACCTCGGCGCGAGCGGCCAGCTCCGCCGCTTCGCGACGAGCCTCCGCGCCAGACCGCTCCGCCTGTGCCACGGCGACTTGCCCCTGGTTCCGATTGAACAGGGGCAGCACGACCATCGCGCCCGCCGCGACGTAGTTGAATTGGCCTCGGACCCGTTCCAATGCGCCCGTTGGGCCGACGCCCTGCTGGGAAAAGCCGGCGTCCATGCGCATGTAGCTGCCAAAGAGGCTGATGTCGACGCGGCCTTCGCGGCGGGCCTGATCGACCTGCGCGTCCGCCAGCGTCACGCGCGCCTCGGCCTCCCGCACATCAGGCCGTGCTGCCATCGATAGCGGTGTTACGGATGCCGCTTCGGTGGTGCTCTCCGCGACGAGCGTCTCGAGCGTCTCACGCAGCAGCAGCGGCTCTGCGGGCGGCATGCCAAGAAGCTGCTTCAGCTGCACGACGGCCACGTCCGCGCGTCCCGCGGCTAGCAGTCGCGCCGCCTCGAAGCGTCGCAGCTCCACCTCCAGCAGATCCCGTTCGAGCGGCGGCGTTTCACCGGCGTCCACGCGGGCACGCACGACCTCCCACTGTCGCTGCGAGGCGACCACGAGTTCGTCTGCGATCAGGACCTCCCGGACGGCGGCCGCGGCGACGCCGTACTGCAGCCGCACCTCAGCGGCCAATAGCCGTTCGCGATCGGCGACGGCCAACTGCGTGGCCTGCAGCCCGCGCTCCGCGGTCTCGACGCGTCCGGCACGGCGGTAGAGATCCAACGGCCATTGCATTCCGACGGTGGTCACGCTATCTGTACCGGCCGGTTCATCGCGGCGCTCCAGGGTGAGCGAGGGATTCGGCCGAAGGCCGGCTTGCTGCTGCCGCCCTCGTGCGGCTTCAATCTCCGACCGCACGGCACGCAGCGAGGGTTCGCGCTCGAGAGCGCGCGCGACCGCCGCGTCGAGCCCAAGACCCGCCTGCTGGTCGACATATTGCGATGCCAGCGCCGATGGCGCTGTTTCCTGGCCGCGGGCAGGAACGGCAAGCATGACAGCCCCAATCACGAACGTGATGATTCGTCGTCGGCTTCTCATTGGACACTTCCCTGAAGGTTGGCGGATCCGCTGCCGGCCGGACCGTTCCATTCGATGCTGATCGGCCATGTGCCCGCCATGCCGAACTCGGCCGTGGCGGTAAACCGTCCGGGCACGCCTGACGGCTGGACTTGCACATTCCCCGGCATGACCATGCCCGGCATCGTCATGTTGGCGCTGACGCGCACGGTGCCGACATCGACGAGCGCGCCGGACGAGGAACGGAACTCGATCGTGAAGGTGTTACGGCCGCTTCTGAGAGTGCCGGTCGGGGACAGCACCACGATGTCCAGGTCTCCCGACCGCGCCGTCTGGACCACGCGGCCCGAGGCCGCCGGCGCCCCGGGCTCAGTCGCCGGCAAGCGGGTTAGGCGCCAACCCAGAAAGACCGCGCCGCCCACGGCGACCAGCAACACGATCGTGTTCAGGACTCGGCGTCCTCCACTGGAGGGCCGTGGCGCCGCCGCCCGCCTCGCCTCGTGCTGCAGCCCCAGTTGTCGCTCCCTGATCGAATAGAAGATCACCGGCGTCACGATCAACACGTGCAGAAGCGACGAGATCATGCCGCCAAGGACAGGCGTGGCCAGCGGTTTCATCACTTCGGCGCCGACACTGGTGCTCCACATGATCGGCAACAGGCCCGCGACGACGGTCGAGACCGTCATGACCTTGGGCCGCAGGCGGAGCAACGCGCCTTCCATGACCGCGTCGCGCAATGCCGCACGCGTGAGCGTGCCGCCAAGCTCGCGCTGCTTTCGCGCCACGGCCTCCTCCAGATAGATGACCATCACGACGCCGGTCTGCACCGCCGTCCCGAACAGCGCGATGAAGCCGACCCAGACCGCGACCGAGAAGTTGTAGCCCAGCAGCCACAACAAGTAGACGCCCCCGGTCAGCGCGAACGGCACGGCGAGAAGCACGTGGGCGGCCTCGACCGCCGAACCGTAGGTGAAATACAGCAGCACAAAGATGATCGCGAGCACGATCGGGATCACAATCTGCAGCCGGTCACGCGCGCGCTCCTGGTTCTCCCAGCGTCCGCTCCAGCCGAGGTAATAACCCGCGGGTAACGTGACCGTGCGTGCGACGGTGGCGCGCGCCTCCGCCACGAATCCACCGACGTCGCGGCCCTGCACATTGAGCAGCACGGTGGCGAGCAGCAGGCCGTTCTCCGACGAGATCATCGCGGGCCCGCGCACATGCTCGATGTGTGCGAGCTGCCCGAGCGGGATCCGAGCACCACCTGGCGCGTCGACCAGCACCTGGGCCAGCGCCTGCGGGTCTGCCCGATCCTCGGCCCGGTAGCGCACGCGCACCGGAAATCGGGATCGGCCCTCGATGGTGGTCGTCAGAACCCTCTCGCCGACGGCGGTTTCGACGACCTGCTGCACCTCGCCAACACCAATCCCGTACCGCGCCGCTGCGGCGCGATCCACGGTGATGTTCAAATACTGGCCGCTCGTGACCTGCTCGGGGTAAACGTTGCTCGACCCGGGGACTGTGCGGACTGCGTCAGCGACCTGCCGCGCGAGCGCCTCGAGGCGCATCAGGTCGGCGCCGAAGATCTTGACGCCCACCTCGGACCGGATGCCGGTCGTCAGCATGTCGATGCGGTTGATGATCGGCATCGTCCAAATGGGCGAGACGCCCGGCAGTTGTGCCGCCAGACCCATCTCGGCCCGGAGGCGATCCACGGTCATCCCCGGACGCCATTGGTTCCGGGGCTTGAGGTGGACGACCGTCTCGGTCATGTTCAACGGGGCGGGATCGGTCGAGGTGTCGGCGCGTGCGACCTTCGCCACGGCGAAGGCGACTTCCGGAAACGACTCCAGAATCTGGTTCTGCTTGATCGCATTCTTCGTGTTCTCTTCGAGGGAGATGCTCGGATCGGCGATCGGCATGAACATCAGGTCGCCCTCGTTGAGCGGCGGCATGAACTCGCTGCCGATCCCTCGCGCCACCAACAGCGCCCCCGCGAACAGCAGCGCGGCAATCGCCACGGTGATGGCCCGTCGTCCGAGCGCGGCCTCGAGCACCGGGCGGTACAGCCGTCGCAATCCGCGCATCACCGGGTTGTCGTCTTCCTTGTGAAACGTCCCGCCGAGTAACAGGCTGCACAGGACCGGCACGAGCGTCACCGCGACAACCGTGGCCGCGAGCACCGCGAAGGTCTTCGTAAAGGCGAGCGGGTGGAACAGCTTGCCTTCCTGTCCGGTGAGCGCGAATACCGGAATGAACGCCAGCAGAATAATGGCCATGGAGAAGAACACGGGCCGGCCCACCAGCCGGGTCGACTCGAGGACGGCTGCCCGCACCAGGCGCCGATTGCGGGGATCGACGGCCCGCTGTTCCATGAAGCGAAAGGCGTTCTCGGTGACGACGATGCCGGCATCCACGAGGACACCGATCGCGATCGCAATGCCCGCCAGGCTCATGATGTTCGACGAGATGCCAGCGTAGTACATCCCGAGAAAGGACATCAGTACCGCCAATGGCAAGGGAATCGTCACGATCAGGATGGACCGGAAGTGCATCAGGAACACCACATGCGCGACCGTGACGAGGACGATCTCCTCGATCAGCGCCCGCCGCAGGGTACCGGTCGCCTGCTCGATGAGCGTGGATCGGTCGTAGAACGGCACGAGCGTGACGCCCTCGGGCAGCCCTGGTTGGATCTGTGCGATGCGGGCTTTCACGGCATCGATGACCTCCTTGGTGTTCACGCCGGTGCGTGCCACCACGACGCCGCCCACTGCTTCCTGCGATCCCTTGACCAACGACGCGACTCGAAAGGCATTGCCGATCTGCACGTCCGCGATCTGCTCCACGTACACGGGCGTCCCATGCGACGCCCCGATCACGATTTTCTTGATGTCCTCCACCGAGGCGACGAGCCCGACGCCGCGGACGATCAACCACGCGCCGTTCGACTCGAGGACGTTGCCACCGACATTGAGATTGCTCTCGCGCACGGCTGACACCACCGCGCTGAGCGGGATCGCATACTGGCGCAGGCGGTTGGGGTCGACGTCGATCTGGTACTGCTGGACATGGCCGCCGACGGACGCGACTTCGGCCACGCCTGGGACGGCGTTGAGCTGGTAGCGGACGAACCAGTCCTGCAGACTGCGCAGATCGCGCAGCGAGAGGGTCGGGCTTTCGAGGGTGTACCAGAACACGTGACCAACGCCCGTGGCGTCCGGCCCAAGGGTCGGGACTACGCCAGCGGGCAAGGCCTTCGCCACCAGGCTCATCCGCTCGAGCACGCGTGCCCGCGCGAAGTACAGATCGACGTTGTCCTCGAAGACGGCGTAGATCATCGAGAACCCGAACGCCGACTGCGATCGGACGACGCGCACCCCCGCCAACCCCTGGAGGCTGACCGTCATCGGATACGTGATCTGATCCTCGACCTCCGGCGGGCCGTGCCCTGGCCACTCGGTGAAGACGATGACCTGGTTGTCGGACAGGTCCGGAATGGCGTCGATCGGCGTGGCCCTCACCGCCCACCAACCCCATCCAGCGAGTGCGATGAAGACGGCGATGACGATGAACCGGTTCCGTAGCGAGAGTTCGATAAGACGGTTGATCATGGACGACAGACCTCGCGCACGGTCAGCGCGCGCAGCTAGAGCCAGGCCGCCGATCGGCGGCGGGACACACGGGGACTGTCGGGACCTAGATCAGGAAGACGGAGAGGAGCACGTGCTTCGGAACGTGGCCGGCGGGAAGAGACACCTTGGTGCGCCACGCGGCCCATGATGCCGGCGGCGCCACGACCGGCGCCAAGGTCGAGGGCGTGCTGGGCATCAGCGCTGCCGACAGCGACGGGGAGAAGGCCCCAGCGGGCGGCGTCGCATCGTCTGTGTCGGATGCGGCGCAGCAGCTGTCTGCCTGGGCCTGCGTGACAACTCTCTCGGCGCTTGTGGCCGGTTTGGTGGCGCCGTGCATCGGACAGTCACCACTACTCAGGCAGCAGGCCATGCGCGCCTCGGGCGAGGCCTGCCAGCCCGCGCACTCGGCCCAGCCGGCGGCGGCGAGCGTGAGAGCGACGACGAAGGCCACCGCACGCCTGAGCACCAGTTCCACAGGTTTAGGATGCACCCCTCTCACCGTCCTGTCAATCCAGGCGACGGCGGAGTGAGAGAATTCTGCGGTCCGATCCCGGTTGCTGGTATGGCGGTCAGGCGGGATCGACCAGCGCTTTCACCAGCGGCTCGAGCTGCTCCAGGCTCATGGCGCCGGGACGATACAACCGGATGATGCCGGCGCGATCGACCAGGACGATGGTCGGCGTGGTACTGACGCCGTAGCGAATGTGGTTGGTCGTGCTCAACGGAATCGCGTGGCCCGCCAGCACCGGATACGACGCCTGGCGCACCTGGTCGATGTAGCGCAGCTCCTCGTCCGGCGAGGCCGGCTTGCCGCCCGCGACG
Source organism: uncultured Acidobacterium sp. (assembly GCA_964350785.1). Taxonomy (GTDB): domain Bacteria; phylum Acidobacteriota; class Vicinamibacteria; order Vicinamibacterales; family UBA2999; genus 12-FULL-67-14b. The sequence goes on along the minus strand of CAYGMD010000065.1, from coordinate 10,653 downwards.
TAGCCGAAGCGTTGCGTCGGCGCCAGGATGACGAGTCCTTTCGCGCCGTAGGCCTCGGCCAGGCGCGCGAGAATCGGCGCCTCCGCCTTGCAGTCTGGACACCAGTGCGCCCAGAAGAACAGCAGCACGACCTTGCCTTTCAGGCTGGCGACGGCCGGCGGCGGTGGTCCGAGATGGTCCGCGGTCTCGATGGCCGGCGCGGGCGTACCGACGAGGCTGAGCAGGTTGATGTTCTTCTGAATCCGCTTCTCGATCGAGGTGCCCTTGAAATGGGCCAGCTCGCGGCCGAGATAGAGCACGGCATCGGTCCTGGCCCCACGCTGGGCATCCACCTGGGCCAGCACTTCGATCGCCGCGCCGATGGCGATCGGCAGGCGCGGCTCCTCGTCCAGCTTGCGGCGCGTGAGCAACTCCGCCGACAGCTGGTAGGTTTCAGTGGCGTACCGCTCCGCGCGATCGAGCTGTTTGGCCGCCAGCAGGCCACGGCCCATCCACGACAGCGCTTCCAGCATCTCCGGCGTCACGCCTTGGCCCTTGCGGTACGCCGCCAGCACCGCGTCGCCGCGCGCGAAGTCGTTGTTCGCGATCGCCGCCCGCACCTCGGCCACAATCGGCGCCGTCTGTGCCCATGCCGTCACGGTGGTGACCGCCACCACGATCGCCGCCGCCATCAGCTTCTTCACGGTGTTCCTCCCATCAGGCTGGTTGTATTGCTCGTCGCCGTCGGTCCGGGAGCCCCCGGCCGCAGGATGACGTAGGTCGGCAGGCCAATCGCATTGAAGCGCGCCATGATCGACTTCGTGGGTTCGACGTCGGGGTCTTCGGCCTGGAACTTGATCTTGACATAGTCTCCCAGCGCCGCGGTGACCGCCGGGTCCGCGAACGTCGTCTTGTCCATGGTCAGGCAGTTCTTGCACCAGGTCGCCCACAGGTCGATCAGCACGGGCTTCTGCTCCCGCGTGGCCACGGCCAGGCCATCGGCCAGCGACGCGTGCCAGCCCGCTTTAACCTTCTCCTCGACACTGGACGCCACCGAAGCGGCGTCGACCCAGCGATTGGAAACGAGCTCATAGGACAGATAGCCGTAGTACAGCGCGGTGCCGAGGATCAGGACACCGAACGCCTGCTTGACGCGTACCATCCACGGACCGGGTTTGGGGAGCGCCGCGAGACCGGCGCCGGCAAACGGCCACGGCACGGCCATGCCGATGCCGAGGACGAACGGCAGGGCCAGAGCGCTCCGTGTTCCGGTGGCGTACAGGTCGCTTGAGAACAGCACCACCTGTATGACCACCGGCGCCACGCAGGCGCCTGCGAGCAGAGCGGCCACGCCGCCCATCGTGAAGGCCAAAACAAAGCTTCCGCGACTTCCGGCGCCAGGCTGAAACCTGCTGGAGAGACTCGAGAAGTCGATCGCGATTACGTCGAACATGGCCAGCGCGAGCACGACGAACAACACCGCAATGGCGGCGTTGAACCACGGTGACGCGTTGATCGTACCGAACGTGCTGGCCGTGAGAATCACCACCAGGCCCAGCACGCCGTAGACGACCGCCATCGCGACCCCATAGGTGGAACCGAGCAGCAAGCCGCGGCGGCGCGAGCCCGCCTGGGCGCCCGCGCCGATGATGGCGAGGTTGATCGGAATCATCGGCAATACGCACGGGGTCAGGTTGAGGGCGAGACCCCCGAGAAACACGATCAGTAGAATGGCGAGGGGACCGCGCCCGTCGAAGAGCCCGCGCGGCGTGATGCCAGCCTCGGCGTCGTGGAGGAAGGCGAGAAAGTCTTCGACCCCCACATAGCCGCCGGCCGACGCGACCATCAGGAAATTGTCGAGCTGGGCGAGGCCATGGTCGCCCGCCGCAGGCGCGCGGACGGGCACGGCACCGGTCGCCGGCTGCGCCGTTGGCAACGTGCCTTGATCGAATATCAGCCCGCCGATCACGTCCCCATGGCGCGCGGTCACGGCGGTTTCGCCCGTCACCACACGCACGGTCCAGCCGGTCGCGGCGGTCGTCGGCGCAAAGCACGTCGTGTCGTTGCAAGCCTGATAGCGGAGACGGGCTGGAACGGTGACCTCTCCCGGCGGCACATCGCGGCCGATGACCAGACGGAGGCCAATGGCGAACTCGCGGTCGAACACGGCGAGCGGCTGCTCAAAGCCTTCCTGCCTGAGGTCGGTCGCGGGCGGATAGACGATTTCGGCGACCGACACGCCCGCGGGCGGCTCGACCATGAGGATCGTCGGAATCAGCGCCGGGTCGCGCGGCCGGTCGGACTGAACGTGGAATCCGTCAGGAAGCTGGACACGCAGGGCAGCCCGTACCTCGGTGGCCGCATGCACGCCGTCGCTCCCCACGATCGGAGTCAGCGTCGCCCTGACGCCGCGCAGTTGGGCATGGCCCACGCCAGCCGCGCAGGCGACAATCAGCGCGGCGATCGCCGCCGTTGCGCGCACGCGCGCAACGCTCCGTCCGAACACCATCTTCACCTCGCTGTAACAAACGCAGATCTGGACACGAAATATTCCCGGGTTAGACCATCAGTCCATTGACAGCGACGGTTGTTGCGCGCGGGCGCAGTGAAGTCAGGGAATGAGGGATCTCACTGTTTCGGCAGGCTGCCCGTCGCAGCGTCTCTCGAATTGCCATAGTGGCAGAGGCCGGTCGATCACGACGGGCCTGAGAGGTGACCAGAATGAGTTTGTTTGCAATCCACACCATCGAGTCCGCACCAGCCGAGGCCAAGGACACGCTCGAGGCGGCGAAGAAGCAATTTGGATTCCTGCCGAACCTGCTCGGTGAGCTGGCAGCGGCGCCCGCCGCGTTGAAGGCCTACGTAACCCTCAACGAACTGCTGAGCCAGACTTCGCTGAGCCCGGTCGCTCAGCAGGTGCTCCTCGTGTCGGTGAGCATGGTCAATGGCTGTCATTACTGCGTCGCGGCCCACACCGCCGGCCTCAAGATGGCGGGCCTCGCGGACGACCAGATCGAGGCCCTGCGCGCGGGACGGCCACTTGCCGACGCCAGGCTCGACGCCTTGCGAGTCTTCGCGATGACCGTGGTCGAGCAGCGGGGCGTCATTGAACCCGCCGATCTCCAGCGATTCGTCGAGGCGGGATACGCCCGGGAACAGGCCTTCGACGTCCTGGTCGGTGTCGCGATGAAAACCCTGAGCAACTACACCAATCACATCGCGGCAACACCGCTCGATGCTCCACTGCAGGCCTTCGCGTGGGAGCCGCCCACCGCGTAGGGCCGACGCGCCGACGACCAACCTCGAAGCCGCGGGACGGATGCTGCGCCCGCGGCGAGTCGGCGCCGCCTCAGTGCGCGTGCAGCGCCGCGATCAGCGGACAGGTGATGGTCCCCCGGCTCGCGCAGCAGCGATCGACGAGCGCCGTCAGCACCGACTCGATGCGGCGAAGATCGTCGAGCTTGGCACGCACGTCTTCCAGCTTCTGCTCGGCGACCGTGCGCGCTTCATCGCAGTGTCTGCCATCCTCCAGGGTCAACAGGCCGGCGACCTCTTCGAGACTGAACCCGAGACGTTGCGCGGATTTCACGAACTTGACTCGTGCCACCTCGGCGTCGCCATAGCGGTGAATGCTGCCGTACGCCCGCCGCGGCCGGGGCAACAGCCCCTTGCGCTCGTAGAAGCGGATGGTCTCGACGTTAACCCCGGCCGCGGCGGCCAAGGCGCCGATGGGCAGGTACGGATTGTTTTTCATAATTCCCTTGACTCCGTACATAAGTACGGCTCCACACTGAATCTATCATGCCGACCGCCGCAAACAGATCACGCACGCTGCCTCCCGCGCCGACGCCGCCGCCAGTCACCGGGCGAGGCGCCCTGTACGCGGGTGGTCTTGCCGCCATTCTCGCCTCGACCTGCTGCCTTGGCCCGCTGGTGCTGCTCATGCTTGGATTCAGCGGCGCCTGGATCGGCAACCTCACGGCGCTCGAGCCCTACCGCCCGTATTTCGTGGTCATCGCCGTGGTGGCCCTGTTGTTCGCCTACCGGCAGATCTTCCGCCCTGCCGTGGTCTGCAAACCCGGTGAGGTGTGCGCCGTTCCGCAGGTGCGAACGACCTACAAGGCCCTTTTCGGGCTGGTCGGCCTCCTCATCCTGATTGCCGTCGGCTATCCGTATGTCGCCCCGCTGTTCTACTGACGATCGAGAGAAGTCACACACCACCATAGGAAGGAACCCCTCATGAAATCACTGGTTGCCGTCGCCGCCGCCCTGTTGCTCCTCGCCGGTCCCGCTTGGGCCGCACCCAAGACCGTCACGCTCGCCGTGCCCGGCATGACCTGCGCCACCTGCCCCATCACCGTCAAGAAGGCACTCACCAAGGTCACCGGCGTCACCAAGGTCGACGTCGACCTGGACAAGCTGCAGGCCGTGGTGACCTTCGACGACGCCAAGACCACCGTCACGGCGCTGACCAAGGCCACAACGGACGCCGGCTACCCCTCGACCGTGCAGGGTAAGTAGCACACCATGGACAATCGTGTCCTGCTGAGAACCGGCCTCGCCGGCACGGTCGTGGCGGCGCTCTGTTGCGCCACACCACTGCTCGCGATCCTCCTCGGCGCCGTCGGCCTCTCAGCATGGGTCGGTTGGCTCGACTACGCGTTGATACCCGCACTCGTGGTGTTTCTCGGCATCACGATCTACGCGCTGAAGCGCCGGCGCGTCGAGGAGGCCTGCTGCGCCGTGCCCGGCGGCCACGACACCAACCCGCTCGGAGGACGCCCATGAACACCCAAGAGCTCGACATCACGGGCATGACCTGTGATGCCTGCGCCGGCCACGTCAGGAAGGCGCTCCTGAGCGTACCCGGCGTGCAGGGGGCGGAGGTCTCCTACCCGCGGCGGATGGCTCGCGTCACGGTCGCGCCGGCCATGAACCTCGAGTTGCTAGCCGCGGCTGTGCGCGCCGCTGGCTATGGCATGACGCCCAAGGCAGGCGCGGCGGTTGTCGCGGCCACGAAAGCGGTCGCGCGTTCGGCGACCCGCGTCCCGGATGCGGGCTCGCGCGTCAGGGCGGATGGCGCTCCTCTACGCATCGCCGTCGTCGGCAGTGGCGGCGGGGCGATGGCGGCGGCGCTGAAGGCCGCGGAACTCGGGGCGACGGTCACGCTCGTCGAGCGCGGCGTCATCGGCGGCACCTGCGTCAACGTCGGCTGCGTGCCGTCAAAGATCCTGATCCGCGCCGCCCACATCGCGCACCAGCGGCGCGAGAGCCCGTTCGATGCGGGACTGTCCGCCACACCGGTCATCGTCAACCGGCCGCGGCTGCTCGCACAGCAGCAGGGCCTCGTCGAAGATCTGCGCCGCGCAAAATACGAGGGCATCCTTGCCGGGATCCCGGCGATCACGGTCGTGCACGGCGAGGCGCGCTTCAAAGACGGTCACACGCTCACCGTGACCTTGACCGAGGGCGGCGAGCGTCAGGTGCCGTTCGACCGTTGCCTCATCGCGACCGGGGCGAGCGCCGCGGTACCGCCCGTTCCCGGTCTCAAGGACACGCCGTACTGGACCTCGACCGAGGCGCTCGCCAGCGCCAGCATCCCGCCGAGACTCGCGGTCATCGGGTCGTCGGTGGTCGCGGTGGAGCTCGCCCAGGCGTTCGCGCGGCTCGGAAGCCACGTCACCATCCTGGCCCGTAACACGCTGTTCTTTCGTGAAGACCCGGCGATCGGAGAAGCGGTCACGAACGCTTTTGGCGCCGAGGGCATCACGGTGTTGACACACACGCAGACCTCCGCCGTGTTGTTCAAGGATCACGAGTTCACGCTGTTCACCAACAACGGCCCGGTGCGTGCCGATCAGGTTCTGGTGGCGACAGGTCGGGCGCCCAACACGCGCGACCTGCAACTGGACGCGATCGGCGTCGCCGTCGACGCGCGCGGCGCGATCGTGGTCGACGATCACATGCGCACGAGCGCGCCTGACATCTACGCGGCCGGTGACTGCACCGACCAGCCGCAGTTCGTGTATGTCGCGGCCTCTGCGGGCACGCGGGCCGCAGTCAACATGACGGGCGGGGACGCCGCGCTGGATCTGACCACGATGCCGGCCGTGGTCTTCACCGATCCACAGGTGGCGACAGTCGGGCTGACCGAAACGGAGGCGCATTTGCGGAATATCGAAACCGACAGCCGCACGCTGCCGCTCGACGCCGTGCCCCGGGCGCTGGTCAACTTCGACACCCGCGGCTTCATCAAGGTGGTCGCCGAGGCGGGCACGGGCCGGCTGCTCGGCGTGCAAGTCGTCGCGGCGGAAGCAGGCGAAGTCATCCAGGCCGCGGCCCTGGCCATCCGTGCGCGAATGACCGTCGATGATCTAGCCGATCAGTTGTTCCCGTATCTCACGATGGTCGAGGGGCTGAAGCTGACGGCGCAGACGTTCACGAAGGATGTGAGTCAACTGTCCTGTTGTGCCGGCTGATCGGGCCTACGGAACACACGTATCGAGATCGGGGGGGTGTGATGCGCATGGCAGCAGCGGCGGTCGTGGGGATATTAAGCGTCGGAGGAGGCCTCGGTGCGGCGTCGAGCGGTTCCGCCGTCCAGGCGGCCCGCCAGACGCCCGCGTACCAGGTGACGGTGCTGAAGGTCGAGGGGATGACGTGAACGGGCTGCGAGGCCGCCGTGACGCTGGCCGCGAAGCGCATTGCTGGAGTCCAAGACTGCAAGGCCAGCTACAAGAAGGGCACGGCCGAGGTTACCTACGATCCATCGAAGACCACGCCGGAAGCCATCGCGCGGGCGATCTCGGAGGCCACCGGCTTCAAGGCAACAGCTCCATCGAAGTCATAGTCGTTGTCGAGGCTGACCCCGTCGTCTTTCGCTCGGCGTGTTGATCGGGCGATCGGTCCGCTCGTGGATCTGCGCCCCGGCGAGGGGATCACGACCCTGGCCAGCAGCCTTGTCTTCTTCCTGGTTACGACCTCCTACTACCTCATCAAACCGGTTCGCAATTCCCTGTTCGTCGAGCGCGTCGGCGCGGATCACCTTCCCTACGTCTACATCGCCACCGGGCTGGTCATCGGCCTGTTGATCTCCTGGTACGCCCGGCACGTTGTCGATCGCCTCCGCCGGAACTGGCTGATTCCCGTCACGTATGGGTTTCTGGCCGCCAACCTCCTGCTCTTCTCGTGGCTCCTCCGTCACGAATCACTGGCCATGTCGGCGACGTTCTACATCTGGGCGAAGCTGTATCCCGTCCTGACCGTCTCGCAGTTCTGGTTGATGATGAACGTCATCTTCGAACCGAGACAGGCGAGGCGGTTGTTCGGCTTCGTTGGCGCCGGAGGGATCCTGGGCGGGATCGCCGGCGGGCTTCTGGCGGGGGCCACGGCAGAAGTGGTCGGCACGGAGAATCTCCTCATCGCTTCCGCGGTCGTGATCACCGTGTCTGCCGGACTCGCGATGCACCTGTATTCGGCGGCGCTACCCGTGACGCAGCCGGCCGGCGCGGCCGGGGCAAGTGGCGACGAACCTGCACGTTCAGCCGCGCGGATCGTGCGCGAGTCGCCGCATCTGCGGGCCATCTCCGCCGTCCTGACGCTCACGATCGTCGTCTCGACGGTGGTCGACTGGCAGATGAACAAGGCCGTGGAGCTGTTCGTCCCTGGCGCGGATGCAAAAACCGCCTTCTTCGGCCAATTCTTTGCCCTTCTCAACGTGGCGTCGTTTCTCGTCCAGGTGGTGCTCACCAGCTACGTCTTGCGACGGTTCGGCATTGGTATCGCGTTGCTCCTCCTTCCGCTTGGCCTGCTCACTGGCGCTGTCGGCCTGCTCGTTCATCCCTCGCTCTGGATGGCTGCGTTGGCCAAAGGCGCCGACGGCACCCTGCGGTATTCGCTGGACCAGTCGACGCGCGAGCTCCTCTTCCTTCCGGTGCCGCAGACCCTCAAAGCTCGCGCAAAGCCTTTCATCGACGTCGCCGTGCAGCGAGGCGGCACCGGCGCAGCGGGAGTCCTGATTCTGCTGGCGACAAGTGTGGCGCAGGTCCCCTTCCAGTACATGAGCCTCCTCAGCATCGCCGCGATTGCCCTGTGGATCGGCACCATTGCTGTCGTGAAGCGCGAGTACATCGGTTCGATCAAGCGGCTGATCCGTGCGCGCGACGTCGAGGTGGACGACCTGGTGGTGCGCACTCTGGACGCCGACCACCGGCGCCAGCTCCTGGCGGCGCTTGAGGAGGACGACCCCGAACATGTGTTGTTCGCACTGAAGCTGTTGAAACTGGCTGGAGAGCTTCACGCTGACGACCGGCACTTCGCCAGGCTGCTCACTCACTCGAGCCCGGACGTGCGCGAGCGCGCGGCGGCAGTATTGGCGGAGCATGGGGATTGGGCGTTGGTCGAGGCCGTTCAGCCGCTCCTGGAAGATGACGACGTCCGCATGCGGGGAGAAGCCGCTCGACTCCTGTGCCGGCACTGCGTGGGAGACGAACTGGTGCACTTTCAGATGCTGCTCTCGGATTCGCGCGCCCGGGTGCGCGCGGGCGCAATTGCGGGCTATCACGACAGCCCCGACCGCCGGCTGGCCGAGTTGGCGGAGGCAGGCCTCCACCGCCTCGCCAGTGAGTCCGGCGCTGACGGCGCAACATATCGTCGGCAAGCCGCGCTCCTGACTTCGATCCTGCCGCCGAGCGAGACCACCCGTCGGGTGCTTCTGCAGCTGCTCGCGGATCCCGATGAGCCGGTTCGCAAGGCGGCCCTGGTCGCCGCCGGCCGAGGAGCACATCGCGATGTCGTGCCCGCGCTCATTCGAGCCCTGGAGTCGCCACGGACGCGCGAGGAGGCCCGGGGCGCGCTGGTCGCCTTCGGCGACCGTGTCCTTGGCACGCTGGCCGATCATCTGCGCGATCGTTCGGAGGCGCGCCAGGTGCGGGTGCAGCTCGCCCGGATCTTCGCGGAGCTTCCCGTCCCGCCGGCGGTCGAGTTCCTGCTGGAGACGATCGAGGATGTCGATACCAGTGTTCGATATCACGTGCTGAAGACGTTGAATCGGCTTCGTCGCGACCATCCGGAGCTGTCGTTTCGGGCGGAACCTGTCGAGCGAGCGCTGCGCCGCGAGCTGGACCTTCTGGCCGATCTGTATGCCGCCCGGGCGACCATGGGGTCGGCCCCTGCCGGCGAGGGCGTGCACCTGCTCGCGCGTGTCATCGGCGAACGCGAAGATGATGCGGTGGAGCGACTCACCCGATGCCTGGGGCTCATCTACGGATTGGACGAGGTCTTTCACGCCTACAGAGCCATCGCGACGGACGCGCCAGCAACACGGGCACAGGGCATTGAGCTGCTCGATACCGTCCTGGGACCAGCGCACCGCCGGACGGTGATTCCCGCGCTCGAACATCTCGGCGGCGTGTCGAGCCCGCCGGTGTCGCCGTCGTCCGCTGCATGGCGGAGCGTTGACCCGTGGCTGGCGGCCTGTCTTTCGTTCGTCGAGCGCAAGCGCATGAGCACGGCTGACACGCCACTTTCCGCTGAGGACAGGACCATGATGACGATAATCGAGCGGGTCGACCTTCTGCGGGAAGTCGACATGTTCTCCCTCGTACGGACCGAGTATCTGGCGAAGATTGCCGCCGTGGCCAAGGAACGCGTCCTGGCCGCCAACGAGGCTCTCTTCGAGCAGGAGAGTTCGCCCGAGGCGGTGTACTTCGTCGCCGAAGGGGAGATCCGAGCGAGTCGGGACGGTCAGGAGGCTTGGGTGACGCGCCGCGGACAGGCGATTGCTTTCCTCCCGTTGCTCGATCGAAAACCGACGCTTGCATCGGCTACGGCCGTCGGTGATGCCCGCGTCCTGTTCGTGGAGGATGATGTCTTCAACGACTTGATGGCCGACAACCCGGCGCTCCCCCTGGGAATCGCCCGGTTCCTGGCGGGTGAGGTTCGGCGGTTGCTCTTGGAACGAGGCAGGCGCACGGCGTGATGAACGCTACCCCACCACCCGACCAGCAGAATCCCGTGGTTGACGAGTATTCACGCCTCGCCGAAGACTACGATTCAAGATGGTCGTTTTACGTAGATGCCACGACCAGGGAGACGATGGCGCGCCTGTCGGTCGGCCCCACGGATCGCGTGCTCGACGTGGGCTGCGGCACTGGCGCCCTGCTCCACCAACTTGCTCGCATTTATCCACAGGCGCAACTGGCTGGTGTTGACCCCGTACCGGACATGTTGGCTGTCGCTCGTCGCCGTTTGCCACCGAGCGTCGATCTGCGAAAGGGGTGGGCGGAACGGCTGCCTTTCGCCGATGGGTGCTTCGATGTCGTGGTGTCGTGCAACATGTTCCACTACATTCGTAAACCAATAGCCGCCCTCAATGAAATGGGGCGTGTGCTTCGTTCCGGCGGCGCGCTTGTCATCACGGACTGGTGTGACGACTACCTGGCGTACCGGGTTTGCAACTCGTATTTGCGCCTGTTTAGTCCGGCACATTTCAAGGTTTATCGAGAGGAGGAGTGTTTGCACCTGCTCAAAGAGGCGGGGCATCCACACGTGGACATCGAGCGCTACCGGATCAGTTGGCTGTGGGGCTTGATGACCGCGAAGGTCACAAAACAGGTGGCCTAGCTGTGAATGCTACACACGTTGTTCATTCGGGAGTCTCTGGAAACAATGGGG
>CAYGMD010000064.1:19188-24103 GCA_964350785.1 uncultured Acidobacterium sp. | reverse complement strand
ACACATACAGCGCCACCACCGAGAGGAACGTCGTCCCGGCGGTGATCACCGCCGGACGTCACATTCCAGACCCCGGACATCTTCACGATGTCCGGCGCCGGAGTGGGACCCGAACGCGCGGCCACGGTCCACAGGAGCGCGGACAGGCTGATCGCGAGCAGTATCAGGCGACGCACGGGCCCATTCTGACCGGCAGAGGTAGCACGATCACACACCGGTCTAAGATGCACCCATGCGCATCATTCCGCTCGTCCTGATCCTTGCACTGGGTGGTATCGTCGCCGCCCAGCAACCCGCGGCGAATCCTCGCCAGCAGCCCGGTGCGGCCATCACCATGTTCGCGCCCGAACAGCACGACCTGTACGACGGCCAGTACATCCTCTCGGCCAATCGCATCTACATGGTGGGCGGCCTCAACGATCCGGCCGGGTGGGACCACCTCGACAACGAGGCGAAGACGGTGCGGGCGGCGGCCGGCACCGCCGAGATCGACGTCAACGACCTCACCAACACCGGCAAGTTCGAGGCGCGCCTCAAGATCCCCGAGGGCGATCTCGTGCTGGCCGTCGATCGCTTCAACGAGTTCAGCCCCTGCCAGAACGGCGGCGTGGTCGGCTTCCTGCACGAGCACGGCACCGACTCCGGTTGCGGCGACAACAGCTGGCCCAAGACGTTTGTGTTCCTGGCGGGCTGGGGCTTCGGCCACGCCACGCTCAACGGCAAGCCGCTCTACGACAACTACGAGATGCACTTCATGGTCACGCAGGGCATTCGCGACCGCAAGACGCTGCGGGTCGCCTACCCGATGGCCAACAAGACCAAGCCGGGCGGCGAGGTGAATCCGGCCACCCAGCAGATCGACTTCTACATTCGCAGCCCGCAACAGAACGCGAAGAACCGCCCCAACCGCGAAGTGTTCATGCACTTCTTCGGGATGGAAGTGACCTGGAAGTAGGCCGCCGGGCCGGCCTGCTCATCGCAGTCCGGCATCGACCTCGCGGCAGGCGCCGGCAACGTGGCGGCGCGAGGCCGACAAACGCGTGTAGGATTACCGGCGAGGAGCTCTACCATGGCCAACTCGCGACAGAATCGCCGACACTTCATCAGCGCCGCCGGCGCGTCATTGGCCGCCCTGGCCGGCGCGCCGGAACTGATGGCGGGTGTGCCCGCGGAACAAGCGCCACAAGCGGCAGGCGGGGGTGGCACGAGTCCAGACCTGATCGTCACCAACGCCACCGTCTACACCATGGACGCGCGGGCGCCGCGCGCCGAGGCCTTTGCGGTGTCGGGCGGACGGTTCGTCGCCGTCGGCACGACCAGCGACATCAGGAACCTGGCCGGCACAAGCACACAGGTCTTCGATGCGAAGGGCCTGACCGTGGTGCCGGGCTTCATCGACTGCCATAACCACGCCGGCGGGGAAGTGCTGCTGAACGAAGTGCTGGTCGGCAATCCCTTCGAGGTGGAGTTTGTCAGCATCCGCAGCCTCATCGGCAAGCTGCGCGAGCGGGCGCAGCAGACGCCGCCGGGGACCTGGGTCGAGGGCTACTTCTTCGACGACACCAAGGTCAGCGACAAGCGGGCCCTGAACATCCATGACCTGGATGAAGTGTCGAAGGACCACCCCGTCATCGTCCGCCACCGCGGCGGCCACACCTACTTCTACAACTCCAAGGCGTTCGAGATGGCCGGCGTGACCAGGGACACCCCAAACCCGATGGGCGGCACCTACGACAAGGACGCGAACGGCCAGTTGAGCGGCCGGGTCACGGACCTGGCCTCGGCGCCCTTCAACAAGGTAGGCACGCGGCGGACCTACACGGCGGCCGAAGCCGAGCAGCGGGCGCGCGACGGCGTCGCCCATATCTCGAAGCAGTTCGCGCGCTACGGCCTGACGAGCGTGCATCACTCGGGCGGCAACCTGCCGGCCATCCAGGATGTGAGGGCCCGCGGGGAGTTGCGGCACCGGATCAACTACGAAGCCAACGCCCGCGTGCTCGAGGCCATGATCGCGGCCGGCATCCAGACCGGCTTGGGCGACGAGTGGATCAAGTTCGGCGCGACCACGGAACACACCGTGGATGGCTCGTTTTCGGAGCGGACCATGGCGCTCAGCACCCCGTATCCGGGCGTGACGCCACCATATAAAGGCAACGTCACCGAGACGCAGAAGACGCTGAACGCGTGGGTGGAGCGCGTGCACCGCGCCGGCATCCAGGTGAACTGCCACGCCAACGGCGACGTGGCCATCGACATGTACCTGACGGCCATGGAACGGGCGCAGAAACTGGCGCCGCGTGCCGACGCGCGGCCCAGGATCACGCACTGCACGCAGGTCAACCCGTCGCTGGTCGCGCGGATCAAGGCGCTCGGCGCCGTGCCGGCGCTGTTTACGACCTACGCCTTCTACAACCCCGACAAGTTCGTCTACTACGGCGAAGAGCTGATGAAGAACTGCATGGCGTTCCGCTCGCTGCTTGATGCGGGGGTCTACGCCTGCGCCGGGTCGGACTTCAGCCCGGGCCCGTTCGCGCCGCTGATGGGCATCCAGGGCATGGTCACGCGCAAGGGCTGGGACGGCAAGGTGTGGGGTGCCAACCAGCGCATCAGCGTGAGCGAGGCGATTGCCGTCAACACCTACAACGGCGCGTGGGCGTCGGGCGAAGAGGCGATCAAGGGGTCGATCACCGCCGGTAAGCTGGCCGACTACGTGGTGCTCGCCAGCGACCCGCACACGGTGGATCCGGAGAAGATCAAGGACATCCAGATCGTCCGCACGGTGGTCGGCGGGACGATTTCGCACCAGGCCTGATCCGTTACCTCACTCGATCAGGAAGCCCTCTTTGACGGCGGCATCCTGCAGTCGGCCATCGCACGTGACCAAGGCGAGGGTCGAAGGCCGGCGCTCGGCCGCGATCACGGCGGCCGCCAATTGCAGGGCGTCCGCCGCTCGCAGCACGTGGACGCGGAGCAGGCGGCGGGCGGACTCGCGGATCTCGTCGCTCGGTTCGATTTGCATCCAGCTTGGGGCGAGCGCGTCGAGACGCGCAAACGACTCGGCGGCGTTGGCCGCGGACAAGGCGCCCTCACGTTCGAGCCTGGCGATCGCCGACGCGCATTCCACCGGCGTTCCCCACCAGACGACCACTTCCGGGTCGCGCGCGTACCGGGACTGCATGGCGGGCGTGCGGGACTCGGCGGCGAGGAGTGGCACCAGCGCCGAGCTGTCCCAAAACGTCATCGGCCCTCTCGCCGTTCAGCGATCACGGCGTCGCTCAAGGTCTTGCCCCCGGTCGGGGCCGGTGGTGGCGTGGTCAGGATGCGCCGGGGCGCGGACGACAGGGCCGGTCGCAGGACGCCCTGGCGCTCGAGGCGCGCGGCGCGGCCCTCGACCTCTCGCCGGCCGCTGGTGGCCACCGGTTCCAGCCGCGCCACCGGCACGCCACGATCCTCGATGATGATCGTCTCGCCGTGGCGCACCCGCGCAATCAGCGCGCTCAGGCCGTTCTTGGCGTCGGTAATGCTCGTCTTCTTCATGAGGCTATTCTAGCCTGATCGAAAAGGTCATTCAAGCCTATGAAAGGCCGGAGCCTTACTTCGGGGGATTGGCCGCAACCGGCGGCTTCACACTCGCTGCCGGCCGGGTCCCCTTGAGAATCCAGCGCTGCATGCGGCGGCCGTTGCCGGCCTCGCCGGTGTACATCCGGTTCTTCGAGTCGATCGCAATCATGTGCGCGCGGATGAACTCGCCGGCCTGGCGTCCCGGCTTGCCGAAGCGATCGAGAATCGCCAGGTCCTTGCGGCGCAAGATCCACACGCGCTGGTTGGTGCCGTCCATCAGGTAGAGCAGGCTCTGCTCCGCGTCGCGCGAGAACTGCAGGCTGAACCCGCTCCCTGATCCGCCGGTCTCCGGGCGCACGAACTTCTCCATCAAGTACTCGCCGTTCTGGCGGAACACCTGGATGCGGTTGCCGCGGCGGTCGGAGACGTAGATCAAGCCGTCCTTCGAGCCGACGAGGCCGTGCAGCGTCGAGTATTGCTGCGGCGGGCTGTCGAGCGTCACCGGATACTGGTACTTCTGCGTATCGTCCGGCCGCTTGCCGTACGCGCCCCAGTGCCGCTTGTACTTGCCGGTGGCCGCGTCGTACACGACGACGCGCTTGTTGATGTAGCCGTCGGCGATGAACAGTTCGTTGGTCTTGGGCTCGACGTAGAAGTTGGCCGGCCCGCCCAGGTGATCCGGATCGTTGCTGCCCTTGTTCACGCCCGGCTCGCCGATGGTCAGCACGTGCTTGCCGTCCTGCGTGAACTTCATCACGTGCATGCCGTTGCTGGTGCCGGTCCACACGAAGCCGTGGTGGTCGATGTAGATGCCGTGTTCCTGGTTGAACCAGGTGTAGTCGGGACTCGGCCCGCCCCAGGTGCGCAGCACCTTGCCGTCGGGGTCGAGTTCGAGCACCGGCGGGGCGGGGAAGCAGCAATCGGCAATCGGCGGCTTCGAGGCGGCGCCGATCTCCTGGTCGGTGAGGCTCGACGGCATGTGGATCACCCAGAGGTGATCGCGATCGTCCACGAACAGCCCGCGGATGTCGCCCAGGATCCAGTCGTTGGGCAGCGTCGGCGGCCAGGTGGGATCGATCTCGTAGATCGGCAGCCGGTCGGCGGTTGGCGATCCGGGCGCAACCTTGGCGTTGGCCGATTGAGCGCTGGCCACGAGGGGCAGCAGCACGCTGGCCAGCATAGCGATCGAGATTCTTGGGGACCTCATGAGCGCGGATTATCGCTCATTGCCAGCCGAGTCGTAGGGGCGGACTTCCGTCCGCCCCTGCCGCCTTAGGCGGCTTTCGCGATCGATTCCGGTTCGAGCGCCAGGGCCAGCGTCACGCTGCCCGAGCCGGTAAATGGGATGCCGAGC
>CAYGMD010000064.1:0-19178 GCA_964350785.1 uncultured Acidobacterium sp. | reverse complement strand
GCGACAGCGGCGTTCGCTCCCTGTGCATGGGCAACGAGCGGCAGGAACAGCCCGGCGGCCAGGGCAGCGAGCGTGGCGGTGCGCGTCATGAGCCGGGATTATCGCTCATTCGCGCCTATGACTGCTGGAGGCTGTCGGCCACGCGAATCTTGATGAACGCCTGCCGTGTCACCCCCAGGCGCCGCGCCTCCTGATCGATCTCCCGGAGCAGGTCCGCCGGAAAATCAACGTTCACCCGCTGGACGGCCCGGCCCGGCCGCGTCGCCTTCGTCAGGTCCATGTGGGCCGACAGGTCAACGCCGGCATCGTGCATGGCATCGAGCGCTGCCGCCGGCTTCGTCTTACGAGTTGAGATACGCGCCTTCTTCTTCATCACGGGCCCGCCTGACTGAAATAATCCGAACCCGGCCGTCACGATTGGTGGTGAAGGCCGACCATACCGATTCGCCGATCCGTCCAATGACCTGTGTTCTGGACTCACCGATACACCGCGCCGGAATCTCCAGCCGATCCG
Organism: uncultured Acidobacterium sp.; assembly: GCA_964350785.1. Lineage (GTDB taxonomy): Bacteria > Acidobacteriota > Vicinamibacteria > Vicinamibacterales > UBA2999 > 12-FULL-67-14b. The sequence continues at coordinate 18,664 of CAYGMD010000064.1, read as the reverse complement.
GATCCTGCCAAAGCGCCTGGGCGGCGACGAAGTCGATGCCATGCTTGGCGAGGTTCGCCGCCGACTTCGCCGGGTCGACCTCGAAGTCCATTATGGTATAGAAAGTATACTATTTACCAGGGGAGGAAGATCGTCGAGCTGCGCGCCAGGTGAACGGTGGACGCCATCAACAAGGCGATGGCCAAGTAGGCTAGGCCGTCGGCCGCCGGCAATTTGTCACGGAGTATATCCAGCCGGCTCCGGCGACCGCGAAGATTTTCAGCACGCTGCGAACTTTCCCGCGTTTGCACGTGCACCCTCCCCCGGAAGATGCCGCCGCGGGGCGGAACGAGTCTTGCTGAACGACCGTTCCAGATGCCTCAATACCGATCTGGAAACGCGCAGGCGTGATGGGCAATACAATCCGTTACGACGACCGGACCCCGCGACTGTTCTTCCTGGCCGCCGTCGTCTGGGCCGTCGTCGGGATGCTCGTCGGCGTCCTGATCGCGGCGATGTTGTTCCTGCCGGCGCTGAACCTGGCGCCCTACCTGACGTTCGGCCGCCTTCGTCCCCTCCACACCAACGCCGTGATCTTCGCGTTCTGCGGCAACATCATCTTTGCCGGCACCTACCATTCGATGCAGCGGCTGCTGAAGACGCGGCTGCTCAGCGACTGGCTGTCGAAGATCCACTTCTGGGGCTGGCAGCTGCTGATCGTCGCCGCCGCCGTCGCCCTGGTCACCGGCCACACCCAGGCCAAGGAATACGCTGAGTTACCGTGGCTGCTCGACATTGCCATCGCGGTGCTGTGGGTGATCTTCGCCATCAACTTCTTCGGCACCATCGTCATCCGCCGCGAGAAGCACCTCTACGTCGCGATCTGGTTCTACATCGCCACCATCGTCGCCGTTGCCATCCTGCACATCGGCAACAGCATGGTGATGCCGTACTCGTGGCTGGGCAGCTACTCGGCCTACGCGGGCGTCAAGGACGCGTTGATGCAGTGGTGGTACGGCCACAACGCCGTGGCCTTCTTCCTGACCACGCCGTTCCTGGGGTTGATGTATTACTACCTGCCCAAGGCCGCCGAGCGGCCGGTGTTCAGCTACCGGCTGTCGATCATGCACTTCTGGTCGCTGGTCTTCGTCTACATCTGGGCCGGTCCGCACCACCTGCATTACTCGGCGGTGCCCGAATGGGCCTCGACGCTGGCGATGCTGTTCTCGTTGATCCTGTGGATGCCGTCGTGGGGCGGCATGGTCAACGGCTTCTTCACGCTGCGCGGGGCGTGGCACAAGCTGCGCGAGGATCCGATCCTGAAGTTCATGGTCGTCGCCATCACCTATTACGGGATGGCGACGTTCGAAGGCCCGATGATGTCGATCAAGTCGGTGAACGCGGTCTCGCACTTCACCGACTGGACGATTGGCCACGTCCACGCCGGCGCGCTCGGCTGGAACGCCTTCCTCTCGTTCGGCATCCTCTACTGGGTGATCCCGCGGCTCTGGAAGACCGAGCTCTACTCGACGCGGCTGGCCACGCTCCACTTCTGGATCGCGACGGTCGGCCTCATCTCCTACCAGGTCGCGATGTGGGTGGCCGGCATCACGCAGTGGGCGATGTGGCGCGCGTTCGAGCCCGATGGCCGGCTGGTCTATCCCGAGTTCATCGACACCGTCGTGCAGATTGTCCCGCTCTACTGGGTCCGCCTGCTGGCCGGCCTGATCTTCTTCAGCGGCCTGCTGATGATGTGCTGGAACCTCTTCAAGACCATCCAGAGCGCGCCGGCCGACTTCGCCGTGGAGCCCGAAGTCCACGCGCCGCCGCTGGTGTTCGAGCTGGCGCCGCCGCCCGGCGCCGTGACCGCCGCCAACACCTACGACCACGCGCTCTACGGCCTGCAGCACTCGCTGCGGCACGGTTTCCACCGCATGCTCGAAAGCCGGCTGGTCCTGTTCACCGTGCTGACGGTGCTGGCGCTGGCGGTCGGGTCGCTGGTCGAGACGCTGCCGATGTTCCTGGCCAAGGGCAACGTCAAGGAGATTGCCAGCGTCAAGCCGTACACGCCGCTCGAAGTGGTGGGCCGCGACATCTACGTGCGCGAGGGTTGCTACAACTGCCACTCGCAATTGGTGCGGCCGTTCCGCTACGAAACCGAGCGCTACGGCGAATATTCGAAAGCCGGTGAGTACATCTACGACCGGCCGTTCCAGTGGGGATCGAAGCGTACCGGTCCCGACCTGCATCGTGTCGGCGGCAAGTACCCGTCGCTCTGGCACGTGCGCCACATGGCGCGGCCCGACTCGACCACGCCCGGTTCGATCATGCCGCGCTATCCGCACCTGCTGGCCGACGACTTCGACGTCAGCCTGATCGGCGCCAAGCTCCGTGCGCTGCGCTCCCTTGGGGTGCCCTACAGCGACGGAGAGATCGACACCGCCGCGTCGGCCATGCGCCAACAGGCGTCGGCCATCGCCGCCGAAGTGGCGTCGCAGCAGGGGCCGACGGGTCTCGACGGTAAGGAAATCATCGCGCTCACGGCCTACTTGCAGCGGCTGGGCACCGACATCCGCTGGCAGCGGCCGCAACCGCAGCCGCCGCTGGCCGCGACGCCGGTGCCTCAGCCCCGGCCGGCCGCCGGCGGGGGAATGAGGTAGCCATGCTGCAGGAACTTGCCACCGGCAGCAACGCCAGCGCCTGGGCCATCGGCTCGCTGTTGTTCTTCATCGCGGTCTATGCCTTCGTCGTGGTGCGCACCTGGCGTGCGCGCCCCGAGGACCTCGCCGCTCGAGCGCGTATGGCGCTCGACGACGGCGAGGGCGACGAGACGAGGTGAGCAGGATCATGGCCGAATACGAAGACAAGGTGCTGCACGAGCTCGACGGCATCAAGGAATACGACAACCCGATGCCGGGCTGGCTGATGGCCATCTGGTGGGGCTCGCTCCTGTTTGCCACCGGCTACCTGATGTTCTACGCCCTCAACTTCGGCGAGGGCACCATGGAAGCGGAGTACCGGGCCCAGACCCAGGAGGCGCTGCTGGCGTCGCAGGCGTATTTCGATGCCCATCCACTGGTGCCGCCGTCGCCGGCGCAGCTGCTGGCCGGCGCGAAGGACCCGGCCGTGCTCGACGTCGCCGCCGCCCGCTTCGCGCGGTCGTGCGCCTCGTGCCACGGCGACCAGGCGCAGGGGTTGATCGGTCCCAACCTGACCGACGATCGCTGGCTGCACGGCGGCAACGTCGAGCAGATTTTCCAGACGGTGGCCAAGGGCTGGCCGTCGAAGGGCATGCCGCCCTGGGGCCGCACGTTGAAGCCCGAGGAACTGGCGGCGCTGGTCTCGTACGTCAGAAGCCTGCAAGGCTCGGCGCCGCCAAACCCGCGACCGGCGGAGGGCGATCCGGTCACGCCCGAGCCCATTCCAGGGCGGTGAGCATGAGCGCCGTCTTCGAAGTTGCCCCGCAAGAGGAGCTGCTCTACAGCATCTCCCAGGACGGCAGGCGCCGGTTCATCCACCCGGTGGTGAGGAAGGGCCACTACTGGAAGATCCGCCGGGCCATTGCCGTTGCGCTGGTGGCGGTGTTCTACGCGCTGCCGCTCATTCCCGTGGGCGGCGCGCCGGCGGTGCAGTTCAACCTGTCGACCCGTCATACGCACCTGTTGGGCGCCACCTTCAATCCGGCCGACAGCCTGGTGTTGGCGGCGTTCGGGTTCGGTGTGATCGTGACGGTGTTCTTCGTCGGCTCGACGTTCGGCCGGGTGTGGTGCGGGTTTGCCTGTCCGCAGACCATCTATCTCGAGTTCCTGTTTCGTCCCATTGAAGGGCTGGTCGAAGGCGGGCCCACCGAGCGGCGTCACCTGAACAAGCCGCCCTGGACCGCCCGGAAGGCCGGCATCAAGGCGACGAAGTGGGTGCTGTGGACGGCGCTGGCCGCCACCATGGCGGCGACGTTCGTGGCCTACTTCACCGGCTGGCCGGCACTGGCCCGCGGGTTGTCGCACGAGCCGCTGGCCTGGACCGGTGTGTGGCTCACCATCGCCGGGCTGACGGGCCTCATCGTCTTCGACTTCGGCTGGTTCCGCGACCAGATGTGCACCATCGCCTGCCCCTACGGGCGGCTGCAGAACGTGATCAGCGATCCCGACACCATCCAGGTCGCCTACGACACGGTCCGCGGTGAGCCGCGGATGCAACCGAAGCACCAGGTGGCGGGCATGGCCGCGGGCGACTGCATCGACTGCGGCGCCTGCGTGAGCGTGTGCCCGACCGGCGTCGACATTCGGCGCGGACTGCAGGTCGAGTGCATCGGCACGGCGCAATGCGTCGACGCCTGCGATGACGTGATGCGCAAGCTGGGCCGCCCGACCGGCCTGATCAAGTTCACCTCGTTGCGCGAGCAACAGGGCGGCGCCCGGCGCCTCTGGCGGCCGCGCAACCTGGCCTACCTCGTCTTGATGACCGTGGCGTGGGGCACGTTGGGCACGCTCGTGTTCACGCGCGCCGGGGCGCTCGTGGAAATCGGCCGCGGCGGCCGCGAACCGTACCGCATGCTCACCACCGGCGAGGTGGCCAACCAGCAGCGCATCCGGTTCACCAACCAGCTCGACCAGCCGCAGTGCTTCGACGTCACCATCGCCGGCCCGGCCGGCGCCGCGCTCGTCTTGAGCGAGTCGCCGATCGTGGTCGGCCCCCAGGGGGTCGTCAGCATCAACGCCGTGACCACGGTGCCGCGCACGGTGTTCACCGATGGCCAGGCGACCGTTCGCTATGTCATCACCTCCGATCAGGGCTTCCGGCGGGAGGTCGAGTTCCTGCTACTGGGGCCGTTCGGCACGGGGCAGACGCCATGAAGTTCTTCCGCCTGGTTTCCGAATACCGCTGGCCCATCTACATCGGCGGCCACCTCGCGATGTCGGTCGTCGCCTGCGGCGTGCTGGTGTGGGTCGCGACCCGCGACGATGCGCCGCGGCCGATCCCCGGGTACTACGAGAGCGCGCAGGCCTGGGACGCGGACGAAGCGGTCGAAGACGCCAGCCGCCGCCTGGGGTGGACGGTGCGCTACGAACTGCCCGCCGACATTCCGCATTACCGCGGCATGCCGAGGCCGGTCGACGTGACCGTCGTCGATCGCCACGGCCGCCCGGTCTCCGGACTCGCCGGCCACCTGCTGGCCCTGCGGCCGTCCGATGCGCGGCTCAACCAGCGTGGCGAGCTCGTGGAAATGCCGTCGCACGCCGGCAGCTATCGCACGCTCGTGCGCCTTGACCAGCCGGGCGCCTGGGAACTGCGGCTCGACACCACCCAACAGGCCATGCGGTTCGTGCATGCGGCGCGCATCGCCGTTGACGCCGATGCCGCGGGGCGCCGGGAGTCGCCGCAGTGATCCCCGCGGCTGTTCCTCCCACGCCGGCCCCGGTGGCCGCGCCGTCGTGCGCACACTGCGGCCTGGCCGTGCCGCCGGGCCTCGTCCGCGAGGCCGACGCCGAGCAGTTTTGCTGCCACGGTTGCCGCCAGGTCCACGCGCTGGTGCGTGAATGGGGCTTCGAAAATTACTACCGGCTGGTCGATCGCCAGCAGGCCACGCTCGAGCCCGCCCGCGTCAGCGGCCGCAGCTTCGACGACTTCGACGACGAGCGGCTGCAGGCAGAAGCCTCCGACGGCATGAGCGCAGGCCGCCGGCGGACGCGGCTGTACCTCGAAGGCGTGCACTGCGCGGCGTGCGTGTGGCTCGTGGAGAAACTGCCGGCTGTGCTGCCGGGCGTGGACGAAGTGCGGCTCAACTACGGCAGCGCGGTCGCCGAGGTCACCTGGCGGCCCGGCTCGACGCGGCTGTCGGCCATTGCCCGCGCGCTCGATCGTCTGGGCTACACCCCGCACGTGCACCGCGCCTCGCGCAGCCAGGAAGCGCGGCGCGTCGAGGACCGCGCCATGCTGGCGCGCTTCGGCGTGGCCGTGGCCTGCGCCATGAACCTGATGATGGTGTCGGGCGCGCTCTATGCCGGCGAGCACTCGGGCATGGCCACCAGCTTCGAGACGTTCTTCCGCTGGTTGTCGCTGCTCGTGGCCATTCCGGTGCTGAGCTTCTCAGCCAAGCCTTTCTTCCAGACGGCCCTGGCCGGCCTACGCGCCGGCATCGTGCACATCGACCTGCCGATTGCCGCTGCCGTGGCGATTGCCGCCGCCGCCAGCGCGTGGAACACCGTGACCGGCAGCGGCCCGATCTGGTTCGACTCGCTCGCCATGCTGATCGCGGCCCTGCTGGGCGCCCGCCAACTGCAGCGCAGCGCGCAGCGACTGGCCATCGAACGCGCCGACAGCCTGCGCGGCGTTGCCTTCCTCGAGTTTGCCCGGCGCCTCGACGGCGAGGATGCCAATCCGCCGGTCGTCGAGGTGCCGTTGTCGGCGTTGGTCCCGGGGGACCGCGTCGAGGTGCGCTCCGGGGAACTGGTGCCGGTCGACGGCATTGTCCTCGAGGGGCAGTCCTCGGTCGACAACGCCGTGCTGACCGGCGAAGCCGCGCCGCTGGCCGTGACACAGGGCGACGGGGTGAATGCCGGCGCCACCAACCTGGGAGCGCGGCTGATCGTGCGCGTGGAGGCCGTGGGCACCGGGACGCGCGTGGGCGCGCTGCTGGCGCTGGTGCAGGATGCGGCGTCGCGGCGCCCGGCGCTGGTGCAGACCACCGACGTCATGGCCCGGCGCTTCGTGCTGATCCTGCTCGCCGTGGCGGCGATGACGCTCGCCGGCGGCTGGTGGTTGAGCGGCCCCGAGCTGGCCATGACGCGGGTGGTCGCCTTGCTGGTCGTCTCGTGCCCCTGCGCGTTGGGCCTGGCGGTGCCGCTGGCCCTGTCGGTGGCGCTGATGCGCGCGGCGCACGCCGGCATCTTCATCAAGAACCCTGACGCGCTCGATCGGCTGCGCGAGGTCGACACGGTGCTGCTCGACAAGACCGGGACGCTGACCGAGGGCCGCGCCACCGTAGCCCGCTGGCACGGCGACGACTTCGTGCTGGAGCTGGCGCAGACGCTCGAAGCCCAGTCCTCGCACGCCGTCGCCCGGGCCTTTGCCGCCACCCCGCGCAAGCCCCTGCACGTCGTGCGAACGGTGACCGAGGTCGAGGAGGTCGCCGGCCGCGGCATTGCCGGCGTGCTCGATGGCCACGCCGTGCGCATCGGCAATCGTGACTTCATCGAGGGCGGCGCCGCGTCGATCGGCCGGCTGCGGCTGGAGATCGCCGACTCGATGCTGGCCGATGGCCTCAGCCCCGTGTTCGTCGCCATCGACGGCGGCGTCCGCGGCGTTGCCGGCATTGGCGATGCGCTGCGTTCCGATTCGTTCGCGACCGTGGCCGCCTTGCGCCGCCGCGACTTGCGGGTGCGAATTCTCTCGGGCGATCACCCCGGCATTGTCGCCCGCGTGGCGGCCGAGCTGGGGTTGCGCCCGGAGGACGCGCTCGGCGGCCTGACCCCCGAAGCCAAGCGGGATATCGTCGCCGGCCTCGTGTCGGGCGCCGGCCGCGCCGGGGCCGTGATGATGGTCGGCGACGGCGTGAACGACGCCGCGGCGCTGGCCCTCGCCGATGTCGGCATTGCCGTTGACGGCGGCATGGGCGCCACCATCGTTGCCGCCGACATCGTCCTCACCCGCGAAGGGGTGGCGCCGCTGCTCGACCTCCTCGACGGCGCCCGCCGCCTGCGCGGCGTCATTCGCCGCAACATAGGGTTCTCGCTGTTCTACAACGCCGGGGCCTCGTCCATGGCGCTGGCCGGCATTGTCGGGCCGCTGCTGGCGGCCGTGCTGATGCCGGTGTCGTCGCTGACGGTGGTGCTGTCGTCGGCGCTGACGCGCACGTTCGTCATCGCGCGGCCGCGCCCGGTCCGGCGCGCGCGGTTCGCCAGGAGGGCGGCCTGACATGGAGACGGTGTTCGTGCTGCTGCCGCTCGCGCTGCTGATCGCCGCCATCGCCGCGAGCTTCTTCATCTGGGCCGCCAGGACGGGTCAGTTCGACGACCTCGAGACGCCGCCCGTGCGCATGCTGTTCGACGACGTGGAGCCTGACGTGGCGAGGCCGCCGGCCGCCGGCTCGACAGGGAGTGACGAGGAATGAACGCCAGGCGCAAGTTTGTCGGTGGTCTCGGGCTGATCGCGGTGATCGCCCTGATCGGTTCGCTGGCGGTTGCCCTGAGCAACTCGCGCAAGGGCTACGAGCCGAGGCAGCCGATCGCCTTCAGCCACCTGCGCATGGCCGGGGCGCCGGTGTGGCAGGTCAACGACAAGGGCGAGCGCGTCAACGTGGGCGGCTTCGCGATCCCCTGCCTGTATTGCCACACCATGACCTATAAGGGCCGCCACGCCACGCTGCCATCCACCGCCGTGTGCATGAACTGCCATGCCAGCGTCGGCCTGAACAAGGAGTGGGTGCTGAAGATGCGGGAGTACTGGGACCGCGGCGAGCCGATCCCGTGGGTGAAGGTCCACGACCTGCCCGACTTCGTCTACTTCGATCACTCGGTGCACTTGAATGCGAAGGACGCCAACGGCCAGTCGAAGCTGCCGCTCACCGACCCGCAGGGCCAGCCGATGGTGGCCTGCCAGACCTGCCACGGCAAGGTCGACCAGATGACCATCGTGTCGGTGCAGACCAACTTCAACATGCAGTGGTGCCTCGACTGCCACCGCAAGCCCGAGATGAAGGCGCCGACTTCCTGCATCACCTGTCACCGGTAACGCCATGAGCATGAACGACAACGACCCTAACGACTCACCGGATGCCCCCGGGCTGGACCGCCGCGAGTTCCTGCGCGTCAGCACCGCCGTTGCCGCCGCCGGCGCCCTGGCCAGCGCGGGCTGCCAGGTGCCGCAGGAGCTGACGGTGCCGTTCCACGACATGCCCGAGCAACTGGTCGACGGCCTGGGCCGCGCCCGCTTCTTCCAGACCGTGCTGCACGGGTCGCCGGTCCTCGTGCGCACTCGCGAGGGACGGCCCATCCTGGTGACACCGAGCGCCGGCACGGCGAGCGGGCGGGGACTGAGCGCGCGCCATCACGCCGCGTTGATGGACTTGTACGATCCCGATCGCGCGCGCGGGCCCGTGACGATGCGCCGCGGTTCTGGCGTGACCGTGGCCAGCACCTGGAACGCCCTCGGCGTCGATCTCGTGGCGCGCGTGAAGGCCGCGGGGCCGAAGGCCGTGCTGCTCACCGGTTCGATCGACAGCCCGGCGCTGGCCTTGGCGATCGCCGCGATCTCGGCGCGCACCGGCCTTCGCCACGTGATCTGGTCGCCGCTGGCGTGCGACGCACCGGGTGTGGCCTGGCAGCAGGCGTTCGGCGATGCCCGGGTCGCGAAGCCGCTGATCGGCAAGGCGGACCTGCTGGTCGGGCTGGGCGCCGAGTTCCTGGACCATCCGGAAGACGGTTTCGAGCGGGAGTTCGCCGGGCGTCGGTCGCCCGATCCACCGGAGGGCGGCCGTATGAGCCGGTTCATCCAGGTTGAAGGACGGCTGACGCTCACCGGCGCCAACGCCGATCGCCGCCTGCGGGCGCGCGATTCGGACCTGGCGGCGGTGGGCGCCGCGCTCGCGCACGAGCTGATCGTGGTGCAGCGCCGTGGCCCGCTCGCCGCCGACGCGGCGGTCGCAGAGGCCCTGGCGCCGTTTGCGATTGAGGCCATTGCCACCCGCGCCGGCATCGACCCGCAGGCCTTGATGGCGCTGGCGGCTGAACTCGCCGCCGCCGAGGGGCGGGCACTGGTCGTCGCCGGCGGATCCGCGGCCGCGTCGGTCACCGGCCCTGCGCTCGAATTTGCCACGCTGCTGCTCAACGTCACGGTCGGTGCGTTTGCGAATGGCCTGTTCGACGAGACGGCCGCCCTCGCGCCGGCCGCAGGCGGCGTCGCGGACCTGGCCGCGTTGGCCACCCAGATGGCGGCGGGGGAGGTGCAGGTGTTGATTGTGGCCGGCGCCAACCCCGTGTACGACGCCCCCGCGGCGATTGGGTTCGCCGCCGCGCTGGCGAAGGTGCCGTTCGTGGTCTCGCTGAACGATCGCCTCGACGAGACGTCGGTGCTGGGCGATGCGCTGGCGCCGGCCAGCCATCCATTCGAGTGCTGGAGCGATGCGGTCTTGCCGAAGGGCGTGTTTGCCGTGCAGCAGCCGGTGATCCAGCCGCTCTTCGACACGCGCGGGCTGCTGGACGTGTTCGTCGACTGGGCCGCGGCGCTCGGCGACCCCGCCGCGATGGCGGCGGTCACCGCGGCGACCACCGCGGCCGCGGCGCCGCCACCGGCCACGGCGCAACGCGCCGCCAGCACGAGCCTGGGGTGGCGTTACCTGCGTGGGCTGTGGGCCACCCGGCTGGGCGTGGCGTCCGAATCGCCGGCGTTTGAAACCGCGTGGACCGAAGTGCTGCGCTCGGGCGCGTGGCAGGGGCCAACCCTGCTGCCGCCGCCCCGCGTGCTGGCGCCTGGCGCGATGGCGATTCTTGCTCCCATCGCCGCCGCGCCGGCGCCGGCGCGCGGCGTCGAGTTGCAGCTCTACCCGCATCTGGCACTCGGCGACGGCCGTGCCGGCAACAACGGCTGGCTGCACGAGCTGCCGGATCCGATCACGCGCATCACGTGGGGCGGCGCCGTCTCGATTGCGCCGCGCCGCTTCGACGAGATGCAGCTGGCGAACGGCGACCTCGTGGAAGTGGATGCGGGACACGGCAAGCTGGTGGCGCCGGCGTACCGCCATGCCGGCATGCACGTCGACCAGGTGGCCGTGCCGCTGGGACTCGGCCGCACCGCGTGTGGCGCGATTGGCGACGGCATTGGCCCGAACGCCTTCGGGCTGCGGCTGGTGAGCGGCGGCCGCCTGGTGTCGTCGGGCCTGCCGGTGACCATCCGCAAGGTCGCGGGACATGAAGCCCTGGCGCTGGCGCAAGGGTCCGACGTGATCGATCGCGAGCGGCGGCCGGTGGTGCCGGCCACCACGCTGTCGACGTACGAAGCGAATCCCGCGGCCGGCACCGAGCAGGAGCCGGCGGGGCCGTCGATGTGGCCGGCGCACGAGTATCCGAATGCGCGCTGGGCGATGGCCATCGACCTCAGCAAGTGCAACGGCTGCGGCAAGTGCGTGATCGGCTGCCAGTCCGAGAACAACATCCCCATCGTCGGCCGCCGCAACATGCTCGACGGCCGCGAGATGTCGTGGCTTCGCATCGACCGCTACTACGACGCGCCGAAGAAGGATGGCGGGTGGGACGCCGAGGTGTGGGACGGCCCGCTGGACGTGGTCGAAGAGCCGCAGACGCTGTTCGAGCCGATGTTGTGCCAGCACTGCGAAAACGCGCCGTGCGAAACGGTGTGCCCGTTCGTGGCGACGCTGCACAGCGACGAGGGCCTCAACCAGCAGATCTACAACCGGTGCGTGGGCACCCGGTATTGCGGCAACAACTGCCCGTTCAAGGTGCGGCGCTTCAACTACTTCGAATACAGCAAGCCGCAGGAGAGCGCGTTCTTCCGCTGGCTGGTGCCGCGGATTGCGACGAACGGCGAGCTGAACACGCGGCCGCCGATGCAGATGAAGAACAACCCGGAGGTCACGGTGCGCAGCCGTGGCGTGATGGAGAAGTGTTCGTTCTGCGTGCAGCGCATCAACGGGGCGCGGGCCGAGGCGGCGCGCGAGGGCCGCTCGAAGGACCAGCTGCCCGACGGCGCCGTCGTCCCGGCGTGCCTGGAAGCGTGCCCGACCGGCGCCATCACGTTCGGCAACGTCAACGATCCCAAGTCGCGGGTGGCGGCGCAGGCGTCACATCCGCGGGCCATGAAGCTGCTCGAGGCGGTCGGCGTCAAGCCGTCGATCTCTTACCTGACCAAGGTGCGGAATGACAAAGCCTGAGATCAGTCCATACGCCACGGTGATGGACGACAGCCAGTTGACCGGCTCCCCGATCGTGCTGGCCGGCGCGGGCCCCTACGGCGGCGACCTGGCCATCGCCGAGCCTCTCGTGACGGGCAACAAGCGGTGGGCCGAGGTCGATCGCGACATCTGCATGCACGCCGAGCAGTTCCCGACCCGCAAGTGGTGGCTGGCGTTCAGCGTGGCGCTGGCGTTCCTGGGCCTGCTGGTGCTGGCGCTGGCCACGCTCTTCTACACGGGCATGGGCATTGCCGGCGTCAACCAGCCGGTCAGCTGGGGCTCGTTCATCATCAACTTCGTGTTCTGGATCGGCATTGGCCACGCCGGCACGCTGATCTCGGCCGTCCTTTACCTGTTCCGGCAGCAGTGGCGCACCGGCATCAACCGCGCCGCCGAAGCCATGACGCTGTTTGCGGTCGCCTGCGCGGGCATCTTTCCGATCATTCACCTGGGCCGTGCGTGGTTCGCGTACTGGCTGGTGCCGTACCCCAACGCCCGCGGGCCGCTGTGGGTGAACTTCAACTCGCCGCTGGCCTGGGACATCTTCGCGATCTCGACCTACGGGCTGGTGTCGCTGGCGTTCTGGTATCTCGGCCTGCTGCCCGACCTGGCGACGGTGCGCGACCGCGCGACGCACCCGTGGCGGCGGGCCATCTACAACGCGATGTGCTTCGGCTGGAACGGGTCGCACCGCGCGTGGCGGCACTACGAGTCGGCCTACCTGGTGCTGGCCGGGCTGGCCACGCCGCTGGTGTTCTCGGTGCACACCATCGTGTCGTTCGACTTCGCCACCTCGGTGATGCCCGGGTGGCACACCACGATCTTCCCGCCCTACTTCGTGATCGGCGCCATCTTCTCCGGGTTCGCGATGGTGATCACGCTGATGACGTTCATGCGCGGCTACTTCGGCCTCAAGAACTACGTCACCCTCAATCACATGGAGGATATGGCGAAGATCCTGATGCTGACCGGCATGCTGGTGGGGTTCGCCTACTCGACCGAGTTCTTCATGGCGTGGTACTCGGGCAGCGAGTGGGAAGGATTCGTCTTCACGAACCGCGCGTTCGGGCCGTACTGGTGGGCCTACGCCATCATGTTCACCTGCAACGCGATCATCCCGCAGTTGTTCTGGGTCAAGGCGCTGCGCCGCAACAACTGGGTCCTGTTCGTGGTGTCGATCCTGGTCAACGTCGGCATGTGGTTCGAGCGCTACGTGATCGTGGTCACCTCGCTGCACCGCGACTACCTGCCCTCGTCCTGGGGCATGTATGCGCTGACGTTCTGGGACTACGCCATCCTGTTCGGGTCGTTCGGCCTGTTCTTCACGTTGTTCCTGTTGTTCGTGCGGTTCCTGCCGGTGGTCGCGATCTCCGAAGTGAAGGGCGTGATGGATCCGAAGGTGGCGCGCGCGCCGCGGGACGAGCGGCCGCGGGTCGTGCCGGCGCTGCAGGAGGTGCGGTCATGACGCCGGCAACCACGGCGGGAATTCTCGGCGACTTCTACGAACCGGCCGACGCGGTGGCGGCCGCGGCCAGGGTGCGCGAGGCCGGCTGGACGCAGTTCGACTTCCTGACCCCGTTCCCCATCCACGGCATGGACGAGGCGATGGGCGAGCGGCGGTCGTGGATTCCGTGGGCCTCGGCCGCGCTCGCGGTGGGCGGCATCCTGTTCGCCCAGGGCCTGCAGAACTACGTGATGGTGTGGGACTGGCCGCTCAACTTCGGCGGCAAGCCGTTCTTCTCGTGGCCGGCCTTCATCCCGATCACGTTCGAGGCCATGGTGTTCTGGTCGGCGCTGGGCACGGCGTGCCTCGCGATTGTTGCCGGCAAGAAGGATTCGGTGCCGCAACCGCCACCCATGACCGCCACCGGTGCGACCGTGGACCGATTCGTGCTGTGGATTGCCGCCACCGACCCGAAATGGGATGCCGCCGAGGCCGCGCGCTTCGTCGCCTCGCTCGGCGCGGATCACGTGCGAGTGGTCGATGGCGAAGGAGGCACCCATGCGTAACCGCACGGGCGCGATCGCGACCGCGCTGCTGGCCCTGGCCGTCGCCGGCTGCGACATCGGCTTGCCGGCGGGACGCTCGCCTCACCACGAAGGCAACCGCCTCGACATGGTCGACCAACCACGGCTGACGGCGCAGCGGCGCGACGTGTTTGGCGGCCGCGCGACCGGGCCGATGGAGCCGCCTGCGGGCAGCGTGGCCGTGGGCGAGGTGCCGTACCCCTACGCGCAGAATGAGGCCGATCGCGCCGGGGCCGAGCTGGTCAATCCGCTGCCGCCCTCGGCCGCGGTCATCGCCCATGGCAAGTTCGTCTTCGACAACGTGTGCATTACGTGCCACGGTCCGCGCGGGGCCGGTGACGGCGTGCTGACTGCGCTGTTCCCGAAGCCGCCGAGCCTGATGACCCAGAAGGTGCGCGACTGGCCCGACGGCCAGTTGTTCCACCGGCCCATGCGCGGCCAGAACTCCATGCCGAGCCACGCCCGGCAGGTTGACGCCAACGACATCTGGTCGGTGATTCATTACATCCGGCACCTGCAGTCGGTTGAGCCCGTGGCCCAACCGGCTGCAGTCGGAGTCAAGCCATGAGCCACGCCCATTCATTCGAACTGCCTCCCGCCCCGGCCCGGCTGGTCCTGCCAGGCGTCGTGCGTGCCCTGGCGCTGGCCGCCGTCGTGGCCGGTGCGGCGGCGCTGGGGTGGGCCTTCACCGCCGGTCACGCCCAACTGGCGTGGAGCGCATACCTGATCGGCGCGTTCTTCGCCCTCGGCCTGGGCGTGTTCGGGGCTCTGTGGCTGGCGATTCTGTATCTCACGGGGGCGGCCTGGTCGGTGACCATGCGCCGCATTCCGGAGGCGATGACGGCCTGGCTGCTGCCGGGCGGCCTGCTCGCCATGGCCGTCGGCCTGGGCGCGCACTCACTCTACGAGTGGTCGCACGTGGAGGTCGTCGCCGGAGACGAACTGCTGACGCACAAGGCGCCGTTCCTTAACGTCACCATGTTCACGGTGCTGGTGGGCCTCAGCCTGTTGCTGTGGGTCGTGTTCGGGGCGCTGTTCGTGCGGACGTCGCGGCGCCAGGATCGCGAAGGCGGCGTGGCCGCCACCGGCACCAGCCGCGTGGTGTCGGCGCTGTTCCTGGTCGTGTTCGCCATCACCCTCAGCATCGTCAGCTTCTATTTCCTGCTGTCGCTCGACGCGCACTGGTTCTCGACCATGTTCGCGGTACTGGTGTTCACGGACGTGATGCAGACCGGCACGGCGTTTGTGGCCGTGGTCGCCGGGCTGCTGGTGGCGACCGGCAACCTCAAGGGGTTCATCAACCAGAACCACATTCACAGCCTGGCCAAGATGATGTTTGCCACCACCGGCTTCTGGGCCTACATCTACTTCTGCCAGTTCATGCTGATTTGGTACGCCAACATCCCGGAAGAGACCGCGTACTTCCTGCGCCGCTCGGCCAACGGCTGGCTGCCGTACTTTCTGGTGCTGCCGCTGTTGAAGTTCGTGGTGCCGTTCCTGCTGCTGCTGCCGCGCGCGGCCAAGCGCAAACCCGTGCGGCTCGTGCCGGTGGCGCTGCTGATCATCTTCGCGCAGTTCTGGGAGCTGTACCTGATGGTGGGGCCCGCGATTGGTCACGGCGCCGAGGCGGCGCATGGCCGCCTGCCGGCCATCGAGTTCGTGACGACCCTGGGGTTCCTGGGCCTGTTCGTGCTGGTCTTTGGCTGGTCGCTCGAGCGGCACCAGGCGGTTCCGCTCAAGGACCCGGCGCTGGCCGAGTGCCTGGCCTATGACTCATAGCGGCCACCTCGCGGTCGACCTCGACCTGCTGGGATTCCTCGTGCTGGGGCTGGTGGGCAGCGTGGCTCACTGCGTGGGGATGTGCGCGCCGTTCGTGATGGTGGTGTCGCGACAGTACGTGGCGCCGGTAGGGCGCCACGCGGCGATGGCCGCGCAGTTGTGGTACACCGCGGGACGCATCGTCACGTACGCGGTGCTGGGCGCGATGGCCGCGAGCATCGGCCATGTGCTCGATCGCGCCGGCGCCTTCATGGGCATCCAGCGCGTGGCCGCGGCCATGGCCGGAGCGGCGCTGGTGTTGTGGGCGCTGGCGACCCTGCTGGATCGCGGCGGCCGCGGGCCATCGGGCGGCGTGCTGTTCGCCCGCGTCGCGCGCGGCCTCAAGGGCCGCCTGCCGCCGCATCCATTGCTGATTGGCTTGTTCCTGGGCCTGCTGCCGTGCGGCCTGCTGTACTCGGCGGTGATTGCCGCCGCGTCGCGCGGCGGACCGCTCGAGGGGGCCACCGCGCTGGCGGTGTTCGGCGCCGGCACGGCGCCGGCGCTGCTGGGGCTGTCGGTTGCCGATCGCCTGTTCAGCGGCCGCCGGCCGCTGTTAAACCGGGTCTCACAGGCGTTCGTGCTTGTGCTGGGGCTGTGGTACCTGTGGCGCGGCTTCGTGGCGTAGCCGCGACCCCCGCCGCCCGCTACGCGATCATGGTCTTGAGAGACGATGCCAGCATCACGACCCCGGCCAGGATCAACAGCCACAGCACGCCGCGCCTGAAGGCCACCGGGCTCATGCCGATGTAGATCTTCGAGCCGTAGAGCGACGGCACGATCAGCGAGCCGGCGACGACGCCCATTTGCGGCAGCAGGCCGGCGTGCGCGCGGCCGGACCAGACGAGGGCGGCGAAGGTGGCCGCCAGCACGACCAGGTTGAAGTTCTGCAGGACCGCGCGATGCGCGTCCTTGGTGTAGCCGCGCAAGGTGCACCACAGCGCCGGCGCCAGGCCGCTGAAGCCGCTGAGCGGCGCCATCACGCCGCCGAGCAATCCGACCAGGGCATCGGCGAGGCGGCCGCCCCGCTTGAAGTGGGGCAGCCGGTCGGTGGCGAGCATGGCCGAGCAGCACACCACCAGCATCGAGCCGAGCACGAGCTTGAAGCGGTTGGCATCGAGTAACGGCAGCAGCCGGGTGCCGATCGGGATGCCGATCGCGCTGCCGAGCACGAACGGCCATAACAACTCGAGATGCCAGCCGCGGCGGACCCTGAGTACCGAGATGACTTGACCGGTCAGGCCGCCGAACACCGCCATCACCGCCGCCAGCGCGGGATCGACGCCCCACACCCAGATCGACATCGCCGCCATGGCAAAGGCAAATCCCGAAATCCCCTGCACCAGCCCGGCCACGGCCGCGCCGAACGCCAACACCCACATCTCGCTCATCGTGTGACCACTTGCAATACGAATCAGATCGATCTGAAAACCGTTATGAAGGAGGCGGCGAGGCCGCCCCAGGGAGATGATGAGTTTATTCCGGATCGGCGCCGCGCAAAAGCGCCGCGTGTCACCGCAGCGCCGGTGGCAGCGCGTTTCTGAGTGCCACGTCCCTTGGATCCACGGTCACGCCGCCCATGCGGTTGGTGACATAGGCGTAGGCCATGCCGGTGTGTGGGTCGGCGAAGGGGATTGCCGCGTCGAGAAAGGGGTCGGGGATCGTTTCCCAGCCCCTGTCCGCTAAGTGTTGAGAATTCAGGTGGACCTTTTGGCGAAACTCTTGCGAAGATTGCCAATTTTCGCGCGGCCTTGCCGCCGATCGCGGTGCGGATGGCCTTGGCGCGACGGAGAAATGCCTGCCGCTTGAACTCCACGGACGCGGCCAGGGTGCCGCGCACTTCTTCCTCGAGCGAGATTCCCTTGCGGCCGGCCCGCGCCCGCAGGGCATCGGCCATGGCCCAGCCTAACACTGACCCCACATGGGGCACACGGGGTGTCAGCGCACCGTCGCAAAGAACGCGCGCACATCATCCACCAGCAGTTGCGGCTGCTCGAACGCCGCGAAGTGGCCGCCCCGGGGCATTTCCGTCCAGCGCGTGATGTTGTAGCGCCCCTCGAGCCAGCGCCGTGGCGACCAGATGATCTCTTTCGGGAAGTCGGCGCACGCGGTCGGCACCTCGATGCGCCGGCCGGCAGTGGGCGAGGGCGGGGCATGCCGGCTCTCGTAATAGATGCGCGCGGACGACGCGGCAGTCTGCGTAAACCAGTACAGCGAGATGTTGGTCAGCAGTTCGTCCTTGGTGAACACCTTCTCGGGATCGCCGTCGCAATCGCACCAGGTGCGGAACTTCTCGACGATCCATGACGCCAGTCCCACGGGCGAGTCGTTGAGCGCGACGCCCAGCGTCTGCGGCTTCGTGCCCTGGATCTGCTGGTAGCCGGTCTCTTCGGCCTGGAACACCTGGCGCTGTTTCAGCCGCTCGCGCTCGCGCTCGGTCAGGCCGGCGTTCGGGTCGGTGCCGGCCGGCGCCGACCCGAAGCACATGTTGAGGTGCAGGCCCGCCACCCGTGGGGCATCCAGCAGGGCAATCTGCGTGCTGATGATCGACCCCCAGTCGCCGCCTTGCACGCCGTAGCGCGGGTAACCCAGCCGCGCCATCAGCTTGGCTTCGAGCGCCGCGATGCGCGCCGGATCGTAGCCGGGTGCTTTCGGCGCCTGCGAAAAGGCGAACCCGGGAATCGATGGCATCACCACATGAAACGCGTCGGCGGCCGTGCCGCCATGCGCTTCCGGATCGGTGAGCGGGCCGATGATCTTGGTGAACTCGACGATCGAGCCCGGCCAGCCGTGCGTGATGAGCAGCGGCAAGGCGTTGGCATGCTTCGAACGCCGATGAATGAAGTGGACCGTGAGGCCGTCGATGGTGGTGGTGAACTGCTCGAACTGGTTGAGCTTGCGCTCCTGTGCCCGCCAGTCGAACCCCGTGCGCCAGTA
>CAYGMD010000063.1:16187-24271 GCA_964350785.1 uncultured Acidobacterium sp. | reverse complement strand
CACCCGGGTGACTTCCGAAGCGAAGGCATTCAGCTGGTCCACCATGGTGTTGATGGTGTCCTTCAGCTCCAGGATCTCGCCCTTCACGTCGACGGTGATCTTCTTGGACAGGTCGCCCTTGGCCACGGCGGTGGTCACCTCGGCGATGTTGCGCACCTGGCTGGTCAGGTTGGCGGCCATCAGGTTGACGTTGTCGGTCAGGTCTTTCCAGGTGCCGGCCACGCCCTTGACGACCGCCTGGCCGCCCAGCTTGCCCTCGCTGCCCACCTCGCGCGCGACGCGGGTCACTTCCGACGAGAAGGTGCCCAGCTGGGCCACCATCGTGTTGACGACCTTGGCCGTGCGAAGGAACTCGCCGGTCAGGGGCCGGTCGTCGATCTCGAGCGACATCGACTGCGTCAGGTCGCCCTTGGCCACGGCGCCAATCACGCGCGCCACTTCCGTCGTCGGCTGCACCAGGTCCGAGACCAGGGCGTTGACCGATTCGATGGCCGTGCTCCACCCACCTTCGGCATAGGGCATCTGCGCGCGCTGCTTCACGTTGCCGGCCTTGCCGACCACGGTGCTCAGCCGCTCGAGCTCCTTCACGAGGCGCTGGTTGCGCCCGATGGTCGCGTTGAGCGCGTCGCAGATCTTCCCGGCCAGGCCGGTGCGGTCCTCGGGCATGCGCACGGCGAAGTCGCCACGCTCGTAGTCCGACAGGACGCTCAGCAACCGTCTCTGATCCAGGGTGTCAGTGCCCGCGGCCGTCGCGCGCGTCTTGCCTCCGGTAGTTTTCCGAGCCACATGCATGGAATTAGGTCCTTTGTTGGAAACTCGACCGTCGATGCAAAGAACAGGCCCAACAACAATCCCGCGCCCGCCCACCTGGCTACCCACTTTATGTAGCGGCCTACCCAATCAATGAACTGCTTTGGGCAACGCGAAGGCGCCTAGCAGTTGGAAGCCCACGACCGCACTTGCGACCGCCGATTCCAACTATTGACCGGGATCGCATGGTTTGGACGCCAGATTACTGGCACCAAACTTGATATGTCCAGAGTGTCGGGCACGCAAGCCCGCAGGAGGATGAGCTTGAAGAACGGATATCTCGCACTCGCACTCATCAGCAGCTTCTCGCTCGCAGCGTGTTCGAACACCGCCGCCGGCATCGAGAAGGACGCCGATCGCAACGCCGACAAGGCCGCCGCGGCCAGCGCCGAAGCCAAGGCCGATGCCAAGGAAGCCACCAAGAACGCGGCCGAGGCCACCCGCGACGCCGCGGCCAGCGCCGCCGGCGCCGTCGCCGCCGCCATCGAGACCATCGACGTGAAGTCGGCGCTGATGGCCGACCGCACCGTCGACGCCAGCCACATCAACGTCGACACCTTCCACGAGACCAAGACCGTCGTGCTCAAAGGTTCGGTGAAGACCGCCATGCAGCGTGACGAGGCGGCCCGCATCGCCGCCACCGAGGCGCCGGGCTACCGCATCGACAACCAACTGACGGTTGTGCCGAACCCTTAACCGACGGTTCTGGGGGTCAGGCGGACCAATTCTCTGGGGGGTAGGACCGAAGGGGCGTGCATCGCACACTCCCCTTCGGTCCCTTTTTACCACTCAGATGACACAGATTACGCAGATGGGCGGGCTACCGCCCGCCTTCCCGATCAGCTGAACGCGGCGCCAACCATGATGCGGCGAATGCGGCACCACGGCGAGCCGTGCGACGGGTGGTTGATCTGCACCGGCTGACCCTTGGCGTCGCCGGTCGTCCCGAACATCTCCCACGATTCCTTGCCCGACGTCGCGTCGAGGTTCTGCCAGAAGTCGGTGGTGATGGCGTTGTAGGTGACGTCGCTCAGCATGCGCGTCTTCTTGCCGTTCTTGATCTCCCAGTACGCGTCGCCGCCGAACTGGCCGTTGTAGCGCTGCTGGTCGATCGAATAGCTGCCGCGGCCGTCGATCAGGATGCCGTCCTTGGTGTCGGCAATGATCTCGTCGGGCGTCGGCGATCCCGGCGGGCCCGGCTCGACGTGCACGTTGGGCATCCGCAGGAACGGGTAGTTGCGCCACGAGGTCGCGAAGGTGCAGCCCTTGGACGCGGTCTGGCCAATGTAGTGCGCCGTCTCGCGGTTGGTCTGCAGGTCCACCAGCTTGCCTTCCTGGATGATCGGCCAGCGCTGCGACTTGACGCCGTCATCGTCGTAGCCGACCGTGCACATGCCGCCCTCGAGCGTGCGGTCGCACGTCACGTTGAACAGCTTCGAGCCCATCATCAGCTTGCCGACGTCCGACGCCTTGACGAAGCTGGTGCCGGCGTAATTGGCCTCGTAGCCGACGACGCGGTCCAGTTCGGTGGGGTGCGCGACAATTTCGTGGATGGTGAGCATGGCGTGCGCCGGCGTCATGATCAGGTCCTTGAGGCCCACGCCGGCGGGCGGCGCGGTGCAGTGCGCCACCGCCTCGGCGGCAATCCGCTCGACGTTCTCGAGCATCCTGGCATGCAACACCACCTCGTAGCCCGCCGACTTCGGCGCCACCGAGAAGGTGCGCGACTTGGATTTGCCGTCCTTGAGCGCGGTCACGGTGAAGCCGGGCGACGTGCGGTAGATCTCCTGTTCGATGTACGAACCTTCGGAGGTCGCGAGGTACTTCCACTCGTAGTCGAATGCCATGTTCGACTGCACGCGGATCACGCCGGGCACCTTGAGCGCCGCCTCGTTGATCGTCATGAGGAAGGCGATCTTGTCGTCGAGCGACACGTCTTCGGGCTTCTGCTTCACCGGCGAGGCCCAGTAGTCCTGGTACGCCGGCACCGGCGCCAGCTTCACCTCGAAGCGCTTGCTGACCGCGCTCGCCTTCGCCACTTCCGTGGCCTGGGCCGTGATCTTCCTGATGTCGCCCTCGGTGACGAACGGGCTGCTCGCAAAGCCCCACACCCCGCTGTGGATCACGCGGACGCCGAAGCCGGCGCTCGTCTCCATGCCGCCGGCGCCGAAGCCGAACGAGTCGGTGACAATGCGGTCGCGGACAGCGACGCTGTCGTTCACGTTGCGAGTGAAGCGGATGTCGGCATACGTGCAGCCGAGGCGCTTGGCTTCCGATAACGCGATGTCGGACAGGCCCTTGAAGCGCGATTCCATCACGCGGGCCTTGGGCGACTGCGCAATCAGGTCGCCGACCAGGTCGCTGGCATACAGGGCGACGCCGGTGGCGCCGAGGGTTTTGACGAAGTCGCGTCTTTTCATGTCTGTCTCCGGCAGCACTAAAGTGCTGCCCTCCTGGCACTACACAGCTGGGGAAATCGAGGTCATGGTGAAATCTTCGAGCTTCATCGCCGGCACCAGGGCCGTGCCCGGGTTGTCGTAGGCCTCGCCCGTGTGCATGGGGACCTGCGGGCCGAGCGCCGAGATGTTGTTGAAGCTCACCGCCGGCGATTCGTTCCAGCGGAAGTTCTGCACCGGCGCCACGATCTCGCCGTTCTCGATCAGGAACAAGCCGTCGCGGGTCATGCCGGTGTTGAGCAGCGTCATGTTGTCGACGGGACGGATGTACCAGAAGAACGTGACCAGCAGTCCGCGCTTGGTGCT
Source organism: uncultured Acidobacterium sp. (assembly GCA_964350785.1). Taxonomy (GTDB): domain Bacteria; phylum Acidobacteriota; class Vicinamibacteria; order Vicinamibacterales; family UBA2999; genus 12-FULL-67-14b. The sequence continues at coordinate 20,699 of CAYGMD010000063.1, read as the reverse complement.
CCTGATCATGTCCTCGATGCTGGTCGTGCCGCCCGCCATCACCAGGCTCATGTTGGGCGTGGTGCCGGTCGGTTCCTTCTTCTGGCGGTTGGCCCAGAAGCGATCGTAGAACAGGTTCGTGACGACGCCCTTCTCCACCCAGGTAATGCTCTTGGCGGCCAGGCCGTCCTGCCCGATCGGCGACTGGCGCAGGATCGGGTTGCCGATCTCGCTGCGCAGCGTGAAGTTGTCGCCGAACACCTTCTCGCCCAGCCGGGTCTCGCCGCGCTGCTTGCCGCTCATGAAGCTGCGGCCTTCCTCGGCGTTGCGCGCGTTGAGCGACCCGGTCATCAGCGACAGGTAGCGCGCCGCCGGGCGCGGCTCGAGGATCACGGTGTAGTTGCCGGGTTCAATCGCCCGCGGCTGGCGCGACCGGATGGCCTTGTCGGCGGCCACGTTGGTCAGCATCTCGGCGTCGATGTTCTTGATGTCCTTGACGCCGGTCGTGCCGGCCCAGCCCGAGCCGGTCTGGTCCGGCGTGCGGCAGGTCAGGATGAAGCTGGCATCGGCGTAGTGGAAGTAGTTGAACAGGCCCTCCGAGTTGGCGCTGGCGTCCACCCAGTCGAATTTGGGGATGTAGCCGGCGCCAAGCACGCCCTTCTTCTCGCAGATATCGGTGCTGGCCTTGACCATCTTCGCCCGCTCGGCCGGCCCGAAGTTCACCGCCGACGGCAGCGCCGCGTCGAACTCCAGGTAGGCCTGGGGGGGCTTCACCAGCGGCATCAGTTCCGGGTTGTCGGGCTTGCGGCGCGCCAGCGCCTGCACGGCGTCGATGGTGCGCATGAGCGACTCATCGTCGAACTGGTGGGTCGTCGCGCTGGCCGACTTTTGGCCGTAGCGCACCGTGATCTGGACTTCCTGGTCGTGCTCGATCAGGTTGGCGGTGATGCTGGAGTTGGCAAACCGCGTCGCCGACCGTTCGCCGCCAGAAAAGCGCACTTCGGCCGCGTCGGCCTTGCACATGTTGAGCACCTTGTCGGTGATCTGCTTGATCTCGTCTCTCGAGTACGCCATTGCGATGTCCTTATTTAAACGCCGTGCCGACCATGATCTTGCGCAGCAGGATGGGTGAGGCGCCGTGGGATGGACGGTTCGATTGCACCGGCTGCCCCTTCGCGTCGCCGCCCATGCCGATGTGTTTCCATTCCTCGGGCGGACCGACCGCGTCGAGGTTGGCCCAGAAGTCGGTGGTGATGGCGTTGTAGGTGAAGTCCGTCACCATCCGCGTCTTCTTGCCGTTCTTGATCTCCCAGAAGCAGTCGCCGCCGAACTGGCCGTTGTAGCGCTGCTGGTCAATGCTGAAGCTGCCTTGCCCGTCCACCAGCACCCCGTCCTGGATGCTTGCAATCATCTGGTCGAGCGTCGGCGAGCCCTTCGGCCCCGGCTCCATCTGGATGTTCGGCATGCGCAGGAACGGGTAGTTGCGCCAGTGGTTGGCAAAGGTGCAGCCGCGCGACGTGGCCTCACCCATGTAGTGCGCGGTCTCGCGATTGGTCTGCAGGCCCACCAGGATGCCGTCGCGGATGATCGGCCACTTCTGCGCCTCGACCCCGTCATCGTCGTAGCCTACGGTCGACGCGCCACCCGGGTGCGTGCGGTCGGCCGTGATGTTCAGATGCTTCGAGCCGTACTTCAGCTTGCCGACGTCGCCCAGCTTCACGAAGCTCGTGCCCGCGTAGTTGGCTTCGTAGCCGACAATGCGATCGAGTTCGGTGGGATGGGCGATGATCTCGTGAATCGTGAGCGCCGAGTGGTTGGGCATCAGGATCAGGTCTTTCAGACCCGAGCCGACCGGCTTGGCCATGGCAAACTCGACGGCTTCGGCCGCCACGCGTTCCGCATTGCCCTTCAGGTCGTGGTCGGTCACGAACTCCCAGCCACGCGTCTCGGTGCCGGGGTCGAAGGTGCGCGTCTTGACGACGCCGTCCTTGCGAACGGTGGCGCTGATGGCGGCAGCCGTGTAGTAGAAGACCTGCTCGATGAACGACCCCTCGGAGGTCGCGAGGAACTTCCACTCGTAGTTGAAGTTGACGGCGGCGTTCCCGAACATCACGTCCGGGTTCTTCTGCATCGTCCGGGTGACGTCCACGAGCATCGCCACTTTGTCCTCGAGCGGGATGCTCCAGGGATCGACCTTGATCGGCGTCTGCCAGAAGGTGTCGTAGGCCTTGACCGGCGCCAGCCGCACATCGAACTTCTTCGCCATCGCGCTGGCCTTGGCGACTTCGGTGGCCAGGCCGACCACGCGCTTGATCGCCTCGGGCGTGACGTTGGGGCTGCTCGAGAACCCCCACACGCCCGAGTGAATCACGCGCACGCCGAAGCCGTACGTGTCTTCGTCGCCGAACTGGCCGAAGCCGATGTTGCCGCCGCTCTGGATCTCGCCGTTGCGGACGGCGACACCGTTCGAGCGATTCAGCGTGAAGCGGATGTCGGCATAGGTGCAGCCCAGCCGCCTGGCTTCGCGCAATGCGTCTTCAGACCAGTTGCGATACTTCGGATTCTTGACGGCGGGAAAGGGCGTTGTGGTCTGCCTGGCGAACACCGACGGCCCGAGACCAAGGCCGATGGCGCCGAGGCCGAGGGCCTTCGCAAAATCGCGGCGAGACGGCATAGACAAGAACTTTACCTCAGTCCAGCGCGGCGTCGCAGCCACCACTCAAGGCCGAGGCATGCGACAAATGGAGACATCCACCACGGCGATCGCATGGGCCACACCGCGGTCGGCGCGGTGCCTTGCGACGAAGCCGTCAGCTTCGCGATCACGGCGTCCACATCGCCGACGACGCCACCGGTGCGCGCGGCGGCGCGCTCGAGTTGCAACATCACGGCACTCACGCTCGCGGTGGCGCCGGTCGTGACGGCGAGCCCGCCGATCGCTGGCTCGGCATCGTCAATCACCACCCGGACCTCGCATGGCCCGTCGGCGTCTGCCGATACCGTCCCGGCGAACACGCCCGGCTCGGCCTGCGGCCACAATCGCAGCGACCGCGCCGGGCGATCGCCGCACGTGGCCGACGCGCTCGCGGTGGCGGCCGTCGGTATTGACATGCGGTGCGCGCGAACCACGAACGGCACTTTGTGTCCGCGCGCCGCGATCGGCTGCGCCATGTCGATGCGCACGGCCGCGCCGGCCGCCGCCGATTCCAGCACCACCGATCGCCAGAAGCGGTCGAAGGCACCCCGGTCGGCATCCCGGTAGCGCCAGGCATCCATCGCCCCCGCCACCACGATGCGGCCGCGTCCCGACGGCGACACCACCACGACGGGACGATCCTTGACGGTCGCGAGGACCACGTCAAAAGGTGATGCCTCGGCGAGCTGCAGCGTCTCGGACGCGCGCAAGGGGCCGGCCGGCGAAGGCACGGGTTCCAGGTGCTCGCTCCACCGGCCGCTCACCAGCCGTGCGGCGGCGCCGGCAATCTGGCGATCGGGTACCAGGATGAGCGTGCCGCCCCGCTCGCGTACGAACCGCTCGAGCAGCGTCACGTCGCCGTTGCCCAACCCGTCGGGACCGCCGATCACGGCCACGGCGACGGCGTCGAGCGTGGCCGCATCGAGCCGTCCCCCTGCCGTGCCGGCCGCCAGCGACGGCGCTAATCCGGCGCGATGCTCGACCTCGAAGCGCGGGTCGTCTTCAAGGGCACGCCGAACGAAGGTACTCCCCCACGACGGCCGCACGTCATACACCAGCACGCGGGCGCGCGCCGACGACACGGTGACGCCAATATCGAGAGCGTTATCGACGACCGACACCTCGCCCTCGAACGGCAGCGCCGCCACGTGCAACGCGCGGGCGCGGCCCGCCAGCGGCCACCACGGAACCGCGACGGTCACGTCGCCGTCGGCGGCCCACTCGTGAACGGCGGAGCCCACCGTCGCGGCGCCATCACTGATCCGAAGTTCGGTTCGCCGGCCCGCCATGCCCGTCCCGGCAAGCGCAACGCGCACGCGCCCGGCCCCGGCCGTGCTTTGCGTCAGGGGTGCGACGATCGACTGCATCGCCAGATTCGGTCCGTCGGGTCGAGGGACGCGAACCAACGACACCGGCTCCTCAACGTCGTCGGGCAGTTCGGCCGCGACCGAGCCATCGGCCACCATCAGGCACGACTCACCTGGCGCGCACGGCAGCCGGCCGTGGCTGACGGCACGAACGCTGACCGTCGCGCCCGGCAGCGCCGACCGGGCCGCGCTAGCCACGGCCTCGCCATCGGTCGCGGCCAAACGGGCGATCACGACGCGGCGCGGCACCGGCCGCGACACCGTCATCACGGGATCGATCATCGCGGCCACCGCGATCGTCACCGCCACGGCCCGCAGCCCGGCACACAGGATCGCGTCCCGCGTCATCGACTGCCCTTTCCCGGCCGCGCCATCTCGTCGGCCAGCCGGCCGGCCAGCGGATCGATCTGCAGCCACAGGTCGCCTGCCGACCCCATCGACGCGATCGCCTGGTTGGTGACTGCCTGCATG
>CAYGMD010000063.1:0-16177 GCA_964350785.1 uncultured Acidobacterium sp. | reverse complement strand
GCATGGCTCCCCACAAGGCGCTCCGGCGGGACGCTTCGTCGGCCGCGGTGGCAAGCGCCACGGCGGCTTGCTGCAGCGTGGCCACGGCGGGGTCGAGGGCGGCGACCTGGGCCGCCAGCACGGCGTCGGCGCCGGCCGCCCCGTTGGCCGCGGCCGCAAGGTCGCGCATCAGCGCGCGCACCCGGGCCAGAGCCGGCGGCTCGTCCACCCGGCTCCGGTCCCGCGCCCACGACCGCGCGTCCCTGAGGTTGCCGGTCAGCCGGCGCGTCGCGTCAATCCGCGAGCGGTCGGGCAAGGTCCGCAGGAAGTAGCGGCGGCGGTCGAACGCGCGCTCCAGGCTCTTGAGCGCCTCGCGCTCGCGGACCAGCGCCTCGGCCGCCTTGCCGTCGTTCAACAACGCTTCGGCCTGCGACATGAAGTTGATGGCCCGCAGCATCTCGGCGCGGCCCGTGTTCGCCAGCCGCCCTTCGGTCACTTCGTGGGAGTGCGCGGCCTCTTCCACTTCGTCCTGCACTTCGCCACCGCCGAGGAACACGACTTCGGCGCGCACCATCCGCTGCTCGATCGCCACCAGCTGGTTCTGCTCCACCCAATCGGTCGGGTGCTTCGCCCGCGCCGCGAGCAACTGCTCCGTCTTGTAAATCACCATCTGCTGGCTGATGGCGTACTTCTTCTCCTCGGCCGGCAGCGCGAAGCCCGAACCGACGGCGCCGGCCAGCCGCCCGACTTCGAGCAGGTACTGCTCGGACTGCACGGGCATGCCGTTCGGGTTGCGATCGCGGGCGATGGCGCGATAGACGAGCACATCGCCGTCGGACAGTTCGAGACCGTCAAGCACCCACTCGGCCCGGCCGCTCCAGCGGCGGCCGTCGCTGCGCGTGATGACAAGCGGCACCTCGCCTTCGGTAAAGGTCAGCGATTCGCCACCGCCTGATGCCTTGGTGAACCGCACCGACAGCGCGGCGAGCCCGAGATCGTCCCGCGCCTCGACGCCGACGGTGATGCGCCCCTTGGTGCCGGCCAGCGCGAGATCCTTGCCCGGCACCGGCACCCGGACAGCGGGGGGCGCATCGGGCACGACGATCACCGACAGGAACTTCACGTCGCGGCCCTCGCCGCCCGCCGGACGAATCGCCACGGCGGTCGAGCGCTCCGCGGTCCACTCGCCGGTAAAGGCGCCGGCCTCCCGCGCCAACGCCAGCGGCGGCAGGCCCGCCAGTTCAGCGGTTATGCTTTCCGCCGCTGACGACACCACCAACCTGACGCGGCTGCCCGCCACGACGCCGATCTGAACGGGATCGGTCGCGGTCTCGGCGGGTTGTCCGGCGTAGGCCGGCGGTGTCATCTCAACCGTCAGGTGGTCGATGCCGCGGGTGCGGGCTTCGAGGCCCGCGGTGATCGGCTCGGGCGCCAGCAGTCCCGCCGGTGAACTGAGCGAGAGGATCACAACGGTGCCTGCCAGCACCGCCACCATGACCGCCAACGGTTGGCGCAGCGGCACCACGCGTGTGACATCCACCCCGGCCAGTCGCGCCGCCGCCTGGCTGACGATGGCCTCGCGAATCTCCGCGAGCACCGGGCGCGGCTGGTCGCGTAACCCGACCGCGGTCACCACCAGGTTGTCGAGCGGTGCGTGCGCCTCGATCGCGGCCGCAGCCGTGGCCGGCGACACAGCCCAGTTCGCGCGCAACGTCCACGCCGCCATCACCAGGCCAACCACGCCGGCGGCGGCCACGCGGACCGGCGTGGGCACGGCGAACCCCACCGCCGCGACGGTGACTGCCGAGGCCGCCGCGCCGCCGCCGGCGACAGCAAGCACCACCGCCCTGGCGCGCAGGCGCGCGCGCACCCGCTCGACGGCCGCGACGATGTGGGTGTCAGGCAACCCGGGCCTCCGCCGCGGCATCGGCCGCGGCACGGTGCGTGGTGGCGCGGCGCAGCCAGTGCTCGAGCGCCGACAGCACCAACCCGAGCGCCCAGAACCACCGCCGGTCACCCTCGTCCGAGGGCCGCGCGCCCGGCGCCACGCCGCCGGGCGCGCGCGACCACGCTCGCAATTGCTCGTCGCTGATTCGCACGGGGTCCAGGCCGGCGACTGGCGTCGCCGTGACCTGCTCTACCGCGGCGGCAATCGCCGACGCCGCGATTGCCGCCGCCGGCCGAGCCATGCGCACGGGCGTGGCGCCATCCAGCAGTTGCTGCACGGCGGCGTCGCTGGCGCCGGCCCACACCACCAGCACCCGCGTGCCCGGCCGCGACCAGCGCAGCCCCGCGCCGAGCGCCGCGCGCAGGGCCGCGTCGGCCAGCGGTTGATCGACCGGCGCGGCGACAATGCGCACGAGGTCGTTGGCCACCCGCGTCTGCGTGCCCCTCGACACCCTCGTCTCATCGTCTTCAAGGCGCACCCGGCGCTGCTCGATCACGAGGCCCCCGGGCTCGATCCGCAGGATCTGCTCCATCACGTCGCGCGCGACCACGGCATCCGCGGAGGGTGTGAATCGAATCCCCACGGCACTCGGGATGACGCGAAGGTCGCCCGGGGTCAGGCTGCCTCGCGGGAAGGCGCCGGCCAGCACCACCTCGCGCCGCGCCGGGGGTTGTTCGCCGAGCCAACGGACGGCATCGGCGATGGCGTCGCCGGGTTCGCCACGCGCGAACGTCTGCGACGCAAAGGCCTCGCCGGCCGCGGCGACGGCGGCTTGTGCTGAAGTGCCCGGCATCAGCACCACGGCCCGGGCCACCCGGGCCTCGTGCGCGGCGGAACGCGAGGCGGTCTGCAGGACGGGCCCGGCCAGCGCCATCACCGCCGCCAGGATGATCGCGACGCGGCACGCCAGCAACGCTGCGTCCCGCACCGTCCGCCGGCGCAACGCCGCGAGCGCGGAGGGCTGAACGAATCGCAGCGATGGGTAGTCCACCCGCCGGCTCCGCTGCCGCGCGAGCAAGTGAATCGCGACGGGAAGGGCGATGAGGGCACTGCCCCACAACACGGCCGGCGCCAGCCAGGACAGCGACATGCCGCTCACCCGCCGCCGCGACGCTGCGTGAGGAACCGGCGCAGCGCCGGCTCGATTGGCTCGCCGGTGACCAGCTTCAGGTACTCGAGGCCGTCGCCGGTCACGGCATCGTGCACCGCGCCCAGCCACTGCCGCACGGCGGCGGCGTAGCCCTCGCGCACGGCGGCCGGCTGCACCACCAGCGAGCGGCCGCTCTCGAGGTCAACCAGCTCCGCGGCGCCGCCAATGTCGAGCGCCAGTTCCTCGCGCGCGAGCGTGTGGATGACCACCACATCGTGGCCCATGCGCGCCAGCCGGCGCACTTGCGGCAGCGTGTCCGCCTCTTCGTAGAAATCCGACACGACAATCACGAGCCCGCGGCGCTTCATCACCGTGGCCGCCTGCCGCAACGCGGCGCTCAGGGTGGCGCCGCCCGTCGGCGCCAGCTGCGCGGCCTGCGCGAGGAACACGCGCAGGTGATGCCGCCCGCTGCGCGGCGGCACCAGCCGCGCGCGCTCGTCGACGGCGAGCACGCCGGCGGCATCCCCCTGGTCCAGCACCAGCGTGCCGAGAATGGCCGTGACCTGCCGCGCCAGGTCGAACTTGCCGGCGAAGTTCATCGACCGGCTGACATCGAGCACGAAGAGCGCCGCCAGGTTGGTGGTCTCGCGGAACTGGCGGGTGTACAGCCGATCGGTGCGCCCGAACGCCTTCCAATCCACGTACTTCAGGTCATCGCCCGGACGGTAATGGCGGTACTGGCTGAACTCCGCGCTGTAGCCATGAAAGGGACTGCGATGCAGCCCCTGCCGCAGGCCCTCGACCGTCTTGCGCGTCACCAGCTCGAGGTCGCGCAGCGACTGAAGCTCGGACGACGTAACGACGTGGGGCCGCGACATGGGTTTGGGTGCTTAGGTGCTTAGGTGCGTTGCGGCACCGCATCCAGGAGCCGGGTCACGACCGTTTCGGCATCGATGCCGTCCGCCTCGGCCTGGAAGTTCACCAGCAGGCGGTGGCGCAGCACGGGCGGCGCGACCGCGCGGATGTCGTCGAGCGATACCGCCGGGCGGCCGTGCAACACCGCGCGGGCCTTGCCGGCCAGCAGCAGCGCCTGCCCCGCCCGCGGCCCGGCGCCCCAGCGCAGCCACTGTTTGACGAAGTCGGGCACGCGATCGTCGGCCGTGCCCGATGGCCGCGAGGCGCGCACGATTCGCGCCGCGTAGTCGACGACGTTGTCGGCGGCCACGATCTCGCGCACCAGCATGCGCGCGCGCTCGACCTGCTCGCCGGTGGCCACCGGCCGCGCCGCCGGCTCGCCGCCGCTCGTGGTCTGGGCCAGGATCTGCCGCTCGTCGGCCGCCGTCGGGTAGTCGATCACGACGTTCAGCATGAAGCGATCGAGCTGCGCCTCGGGCAAGGGATAGGTGCCCTCCTGCTCGATGGGGTTCTGCGTCGCCAGCACGAACAGCGGCCGCTCCAGCGTGTGGCGCACGCCGCCGACCGTGACCTGGTATTCCTGCATCGCCTCGAGCAGCGCCGCCTGCGTCTTGGGCGGGGTGCGATTGATCTCGTCGGCGAGGATGATGTTCGCGAAGATCGGGCCGGGGATGAAACGGATATTGCGCGCGCCGGTCGCGCGGTCTTCTTCGATCACCTCGGTGCCGATGATGTCGGACGGCATCAGGTCGGGTGTGAACTGGATGCGGCTGAACTTCAGGTGCACGGCCTGCGCCAGCGTCTTGATCAGCAGCGTCTTCGCCAGTCCCGGCACGCCGCGCAGCAGGCAATGCCCTCCCGCCAGGAAGGCCGTCAGGATGTCGGTGATCACTTCGTCCTGCCCGACGATGACGCGGCGAAGCTCTTGTTGCAGCGAACTGACCAGGGCAGACGTGTCCGACAGGCTCATGGAGCCTTAAATTCTATCCTCAGTCGCCTGGCTGATCCGCCCGGCGAGACGATTGATGCCGTTTGCGGTGTGGCAATCATATTGGCCACAGAGCACACAGAGGCCACAGAGAAGACCGGACGGTTCGCTGACGCCGGCCAAAGGCCGGCTCGCGACCCGACGAGACAACCGGACCAAATGAGTCCGGCGCACCGTTCCCCGAGGACTCATTTGTCCGGCTGTCTCGCCGGGTCCGCGTCGCTTCGCGACGCCAGCGAACCGTCGTGCCCTCCGTGAACTCGGTGGTTATTCGGAGAGCGCGATCATCGGATCGGTCTTCGCGGCCCTGCGCGCGGGCAACAGGCAGGCGACCAGCGCCACGAGGGTGAGGACTGCGGCCACGGCGCCGACGATGCGCGCGTCCATCGCGCCAATCTCGTACAGCTGCGCCTGAATCGTCTGCCGCAGCAGGAACGCGCCGGCCAGGCCCAGGGCCACGCCGAACGTGACGATCATCGCGCCCTCGCGGAGCACCAGCGTGAAGATGCTGCTGTTGGCGGCGCCGAGCGCCATGCGGATGCCAATCTCCCGCCGGCGTTGTGACACCTGGTACGCCAACACGCCGTAGATGCCGATGCCGGCAAGCAACAGCGCGACGCCGGCAAAGCCGGTCGCCAGCACCGTCGGCGTGCGTCGATCGACCACCGCCGCCGACAGCCGCTCCGCCATCGTCCGCACGCCGTAGAACGGCAGCTCGGCGTCCAGCTGCGAAACCTCGCGGCGCACGGCGCCAATCACGGTCGCGGGCGCCTGGGTGGTGCGGATCGCCAGCGCGATGGCGCGCGACGGCCGCTGCCGCAGCGGGTAAAAGTAATTCCCAGTGCGGCGATTGCCGGCCGAATCGACCAGCCCGCGAAGGCGCATCGAGCCAATCACGCCGACAATCGTCATCAGGTCGGCCTCGGCCGGCTTGGCGAGCAGGTTCTCGGCACTGGACGGCTGGTACATGCGCCGGCCTACGGCATCGCCGTTCGGCCAGAACCGCTTCGCGAGCATGTCGTCGATCACCAGCACGCGCGGGCGCCCTTCGGCGTCGCCGGCGTTGAAGAACCGGCCGCTCAAGAGCGTCGCGCCCATGGCCTCGAAATAGCCGTCCGATACCGACATCTGGCCGGGCGAGATCAGCGACTCGCCTGGCTGCATCTGGTAGCCCTCGGCGAGAATCACGCTGTCGCTGTAGGCGCCGCCAAACGGAATGGTGGTCGTCGCACCGGCCGACACCACGCCGGGCACGGCGCGAACGCGTTCAAGCAAACGGTCCGTCGTGGCCCGCACGCTCTCATCGCTGCCGTAGCGGGCGGCTGGCAGACTGATGGTGCCCGTCAGGACGTGGTCGGCGCGAAAGCCGGGATCGATCCGTAGCACGCGGTCGAAGCTGGCGAGCAGCACGCCGGCGCCGATCAGCAACATCAACGCAAAGGCCACCTGGCTGGTCACGAGCACGCGCCGCATCAGGCGCGGACCGCGCCCCTGCGTGCCGCTGCGGCCTTCTTCCCTCACGACCTGCGCGAGGTTGGCGCGCCGCATGGCGACAATCGGGATCAGGCCGACGACGATGCCGACCAGCGTCACGAGCAGCAGGGTGAACCCGACGACGCGGCCGTCGATGTGCACGTCGGTGCCCGACGGCAAGCGATCGAAGCCGAAGAACGGCGCCGCCTGGAGCGCCCACCAGCCCAGGCCGAGGCCAACCGCGCCGCCCGCCCCGGCCAGCAGCAGCGATTCGGTCAGCGACTGCCGCGCCAGCCGCGCGAAGCTGGCGCCGAGCGCGTGACGGGTGGCCAGTTCGCGCACCCGTGCGGTCGCGCGGACCAGCGCCAGGTTGGCCACGTTGACGCACCCAATCAGCAGGACGAAGATGGCCCCGCCCCACAACATCGACAGGGTCGAGCGCGTCTCGCCCACCAGGTTCTCCTGGAAGTCGACGACGTCGGTGCCGAAGCGGGCGTTGGTCAGGATCTCCTTGAACGCGGGGAAGCGCTCGAAGTTGGCGGCGTTGATGGCGTCGACCTGGCTCTGGGCCTGGGTGACGGTGGCGCCGTCCTGCAGCCGGGCAAACTGCTGCCAGTTGTTGCTGTGTCGCGAGTCGTCTGACTTCTCCTGGGCCGTGAACGCCGCCGGGCGGTACAACTGGATCTCGGGGTTCAGGAACCGGAAATCGGGGGCCATCACGCCCACCACGCGATACGGCTCGCCGCCCAACCGCAGGTCCTGCCCAATCGCCTCGTCCCGCCCGCCGAAGACCCGCTGCCAGAAGCCGTGGCTGAGGATGACGACTTTCTCCTGGCCCGGTTCGCCCTGCGCGGCGGTAAAAGCCTGGCCGCGCGCCGGCTGCACCTTCAGCACGCCGAAGAACGACGGCGTCACGGTCATGGCCTGGATGCGCTCGGCCTCACCCAGGCCGCTGCCGCTCACGGTGACGCCCGCCTGGCGGAACATGGCAATCTCGGCGGCGGCCGTGAGGGCGGCCTTGCGGTCGAAGTAGTCGGGGACGCCGTTGTCGGCAACCTCGACCCCGGCGCCGGGATACTTGTTGAAGATGCGGACGAGGCGATCAGGCCGCTCGAACGGCAGGGGCTTGAGCAGCACGCCATCGACAATGGCGAAGATGGCGACGTTGGCGGCCAGGCAGAGCGCCAGGGTGGCAACGGTCGTGGCCGCGAAGCCGCGGTCTTTCCCAAGCACCCGCACCGCGACCCGGAGGTCCTGGAGGAATCGTTCCATGGCTACGTGAGTCTACGGTGGCGGCCACGGCCGGGTTCCCAAGGGTATGATTCCCGCGTGTCGGATCTCGAGGCCCGCACCCTCGGCAAGGTGCGTTGGCGGCTCATCCCGTTCCTGTTCCTCCTCTACGTCATCGCCTATCTCGATCGCGTGAACGTCGGCTACGCCGCGCTCGACATGAACCGCGAGCTGGGCTTCAGCGCCGCCGTCTATGGTTTCGGGTCGGGCATTTTCTTCCTCAGCTACACGCTGCTCGAAGTGCCCAGCAACCTGCTGCTGGCACGGTTCGGCGCCCGCCGCTGGATCGCGCGCATCATGTTCACCTGGGGGCTGGTATCGATGGCGATGGTGTTCGTCACCACGCCGCTGTCCTTTTACGTCCTCCGTTTCATCCTCGGCGCAGCCGAGGCGGGCTTCTTCCCCGGCCTCATCCTGTACCTCACCCACTGGTTCCCGTCGCGCGAGCGGGCGCGGGCGGTGGCGTTGTTCATGACGGCCACGGCCATGGCCGGCGTGATCGGCGCGCCGATCTCGAGCGCCATCCTCCAGCTGCACGGCGCCGGCGGGCTGCACGGCTGGCAGTGGCTGTTCCTCGTCGAAGGCCTGCCGGCGGTGCTGCTGGCGCCGGTCGTGCTGCGGCGGCTCACCGAGCGGCCGGCCGACGCGACGTGGCTGGCGGCCGATGAGCGCGAGTGGCTCACCCGCGAGATGGCCAGGGAACACGACCAAACCGCCGGCGTGCACGTCACCTTCCGGGCCGCCGCCTCGAGCGGACGCCTGTGGGCCCTCGCGGCCTTGTACTTCTGCATCGTGATGGCCTTCTACGGCGTGAGCTTCTGGCTGCCACAGATTGTGCAGGCGACCGGCGGACTGAGCTCGGCGCGGGTGATCCTGCTGACGGCCATTCCCTACGTCGCGGCCACGATTGGCCTGGTGGTGGTCGGCGCCCGCTCCGACGCCAGGGGCGAGCGGCGGTGGCACGTAGCCGTGCCGTGCCTGATTGGCGCCACCGGTTTTGTGCTGACGGTGCTGGCGCCGCCAACCGCCGCCGCGTCGTTGCTGATGCTGTCGATCGCGGCGTTCGGCATCTGGGGCGCCCTGGGACCGTTCTGGGCGATGCCCACCGCGTTCCTGCGCGGCACGGCAGCCGCCAGCGGCATTGCCATCGTCAATTCAATCGGGAACATCGGCGGCTTCGCCGGGCCCTTCGCGATCGGCTGGGTCCGCGATGCGACGGGCAGTTTCGAGGGCGGATTGCTCGCCCTGGCCGGCGTCCTGGTCGCCGGCGCCGCGATTGCGCTGAGCCTGCCGGTTAGTCCAGCGAGAACGGCACCCAGCGATCATTAGCCAGCGGACGGGGGGACGTACGCCTGGGCGGAACCAGTGCCTGCAGCTCCCGCCAGTTGAGCATGAGCCACGAAGGCACCTCGCTCTTGAGGCGCCGCAACGCGGCGACGTCGTCCGGCGTGACCGGCAGATCGCGATCGAGATTCAGTTCCTGCTCAGAGGCCACGGCTCAGTTCCTCCCACCGATCCATTAGCCCGGACTTCCCAAAGTAGTCCCTCGCTTCTTCGCGATTGGTGCCCTCGAGCTTGAGCAAGTAGGCGACATCCGCCATTTCCTGCAGCGCCCGCGTTGGATCGTTCTTCATCGCCTGAACTTTCATGGCAATCAAGTGCTCCTTGCGGGGCAGGGGCACGGGCCGTCCGCCAGGGCCGGGAACCACCTCCACGCCCGCGAACAGCCTCGTCGCCGTCGCATCTCGCACGTAGATGAAGTCCACACGGCCCCATTCGCGGTTCGCGTGCAGATGGTTCGAGAAGCCGGACGAGCGATACAGCGTGGCGTAGCCGCAAGACTCCATCCACTCGACCAACGCGTCTTGCGACTCGGCTTCCGTCACGAGGTCGAGGTCCAACGTCAACCGAGGATTGCCATAGACGGCCAGGGCGACGCCACCGGCCAGCGCAAACCGCCAGCCCCGCGCGGTCAGGAACGCGTCGACGCGGTCCAGGACACCGGCGAAATCCATGGCGTCATCATAGCGCGTGCGATGCCCTCAACCGGGCGGCTGCGCCTTGAGGCCATTCTCCTTGCCTCCTGATCTCCTGTGTTAGTCCGTCCGGCAGGCGGAATCTGCTTGACAGACGAATTCTTTAATACTAATTCATTAGTGTGCGCCCCAAGTCCGACACGCTCACCGGCCAGGAACTCGAGATCATGAAGGTCATCTGGCGGATGAGCCGCGCCACGGTCCGCGACGTGTACGAGGATCTCAAGACCCGCCGCACCATCGCCTACACCACGGTGCAGACGATGATGAACATCCTCGAGACCAAGGGACACCTGAAGAAAGAACCCGGCGAGAAGGCGCAGACCTATGTGCCCGTCCGCCCGCAGCAAACCGTCGTCAGATCGATGGTGCGCGAATTCGTGGACCGGGTGTTCGACGGCTCCGCCCGCCCATTGCTGGTGCATCTGCTCAAGGAAAAGGGCCTCACCACCGCGGAACACAGGGAACTGCAGAAGCTGCTCGACAAGGAGGGGGAATGACGCTCACGCTCTGGAACCTTGCCGCCTACAGCGCGCAGCTCGCGGTGCTCGCGGCAACGGCCGCCGCTGCCGCTTCACTGCTCCGTCTCGACACGCCGCGGGTGGCCGTCCGTCACTGGCAGGTCGTGCTGGCGGCGTGCTTTGCCTTGCCGCTGATCCAGGCATGGCCCGCGCAACCGAGCGAACCCGTTCAGGCCTCGATTCGGTTCATCTCGAACGCCGCCGGCTCGCCGGCCACCGACGCCCCGGCGATCGAACCCGCCGCACTCATCGTCGCTCTCGTCGTTCTCGGCATCGTCCTGCGCCTGTCCTGGCTGGGCATCGGCCTGCTCCGCCTTCGCGGCGTTACTCGGCGGGCTGAACCGGCGGACTCGCTCATGACTCTCTCCGCGCACTTGCAGCGCGACCTCGGCGCCCGCGCGAAGGTATTGATCTCTGACGAAATCGAAGGACCGGCCACGGTCGGAGTACGACGCCCCGCGATCCTCATGCCTCGGAGCATTGTCGATCTGCCGCGCGCCGTGCAGCGGGCCGTGCTCTGCCACGAGTTGCTGCACGTGCGACGCCGCGATTGGCTCGTCACGCTGGGCGAAGAGCTGTGGTGTGCGGTGTTCTGGTTTCACCCCGGTGTCCGCTTGATCGCGTCGCGCGCGTGCCTGGCGCGCGAAACCCTCGTGGACGAGGCCGTGATCAAGCAGACCCGCGACCGGCGGGCCTACGCCGAGGCCCTCCTGGCTTTCTCGCAGCCGCAGCGGCACCTGGTTGGCGCCGCCGCGCTCATCGGCCGGCGCCAGCTCAGCCAGCGCATCGCCCTTATCGCCCAGGAGGTATCCATGTCCCGCAGCCGCGTCGCTTTCCTGCTCGCCGTGTCCGCCGCTCTCGTCGCCGCGGCGACGCTGTCCGCTGCCAGTTCGGTCCCAATGGTCGGAGCGTTCCAGCCCCAGGAGGTCACGGTGTACAAGCCCGGCAGCGGCGTCACGCTGCCCAGCGTGGTCAAGGAGGTCAAGCCGGTTTACACCCTTGAGGCGATGCAGAAGAAGATTCAAGGCTCGGTGTGGATGCGCATCGTGGTCCTGCCGGATGGCACCGTCGGCGACATGCAGGTCACCCGCTCGCTCGATGCCGAGTATGGCCTCGACCGCCAAGCCGGGACGGCCGCCCGGCAGTGGCTGTTCAAGCCCGGCACTAAAGACGGCAAGCCGGTCGCCGTCGAGGTCACGCTTGAGCTGACCTTCACGCTCAAGAAGTAGCCTGCCGGTTTTTCTGCTACCCTTAGCGGAAAGTCGGCTCCTTCGCCAGCAGGCGCCGGCTTCCAGAGGTAGCAGGTATGACTCACAACGGCCAGCGTTTGCGCGGTCTCGTGGTGGGCGTGTGCGTCGCTTTCGTCGTTCTTGTCGCGGGCGTGGTGACGCCCGCGCACGCGCAGAACTCCCCTTCTCAACCGTCCGCCAGTTACCAAGCCCCCGCCAATCCCGACTTCATGCTCGGCCGGCCGCGTGCCAGCGTGGGTATTCGCGGCGAATGGGTGTTTGCCAGCGCCCGATCGGACATCTTCGACTTCGTCACCGATCAGCTGACGCTCGAGAAGTCGTCGTTCCACGCGCCGGGGTTTGGCGCCGAGTTTGGCGTCAACGTCACGCCGCGCCTCGACGTGGTGGGCGGCTTCGACATCGCGAAGTCGTCGGCGCCGTCCGAATACCGGAAGTTCGTGGACAACCGTAACCTGCCGATTCAGCAGACGACCTCCTTGCGCCAGTCGCATTTCTTTGGCGCCGTCAAGTTCGCCGTGCGGCCGCGGGGACGGGCAATCAGCCGCTTCGCCTGGATTCCATCCACCATCGTGCCCTACGTCGGCGCCGGCGGCGGCCTCGCCAACTACGACTTCAAGCAGATCGGCGATTTCGTCGACTTCAGCGACAACCGCGTGTTCAGCGAGAGCTTCCGCTCGCATGGCTGGGCACCGGCCGCCCACGCCTTCGGTGGCGCCGACATTCAGGTCTACAAGCGCGTGTTCGTATCGCTCGAAGGCCGCTACGTGTGGGCCAAGGCGAAGCTCGACGCCGACTTCATTGATTTCGAACCGATGGACCTTGGGGGCATCCGGTTTGGCGCCGGATTCCACGTGATGTTTTAGCGGAGGCCACCATGACAACGGCATTCCTTCTCGCGTTCTCAGTGGCGGCCAGCACGGCCTTCGCTCAGGCTCCGGCGCCCGCGCCGGCCGCGCCGACCACCGCGCAGGTTGACGCCCGCTTCGCCAACTGGCTCGGGTGCTGGCGGCTCGAAGACGACCTGGCCGGCACCGGCGCCCGGCTCTGCATCACCCCCGATAACCTGGGCGTGCGGCTGCAAACCATCGTTGGCAAGCTTGCGGGCGGCGCCGAGGGCATCAGGGCCGACGGCGTGACCCGCCCCATTACCGATACGGAATGTAAGGGCACCGAGCGCGCGGAGTGGTCGCGCGACGGCCAGCGCCTGTTTCGCCACACTGACGTGACGTGCGGCAACGAACCGGCGCGCCACGTCTCGAGCATCGCGTTCCTGGCCGCCGGCCCGTCCTGGATCAACGCGCAACTGGTGGACGGCGGCCCCGGCCAGGTGGTTCGCGTGCAGCGGTACCGCCGTGCCAGCGACCAGACCCTGGCGGACGGCACCCGCGCCATGCAGACGGTAATCGGCGCCACTCGCGCCACCACCGCCGAAGACATGCTCTGGAACGTCGAAGACGTGATCGAGGCCAGCGGCAAGGTGCCCGGCGAAGTGGTGCAGGCCGCCGTGGCCGAAGCCAAGGGCCGCTTCGACCTGAACAAGAAGTCGCTCATCGCGCTGGCCGACGCCGGCGTCGCCGCGCCGGTCATCGACCTCATGATCGGCCTCGCCTTCCCCCAGCGCTTCGTCGTCGAGCGGCGAGGCAGCCACGGGTCTTCGGCGCCGGTCGGCATCTCCATGGGGGGTGGCTACTACGATCCCTTCATGGGACCGCTGCTGCTCAGCGGCATGTATGCGGACTGCTTTGGCTCCGGTTACGGCTACGGCTACCGTAGCTACTACGCCACCTGCGGCTCGATGTATGCGGCGTACTACGACCCGTTCTACCTGCGCTACCGCGGCTACAGCGACTACGGAACCTATTACTACCCCGGCGGTTCTGTCGGCGTCGCTCCTGGCACGGACGGCGCTCCCGCGCGCGGCGAAGGCCGGGTCGTGAACGGCCGCGGTTACACGCAGGTACGCCCCCGTGAGAGCGAGCCGGAACCGGTTCGCACCGGGAACAACGGCAACGGCACGAGCGCCGGTTACTCGGGCGCCAGTTCGGGCGGCGTATCGTCGCAGGGCTATTCCGGTGGCTCATCGTCCAGCGGGTCGTCCGGCGGCGGCTCCAGCGGCAGCGACTCCGGCGTCCGCATGGCGGTGCCCCGCCCACCCGGCGGCGGGCTGTAACCAGCGCGGTCTTGGAGTAACCTTCACGGGCCTGAGGGCATCGTAGCCCCCAGGCCCCTTTCATTTCAGGAGTACGTCTCAATGAGCACCGGACCATTGCCGATTGGCACAGATGCCCCCGACTTCGAAGCCCAGACCACCGCAGGTCCGATCCACTTCCACGAGTGGCTCGGCAACTCGTGGGGCGTGATCTTCTCGCACCCGAAGGACTTCACGCCGGTGTGCACGACCGAGCTGGGGTACATGGCGCGCATCAAGCCGGAGTTCGACAAGCGCAACGTCAAGATCATCGGCCTCAGCATCGATCCGGTCGACCGGCACGAAGGCTGGGCCAAGGACATTGCCGAAACCCAGGGCACGGCGCCGAACTACCCGATGATCGGCGATACCGACCTGAAGGTGGCGAAGCTGTACGGCATGCTCCCGGCCGAGGCCGGCGATACCTGCGATGGCCGCACCGCGGCCGACAACGCCACCGTGCGGAATGTCTACGTGATCGGCCCCGACAAGAAGATCAAGCTGCTCATCTCGTATCCGATGAGCACCGGCCGCAACTTCGACGAAGTGCTGCGCGTGATCGACTCGATGCAGCTGACCGCCAAGCACAAGGTCGCCACCCCCGTGAACTGGAAGGATGGTGACGATGTGATCATCCTGGGGACGGTGAGCGATGAAGACGCGAAGAAGCAGTATCCGCAGGGGTGGAAGGCGCTGAAGCCGTACCTCCGCATTGTGCCGCAGCCCAAGTAATGCGAAAGCTCACGATCACCGCTTTCGCATTACTTGCCCTGAGCGAGATTCTGGCGGGCCAAGCCCGCCAGAATCGAGTCGAAGGGCCTGTCGACTGGCCGCAATGGCGCGGCGCCAATCGCGATGGCGCCGCCGCCTTCACCGTGCCGGCGTCGTGGCCCGACACGCTCAACCTGAAATGGAAGGTTGAGGTCGGCCTCGGCTACTCTGCCCCGATCACCGCCGGCGATCGTGTCTATGCCTACTCGCGGCAGGACGACCACGAAGTAATGCGCGCGCTCGATGCCGCCACCGGCAAGGTGATCTGGGAATCAAAGTACGTTGCGGCCTTCAAGCCCAACCCGGCCGCCACCACCAAGCACGGCACCGGCCCCAAGTCGACGCCGACCTTCGCGGACGGCCGGCTCTACACCTTGGGCATGAGCGGAATGGTCACCGCTTTCGACGCCGCCAGCGGCAAGCAACTCTGGCAGAAACCGGCGCCGCCGGTCGAGACGCTGTATCACACCGCCATGTCACCGCTGGTCGATCGCGGCCTGGTGATCGTGCACGTCGGCGGTCACAGCAACGGCGCGCTCACCGCGTTTGACGCGCGCACCGGGGACGTCAGATGGAGTTGGAACGGCGACGGGCCGGCCTACGGCTCGCCGATCGCCGCCGAGATTGGCGGCACCCGGCAGGTCGTGACCTTCACCCAGGACAACCTGGTCGGCGTCGCGGCCGACACGGGTGCGCTGTTATGGCGGCGTCCCTACAGCGTCCGCGCGACCCGCAATGCGGTCACGCCGATCGTCTTCGGCCAGACGTTGATCGTCTCCGGCCTGGGCATGCCGGTCAGCGCCTTCCGCGTCGTCCATCGCGGCGGCGAGTGGGTGCAGGAACAGGCGTGGGAGAACGCCGACGTCAACATGGACATGAGCACCGGCGTGGTGATCGACGGCACGCTGTACGGATTCTCGGCGAAGAACAGCGGGCAGTTCTTTGCGCTGGATGCCGCCACCGGACAAACCCTGTGGCTGTCGGAGGCGCGGGTGGCGGAGAACGCCGCCGTCGTCAGGGCCGGCGACCACTGGTTTGCGCTCACAACCGAAGCCCAGTTGCTGGCCGTGCGGGCCAACCCCAAACAGTTCGAGGTCGTGAAGCGCTACCAGGTGGCCAACAGCGCGACCTGGGCGCAACCGGTGTTATCGGGACAGCGCGTGTTCGTGAAGGACCTGAACGCGATCTCGCTCTGGACGCTGAATTAAGAGAAACCACGAAGCACACGAAGAACGCGAAGCATGCAACCAGGAAGTCTTCGTGTTCTTCGCGTCCTTCGTGGTTTCCTTTGGGGATTCAGCAGCACCGCGGCGACCGCCATCGGCGCGATCGCACCATCGGTGATGGTGGTGTACATCACCTGCAGGTTCGGATCACCGGTCGGCGTCAGGAAGTGGTAGTCGTCGATGTAGCCCTCCGCGCGTGCGTCGCAATCGCGACGGTCGGTTCGCAGCCGCCGCCGGCCGAGTAATCGGCCGCGGTGCTGCAGGTCGTGGCCGTCCCCGAGGTCAGCGTGAGGCTGGTCGCCGACGCCGCGGCCGAGCGTCCAGCTTGACCGCCAACTGCGACGACGCAGCCACCTGGCGGCTGCCGACAGTCACGACGCCGGTCCTGGCAACGCGGACCCCCATGACCGCCGGCATGCTGCTCGACGCCCTCAGCCCGAAGTTTGCCGAGGCGCAGCAGGTGCCGAACGACGCGAAGATGCGCAGGTAGGGCGGGTAGGGC
>CAYGMD010000062.1:0-24345 GCA_964350785.1 uncultured Acidobacterium sp. | reverse complement strand
GGCGGCGCCGATCAGGTTGTGCCAGAGGAAGGCGATCGACGTGAAGACCGTGACGTAGCCGACCACGACCATGCCGGCGATGAGCCCCACGAACGCCCCGTTGCCGTTGGCGCGCGGCCAGCCGATGGCGAGCAGGAACACGCCGAGGATCGACCCGTAGAAGAACGACCCGAAGCGGTTCACGACCTCGATCAGCGACCCGAGCTCGGCGGCCCAGATGGCGACCACCGACGCCAGCACGCCCCAGAACAGCGTCGCCGCCTTCGACACCATCAACAGGTGCTTCTCATCGTCATCGTCCCTCACCCAGCGGCGATAGAAGTCGATCACGGTCGACGTCGACAGGGCTGACAGCTCGCCGGAAATGGTCGACATCGCGGCCGCGAAGATCGCCGCCATCAGCAGGCCGATCAGGCCCACCGGCAGGTGCGTGACGATGAAGGTCGGGAAGACGTAGTTGATGTCGTTGTAGCTGGAGTCGCCCGACACCTCCTTGACGAGGGTCACCGCCTCGGCGCGCACGGCCTGCACGCGCTGCTCTTCGGCGTTGAACGCCGCCGAACGGGCGTCGCGCGAGGGCCGGTCGCCGGCCCGATCGGCCGCGGCGAACTGCTCGGCCGCGGTCTTCCGGGCGGCGATGGCCTCGCCGAACTTCTGCTCGAGCGCCACGTACTCGCCGGCCCGGCCGCTCTCGCGCACGCGCTGGTCGTGCACCGGGTTGAACAGCATGGGCGGCGGCGTGAACACGTAGAACAGGAACATGAACACGCCGATGATCATCACCAGCGCCTGCAGCGGAATCTTCCAGTAGGCGCTCATGAACAGCGACGAGCGCGCCTGGTCGATCGACTTCGCGGTCAGGTAGCGCTGCACCTGGCTCTGGTCGGTGCCGAAGTACGACAGGAACAGGAACAGGGCGCCGAGGGTGCCGGTCCAGAACGTGTAGCGCACGGTGGGGTCGGTCGAGAAGTCGAACACCTGGAGGCGGCCGGTGGTGCCGGCAATGCGCAGGGCCTCGCCGACGCTGACCGTGTCGGGCAGGCCCAGCATCAACGCGACGCAGGCCGCGGTCAGGCCGCCGACGATCAGGTACATCTGCTTGACGTCGGTCCACGCCACGGCCTGCACGCCGCCGAACATCGTGTAGATGGCGGTCGGCACGCCCATCAGCAGGCAGGTCGTGGTGACGTCGAGGCCGATCATCACCGACAGCACCACCGCCGGCGCCGAGATCACCGCGCCACAGGCCAGGCCGCGGGAAAACAGGAACAGCAACGCCGTGAACGACCGCGTCTTGGCGTCGAAGCGCTTCTCGAGGTACTCGTAGGCGGTGAAGATGCGCGCGTTGTGGAAGAACGGGACGAACGTGACGGCGATGATGATCATCGCGATCGGCAGGGCGTAGTACTGCTGCAGCAGGCTCATGCCCACGGCGTAGCCCTGCCCGGTCGTGCCGATCATGGTGATGGCCGACAGTTGCGTGGCCATCACCGACAGGCCAATCGCCCACCACGGCAGGCTGCGGCTGGCCAGGAAGTAGCCTTCGAGGCCGCTCGTGTTCTTGCTGAGCCGGATGCCGTCCCAGATCACCCAGACCAGGTAGACGGCGATGATCGTCCAGTCGATGGCCGACATCAGCGGGTGAAGTACGCCTGGAAGAGGTACAGGGCGGTCAGCGTGACCGCCCACACGACGGCCACCTTGAGGTAGGTGCGGCCCATGACGGTCACAGCTGCTTCACCCGCGCCTTGAGGTTGGCCTCGGCGCGGTCGAGCGCCTCGCGCCGCAGCATCCAGCTTTCGCGATCGATGTCGAGCAGCCGGCGCGACGCGCCGATGGCCCGGCCGGTTTCCTCGGGCGCCGGGCCGCCGTGGGTCTTGCGCACGCTTACGAAGTGCGCCGGGCTCAGCACCTTCTGCAGGTCGGCTTCCGAGTACTCCAGCGGCCGGCCCAGGATCGCGCGCGACGCGCTGCTGAGCGCCGCCGACAGCGACACGTCCGGATCCTCGGTGTAGGCCTTCAGCAGGAGCGCGGCAATGCCGTGCGCCGATCGAAACGGCAGGTCGTGATCGCGCACCAGCGTATCCGCCAGCTCCGTCATCGTCGTCCCGCCGTGCGACGCCCGCGAGGCCAGGTGCTCGACGTTGAAGTCGGCGAGCCGCATCGCCGCCGCCACCAGCGTCACCATGCGGGTGGCGTCGCCAAACATCGCCGCCACCAGCGGCTGCAGGTCGTCCTCGGTGTCGACGATGTCGCCGAAGGGGGTGTTGTGGACGGTGGTGACAATGGCCTGCGCCTGGCCGACCGCCTTGCTGCCGATGGCGCGGGCGTGCTCGAGCGCCACCGGGTTGCGCTTCTGCGGCATGATGCTGCTGCCCTGCACGAAGCCGTCGCTCAGGCGCAGGTAGCCGAACTCCATCGTGCACCACAGCAGGAAGTCCTGGATGACGCGGCCGAGGCCGACCATCAGGGTGCTCGTCGCCGCCACGCTTTCCAGCAGGTAGTCCACCGTGGCAATGCTGCCGTAGGTGTTGCCGGTGGGCCCGCTGAAGCCGAGCAGCTCGCTGGTGCGGTTGCGGTCGATCGCGAAGCCGGTGCCGGTAATGGCGCAGGCGCCGAGCGGGTTGCGGTTGGTGGACTCGAAGGCCGCCGCCAGCCGCGTGGTGTCGCGCTCGAGCTGTTCGATCACGGCGAGCAGGTAGTGCGCGATCGTCGACGGCTGGGCCGGCTGGGTGTGCGTGTGCGCGCCGTAGACGGTGTGCTTGTGGCGGTCGGCCAGCACCAGCAGCGCCTCGCGCAGGTCGAGCGTCGCCGACGCCACCGCCGCGATGAACTCGCGCTGCCGAATCCGGTACATCGTCATGTCGATGTCGTTGCGGCTGCGCGCGGTGTGCAGGCGGCCGGCGACGTCTTCGTCGCACGATTGCTTGATCAGGCGCTCGATGTAGAAGAACAGGTCTTCGTAGGTGCCGTCGTACAGCACCTGGCGCACGCTGTCGATCGAGATGCCGTCGAGGGCGGCGCGCAGCGCGCGGGCGTCGGCGGTGGTGATGATGCCCTGTTCGGTGAGCATCACGAGGTGGGCGTAGTTGATCGACATCAAGGGCGCGAGCAGCAGCGCCTTGGCGTCCTCGAAGTTCTCGTTGAGTACGTTGGCAACGTACTCTGGGGCAAATCTCATTACTAGCAGTATATTGCGGGTCATGAAACCACGACCGCTGACCGGCGCCCTGTTCCTGATGCTGATGCTGACCCTGGCCGCGGGCGGCGGCGGGGCCGCGGCCCAGGGGCCGGCCCTCAGCATCCAGATGGCCGGGCTCAGCCAGCCGGTGGAGATCCGGCGCGACCGCTGGGGCATCAACCACATCTACGCGCAGAACGAGGCCGACCTGTTCTTCGCGCAGGGCTATGCGGCCGCCAAGGATCGGCTGTTCCAGTTCGAGATGTGGCGGCGGCAGGCCACCGGCACGGTGGCCGAGATCCTGGGCCCGCGCGAGGTGCGGCGCGACCAGGGCGCCCGCCTGCACCTGTTTCGCGGCGACCTGGATGACGAGCTGAACCGGTATCACCCGCGCGGCAAGTTGATCGTCGAGGCATACGTGCGGGGCGTCAACGCCTACGTCGCCGAGACCGAGCGGGACGCGGCGTTGCTCCCCATGGAGTTCAAGATGCTGGGCATCACGCCGGGGCGCTGGACGCCGGCGGTGGTGATCTCGCGGCACCAGGCGCTGGCGTCGAATGCCGGCGAAGAGGTGCGATCGATGCGCGCGATCAAGGCGATTGGCCTCGACCGGACGCGCGAGCTGCTGTACTTCCAGGGCGGCAATCCCCGCTTCGAACTCGATGCTGCCATCGACCCCGGGACGTTTCCGGACAACGTGCTCGAGCTTTATACCGCGTTTCGCGCCGGCATCGAGTTCAGGCCCGAGGATGTGCTGCCGGAGTTCCGTGGCTCAACGCCGCAGGCTCAGCTGGGTGGAGGCAGCCCATCAGGGGCGCCCGCCGCTGCCCTCGCCGCCGACCCAGCCGGGCCGCTGGCGCTCGAGGCCGACCCGCGGGACATCGGTTCGAACAACTGGGTCGTGTCGGGATCGAGGACGGTAAGCACCAGGCCGATACTGGCCAACGACCCGCACCGGGTGGTCGCGGCGCCGTCGCTGCGCTACTGGGTGCACCTGGTGGCGCCGGGCTGGAACGTGATCGGCGGCGGCGAACCCGTGCTGCCGGGCGTGTCGATTGGCCACAACGAACACGGCGCGTGGGGCCTGACCATTTTCGGCCAGGACGCGGAAGACCTGTACGTGTACGAGACCAATCCGGCCAATGCCAACGAGTATCGCTACCAGGGCCGCTGGGAGCCGATGCGGGTGGTCGCCGACGCCATCCCGGTCAAGGGCGCGAAGCCGGCCGCGGTGGAACTGAAGTACACGCGCCACGGTCCGGTGGTGTTCGAGGATCGCGCCAATCGCAAGGCGTACGCGCTGCGCGCGGGATGGCTGGAGCCTGGCGGCGCGCCCTACCTGGCCAGCCTGCGCATGAACCAGGCCACCAGTTGGGAAGAGTTCCGCGAGGCCTGCACCTACAGCCGGATGCCGTCCGAGAACATGGTGTGGGTCGATCGCGGCGGCACCATTGGGTGGCAGGCGGCCGGCATCCAGCCGATTCGCCGTAACTGGAGCGGCGTGCTGCCGGTGCCCGGCGATGGCCGCTACGAGTGGGAGGGCTACCTGCCGATCGCGGCGCTGCCGGCCGAGGCCAACCCGCCGCGCGGTTTCATTGCCACGGCCAACAACTACCTGCTGCCCGATGCCTATCCCTACAAGGATCTGCTCCACGTCACGAATTGGGCCGATGCGTTCCGCGCCTCGCGCATCGCGGAAGTGCTGGGCTCGGGCCGGCTCTTCACGGTTCCCGAGATGGCCCGGTTGCAGAACGACGACTTGTCGGTGGTGGCGCGGGCCCTGACACCGCTCTTGAGGCGCGTGACGCTGGCCAACCCCGCGAGCGCAAAGGCGCGAGACCTGCTGACCAACTGGGACTTCGTGCTCGACCGGGACTCGGTCCCGGCCGGCGTCTATGCCATGTGGCAGCGGCGCCTGCTGGCCAATACGCGGGCGGTGGTGGTGCCGGCCGCCGCCATCGACGCGGTGGGCGCCAACCTGGTCTCGACCAAGCGCGTGATCGACTGGCTGCATGCGCCCGATGGCCGCTTTGGCGCCAACCCCATCGCCGGCCGCGATGCGCTGGTCGCCAGAAGCATGGACGAGGCGGTCGCCGAGCTGACCAAACGGTTTGGCCCCGAGATGCAGGGCTGGAAGTACGGACAGGAGCGCTATCACCACGCGCGGCTCGCGCATCCCCTGTCGGTGGTGGTCAACGCCGCGACACGCGCGAAGCTCGAAGTGGGGCCGCTGCCCAGGGGCGGTGACGGCATGACGGTGAGCGCGACCGGCAATGGCGACAACCAGACCGCCGGCGGGTCGCTCAAGATCATCGCCGACACCGACGACTGGGATAACTCGGTCGGCATCAACACGCCCGGCCAGTCGGGCGATCCCGACAGCCCCCACTACCGCGACCTGTTTGAACTGTGGGCGCAGGGGACGTACTTCCCCGTCGCCTACTCGCGCACCAAGGTCGAGTCGGTCACCGAGGGGGTCACGCGGCTCGTGCCCGCCCCCCGCTAGATGCCGTAGCGCTCGGCGAGTATCCCCAGGTGATGCTGCGCGTGGCCCGGAATAATCCAGCAGATGGCCCGGGCCGAGACCGGGTTGTTGTTGGCCACGCCGACGTTGCCGAGCGCGACCTCGTCCAGCGATTCGACCAGCGTGATGGTGGCGCGGCGGACGGCGATTAGGTCGTCGATCACCGCGGCCAGGGCGCGCTTGCCGTGGGGCGCGATCCCGGCCCACGCGTTTTCGTCGAACCCGGCCAGCGGGGCCTTGTCGGCGCGGGCAATGCGCAGCAGGCGGTAGGCAAACACGCGCTCGGCGTCGGCCATGTGGCCGAGCACTTCCTTGCCGCTCCACTTGCCGTCGGCATAGCGAAAGTCGCCCTTGGCATCGGCCAGGCCGCGAATCCGTTCGAACTCGGCCAGTTGGGCGTTGAGGAATGCCTGCGGGCCGCGATCGCCAACCTTGGCGACGTAGCCGGCATAGAAAGGCGAGAATTCGGTGGCGGCGGGGCGGGGGATGATCATCGTGAGAGTGCTCCGTTAGGGACCAGGATCTCGGACAGGGCTTCCAGTGTTTTGACGCCGTGGACGTCGGAAGGTAACTGGGGTACCCGCATCCGGGCGTGCTTCGCGAACCGGCGGTCGATTTCGTCCAGGTAAATCACTTCCTGCGCGTGGCGCGATTGCAGGAACGGGTCGGGGCTGGCCGACGGCAGGATCCGGTTCACGACCAGGCCGCCGACGGTGACGCCGGCCTCGTTCAGCTGCTCGATCGCGCGCGCGGTTTCCTCGATCGGCAGCCGCTCGGCCACCAGCACCAGCAGGAACGCACTTACCCGCGGGCTGAGCAGCCGCGCCCGGAACTCGCGCAGGCCCTCGAGACGGTCGGTCAGCGAGATCATCACCGGGTCGGTCTTGTCGTCCTGCTCGATGCCGAGCATCGCCTGGCGCGAGCGCGACAGCGCGCGGATCCAGGCTTCCATCAACTCGGGCATGCGGATCAACCGCAGCGTGTGCCCGGTGGGCGCCGTGTCGAAGATGATCAGGTCGAAGCGCGTGTCCTCGCCGCGAATCAGTCCGCCGATGCGGTGGAACAGCGCCATCTCCTCGGCGCCGGGCATGCTGGCGGCCAGATCGATCTGCTTGTTCGCCTCTTTCAGGATGTGATGGCCGAACAGGCCCTGG
Source organism: uncultured Acidobacterium sp. (assembly GCA_964350785.1). Classification (GTDB taxonomy): domain Bacteria; phylum Acidobacteriota; class Vicinamibacteria; order Vicinamibacterales; family UBA2999; genus 12-FULL-67-14b. The sequence goes on along the minus strand of CAYGMD010000062.1, from coordinate 17,486 downwards.
ATCTGTTCCTTGACGTTCGCGACGTAGCGCTGTGACTCGAGCGCGCCGTCAATTTCCAGGCCCCACAGGTTCGGCAGCAGCTCCACCGGTTCGGGACCGATCTCGCGCTCGAAGATGTCCGAAGTGGAGTGCGCCGGGTCGGTCGACACCAGCAACACGCGCTTGCCGGCGTGGCTTGCCGCCAACGCCGTCGCCGACGCGCACGTGGTCTTGCCGACACCGCCCTTGCCGCCGAAAAACAAGACTTTCTTTTCGAGCAGACGACCCATCTGAGAGGTCTGTGTCATCTGCGGCCCTGGGTGTTCGGCGACATCGGCGTCAACAACATGGCAGGTTTCCCAGCGGCGAGCGGTCCATGCCCATGCGCTTGTGCCAGAGGTGGAACTGCTCGAGGATGTAGGGATAGACGTCCAGCAGGTACAGCGTGGCCGGGTTCGGCAACCCCACCACTTCCATGTAGCAGAGCAGCAGGAACATGTCGTTCAGTTCCGCGGCCTGTATCCGCAGCTCGCGCTCGTAGGCGCCATAGGCGGCGCCGTGGAAGAAGTCGGCGATGTTCTGGCGGATGGACACGACCCGATCATAGCCGGGACGACGCTTCTTGTCGGGAGGGAACTTCCTGGCGGGAGGGCGCTCTTGATCGGGAGGGGGCGGTGGTTCCCAGACCTGACTCCTCCGGAGTAGAGTGCGCGGTGGAGGTTAACGATGAATCGGTGGCGCGTCTGGCATTTCCTCGCGGTCCTGATCGGGATCACCGCCACCGGCGACTGGCTCTCCTCCCAGGCGCCCACCACCGACCCCAACCGCCGCTTCCTGGAGATCCAGAACTTCCGCTTCGAGGCAGGCGGCACGCTGCCGGCAGCCCGGGTGGCCTACGCGACGTTCGGCACCCTCAACGCCGCGCGCGACAACGCCGTGCTGCTGACCACGTCCTACGGCGCCGATTACCACGTCTACGACTTCGTGGTCGGACCCGGCAAGGCCTTCGACCCGGCCCGCTACTTCATCGTCACGACCGAGATGTTCGGTAACGGCGTGTCCTCGTCGCCCAGCAACACCGCCGCGCCTCATGACGGTCCCGACTTTCCGGCCATCGCCATCCGCGACAACGTCGAGGCCTCGCGGCGGGTGCTCGCGCATCTCGGGGTGTCCCATGTCCGCGCCGTCGCCGGGTTCTCGATGGGGGCCGAGCAGTCGTTCCAGTGGGCGGTGTCGCATCCGGCGTTCATGGACGCGATCATCCCGTGGTGCGGCACCGCGAAGTCGTATCCGCATGGTGTCGTGCGACTGGAGAGCGCCATCCGCGCACTCACGGCAGATCCGGCGTTCGCCGGCGGGCGCTACACCTCGCCGCCGGCGCGCGGCCTGGCGGCCTGGTCGGCCCACTGGGCCGCGTGGGTGTGGTCGCAGGAATGGTGGCGGCGTGAACTCTACAAGCCGCAAGGCGCCACCGTGGCGGCGGTCATCGACGCCCGCATCGCCCGCGATGCCAGGCGCGACGCCAACAACCTGATCGCGCAGGCCCGGGCCTGGCAGCGCCACGACGTCGGCGCGACGCCGGGCTTCGGCGGCGATCATCAGAAAGCGCTGGCGTCGATTGCCGTCCCCGTGCTCTACATGCCGTGTGAGACGGACTTGTACTTCCCGATCGGGGACGCGAAGTACGAGAGCCAGTTCCTGAAGCACGTCACGTTCACGCCCATTCCGTCGCTGTGGGGACACTCGGCGGGGGGCGGGGGCAACCCGGACGACGCCCGCTTCATCAACGACCGGATCTCGGCATTCCTGACGCGGTGACCGGCATCGACAGCGGGTGGAGGGACACATGCATCGACGCGACCTCTTGAAACTTGCGGCGCTGGCGCCAATCGCGCCGTTCTCGGCGGCACAGCCGGCATCGGCCCCGGCGCGACCGCCGCTGCGGCTGCGTCCTGGCGGCAGCGACGATGGCTTCGACCCGTGGGTGGAGCTCATCGCGCCGGCGTTCCGCCACAACGCCGTCGAGGTGAGCCGCCTGGCTGCGGGCCGTCCGATCCTCGCCGTGATCAAGAACAACGCGTATGGCCTTGGCGACCAGGTGGTCGGCCCCATTGTCGACGGCTGCCCGCAGGTCGCCGGCCTGGCCTGCGTACGCCCTGCGGAGGCGCTCGCGATGCGGGCGATGGGTGTGCGCAAGCCGATTCTCACGATGGCGGAGCTCGGCGTCGAAGAATCGGTCGAGCTTGTGAGGAAGGACGTCGCGCTCTCGTGCTGGCTTGACGACGCCGGGGAGCGGCTGGCGCGGATCGCGAAAGCGGCGATGCGCCCGGTCGGCGTCCATCCCTATCTCGACACGGGGATGAACCGCGAAGGCATGCCGCTCGCGCGGGCGCTGCCGTGGCTGGAGGGGCTCGCCAAGCAGCCCGGTGTGCGCCTCGACGGGATCTACCAGATGTTTGTCCACGATATAGCGTTCGATCGCGTGCAACTGGAGCGGTTCATCGCCTTCCTGGATCAGGCCGCGGCGGCCGGAATTCGTCCCCGCCTGCGTCACGCGGCCGCGACCTTCGAGCTGCATCGCGTTCCGGAAGCGCACCTCGATGCCGTGCGGGTGGGCAACGCCCTGTTCGGCTCGCCGGCCGGGCCCGACGTGACCCATGCATTCGATGCCAGGCCGGTGTTTCGTCTCAAAGCCCGCGTCGTCCGCGTGGAGCAGGTCGAGGCCGGCGAGAGCGCCGGCTTCAATCGCGGCTTCCGCCCCGCCGTTCGGACCTCGGTCGCGCTGCTGCCGATCGGCCATACCGACGGCTACGCCAGCACGGCTGCCGGTGCGTGCGAAGTACTGATCGGCGGGCGCACGTACCCGGTGGTGCCGGGCGGGGTGAACTCCGCGCACACGATCGTCGATGTCGGGGCCGAGCCGGCGGTGCGGGTGGGCGACGTGGCGACGCTGGTCGGGCCCGATCACCCGGCGATCCTGCCGGCCGAAGTGGGCGCGCGGGCGAAGACCGGAACGCTGCAGGTGATGACACGGCTGAGCGCCCTGCTGCCGCGGCGGGTCGTGGAGGCGTGACGCGCGTGGCGCGGACATTGCTGGTGGTTGCCGCGTTGCTCGTCGACAGACCGACGCCGGCGTCACCATCGTGGGGCCAACGACAAGCATCACGCTTTCGACCTGAGCCTCGGCAACATCCGCGGTGTGGAGCCGATCCACGGCTTCTTGGACGATAGACCGAATTAGCGGCGTCCACTGCTAACGGAAGGGCCATTCTCAGACCCTGCGCTCAGTGAACGTGGACTCAGGGCATACGACGCGGGGCACATTCTGGGCCGTTGGCGGCATCGCGTCAACGCCGACCGAGCCATTACCGAGCGGCCGCGGCTCAGAACTTGTACTGCACCCCGATCTGCAGCGCGCGTGGTGCATAGGAAGTCGCCCCGGTCAGAACGCGGCCGAAGTTCGCGTTCGCCAGATCCGACGTCGGGATCCCGTATTGCACGCGGTTGAACGCGTTGTACGCCTCCAGCCTGAGGATCAGCGATTGTCTGCCGGCGATGCGAAACGCCTTCATCAGCGCCAGGTCCGAGGTGGCGATGCCGTCACTGTAGAACGTGTTGCGGCCGATGATGTCGCCGGTCTCGCCGTACTCAGCCGGGCGGAACTTGTCGCGCGCGAGGATCGCGGTCGACGTGTCCGGGTCATCCACCGTCTTGCCCAGGATCGACGGGTCGAGCAGGACCGGCCGCGCCTCCGAGAAGCCATCGAAGTTGAGATCGCGCCCCGTGTTGGAGATGGTAAACGGCGTGCCGTGGGCGATGCGGACAACAGCCGAGAGCGTCCACCCGCCCAGCACGCCGCCGACGAGGTCCCGGCGATCCTGCCAGAAGGGCAACCGGTAGCTGCCGTTAAACGTGAAGCGGTGCGGCGTGTGGAAGCGCGAATAGCCGCGGGCGTATTTCGAATCGGGCCCGAGCTGGTTGGAATCGCCCGCCCCCACGGCGGTGGCCTCCGACGTGGTGTCTTCTGCCAGGCTCCAGGTGTAGGACGCCTGGAACCAGAGGCCGGACGACAAGCGGCGAATCCATTCGAGCTGAAGGGCGTCATACCAGCTCTCGGCTTGATTCGACACCACCAGGTTCGTCGAATAGCGCGGGTCCGGGCGGCGCTCGTTGGTCCGCGGGACGCGGAAGCTGATCTCGTTGTTGGCGATCGGCACCGGCACCGGGCACAGGGCACTGACGGGCAGGCCCGGCAAGCCGGTGCCCGCGCAATTGACGTCGGCGGCGATGCGATCGATCATCGTGCCTCGAAGATCGGGAAAGCCCGCCGCCGGCGCGTTGTTGGGATGGTCGGCCACCCTGACCGGGCCGTTCAGCGGCGACAGCGGCAGGTTGGCCAGCGCGTACTTCAGCAACCCATCGCCCCGCGTGCCCGTATACGACGCACGGAGTGTCGAGTTGAACCCGATGCGCCGTTCCATGGTGAGGTTCCACTGCTGCGTGCGCGGCATCTCGAGGGCCTCGTCCGCGATGGTCAGGGAGTGGCGCGCCGTCTGCGGGCCGGGCACGAACACGAACCCCAGCGTCGGATCCGACACGTTGAGCACGTTGGGCTGTGCGGTGAACGTGCTGGACAGCGCGTTGGGCGGGTTGGTCCGCAGGCTGGCGCCGGTCTGCGAAAACACCGACTGGAAGATGCGGCCGTCGTAGAGCCCCCACCCGCCGCGCAGCGAGAAGCCGCCGGCCTCGTCGCCCGACAGCCAGGCCAGCGCCGGCGACGCGAAGATCGGCGCCCATGCGAACCCGAGCCGCGGCTGCAGGTTGTTGGCGTCGGCGCCGAAGCCGTAGTCAATGCGGTCCTCCAGCTCACGCGGTTCGGCCACGTACTCGTAGCGCAGGCCGAGATTGAGCGACAGGTTCGACCGCAGACGCCAGCTGTCCTCGATGAACAGGTTCGACTCGCTGAAGCGGTTCTCGAGGAAGAAGGGGCCCCAGGCCTGCTGGTAGCTCGCGACGCACCCGTCCAGGAACGCCGCGTACGACGAGGGATAGGCCACGCCGCCGCAACTGGCATTGAAGCTCCAGAAGCCGCGCGAGAAGCTGTCGGCGATGTCGTCCAGCGACGAGTAGCGCAGGTCGGCACCCCCTTTCAGCTGGTGCCGCTCGCCGAACAGCCTCGTCAGCGTGTAGACGAACTGGTTGTCCGTCTGGTCGCGGTTGATCGGGAAGTTCCCGGAATTGCCGATGATCGAACCGGACACCGGGGACGCGGCAAACCGCACGATGGGCGTGGTGTTGCCGTCGGCGATGTCCACGCGCGTCTGCCGCCGGCCGAGCCCGTAGCGAAACTCGCCGACGGTCGCGGGACCCATCACGTGCGTCCACACCAGACCGAGGTTGCTCTGCTCGTGGTTCTGCCTGGCCTGCTCGCCGCGAATCACGTCGTCGGACTCGAACACTTGTCTGGTGACCTGGTAGCGGCCCCACAGCGTGTGGCTGCGATTGGGCGCCCAGTCGAGGCGGACCGAGTGGTCGTCGGCCGGCTGGTTGATGGCCTGTGGTGTCTGGTAGGTACGAGGGCTGCGCGGATCGTTGGGCGTGGCGCTCGGGAACCTTGACAGGATCGACTCGATGAACGCCCGGTTCGCGGGCGTGTCGTTGCCTCGGGTCAGCCGCGGCTGCGACAGCTCGCTTGCCAGAAACAGATCGCGCGTGTAGGTCTGGTAGCCCTCGAAGCGCTTGTGATCGAGGCTGACGAATCCGAAGAGCCGGTCCTTCCGGACGGGAAAGCCCACGACCATGCCGAGCTGATCGCGTTGATTATCGGGCTTGGTCGCCGAGAACGCGCTCCGGGCATTCCACGAGCTGTCCTGACGGTATTCGTAGCCTTCGCCGCGCCACTGGTTGGTGCCCGATTTGGTCTGCACCAGCACGACGGCGCCGTAGCCGCGCCCGAATTCCGCCGAGTAGGTGTGCGAGATGACCTGAAACTCCTTGATCGTCGCCAGTGCCGCTCCCTGCCGGTTCTGGTTCTCCGAGGCGTCGTCGTTGGCGACGCCGTTGATCTGGAACGTCGCGCCGCGGGTGCCGGTGCCGTTGAAGTTCACCGACGACCCCGACGAGGCCGTCGGATTGTTCTGGCCGGAGGTCGGATTCTCGGCGAAGCCCGGAAACCCCTCGGCCAGTGACAGGAAACTGCCGCGGTTGGCGGTCGGCCGATCGTCGATCTGCCGCGCGTCGAGCGCGTGCTTGATTTCGCCGCTGGTGGTATTGACAGGGGTGGCCTCGCCCACCACCGTCACGACCTCGGCCACTGCCGCCGGCGCCAGGGAAAAGTCCTCGACGCGCGTCTCGTTCAGCGTGACCGCCACCTGCCGGCGGACCAGGGTCTGGAATCCCGGGAGCGCCGCCGTCACGGTGTAGGGACCAATCGGCACGAATGGAATGACGTAGTAGCCCACGCGGTTGGTCACGGTCTCGCGGGCGAGGCCGGTATCCTCGTTGCGAATCGTCACCGCCACGCCCGGCAAGACGCCGCCACCGGAGTCCTTCACGGTGCCCTGCACCGTCCCCGTCACCGTCTGCGCCGGCGACGCGACCGGAACCAGCAGGATGCCGAGCACCATGCACGTGACTAGTCCCATGTCCGCTCCTGTGGCGCATCCTACTTCGACCGGTGCCGCATCTCAAAGTGACGTTGACGAGACGGCGACCGACGCCTTCAACATCGTCAACTACGGCCAGCCGGGGAACAGCGTGCCGTCCGGAGCGACCTCGACAACCTTCGGCGTCATCCGCACCGCCAACCCGATGCGCCGGCTGCAGCTCGGGGCGCGACTGACCTTCTAGGCCGGTCGCCCGGCGCTCCAGCTCCGACCTGCGAAACTCTGAAGCGACCGCGCGGCGGTGCTTCAGGGTTCGGGGGCGGTGTTGGCGGCCCGGTGGGCGGGCACCGGCACTTCCCTGCCGACGAGACGCGCCCTCCCGACAAAAGATGCCCTCCCGACAAGAGGTTACCTCCCGGCAAGGGTCTTCCTACATGTTGAGCCAGTAGGAAAACTTGACGAGAAACGTGTTGTGCGAGGGCGCCGAGAACACGCCGCTGAAGTCGCGGCCGAACCGGAAGTCGCCGACGTTCTCGTAGCCCTGCTTGCCGGCCTGCCACACCACGAACAGGGCCGAGCCCGGCTTGTACTCCCACCGCAGCACGTTGGTCGTGCGGAACGAGCGGATGTTGAAGTCGGGGTTGCCGGTGTAGACGATGGGGCGGTAGCGGTCGGCGTATTCGGGCGCGCGGCCGTCCACCAGCTCCTTGAAGTTGGTGTAGTCGCCGGCCGAGACGAACGGCTCGGCGTAGACCTGCAACGACAGGGTCGGCGTCATCGTGTAGTTGAAGCGCGTGTTGATCGACAGCGTCTGCTGATCGATGCGGCCGAACACGTAGCGCGTGGCGCCGCTGGCAAGCGTGGTGTTCTGCACCCACTGCGAGTCGTCGCGGTTGACGCTGAAGCGCACGCTCATGTTGAGCGACATCGACGAGCTGGCGCGCCAGTTGAAGCCGGGGCTGATGCCGTAGCGCGACGAGTTGAAGCGGTCGCGGCCAAGGTCGCCGCTGTAATAAAACGACAGGTCCTTGCGGTTGTCGGTGTTGGCGTAATACCAGACGCTGTTGCCGGGATTGCCGAGCACGCCCGGCCCGCCGCGGGTCACGCGATCGCGGAACGGCGCGGCGTCGATGTTGTAGCCGCCGCCGATGCTGAAAAAGTTCGTGAACGTCCAATGCGAGTTGATGTTGAAGCCCGAAAACAACCGATCGCCGCCGAAGTTCCAGGCCGCGTACTGGTTCAGGTTGAAGTTGCGGGTCCGCACGTACTTGCCGGGCGTGAAGTTGCGCCACTGGAACCAGTTGCCCACCGTTTTCTCGTCGGCGCGGCGCAGGAAGCCGAGATCGTTGCTGTCGAAGCCAGGGCTCTTGTAACCCACGAAGCTGTTGAAGCGGGTCCGCTCACCGGAGATCTTGCCGAACGACAGCGAGCCGGCGTGCCCCTGCAGGCTGGTTGCCGCCTGGTCCAGCTCCACGTAGCCGGCATCGGGACGCTGAAACCCGTGAACGGTGTTCTGCTGGAGCCGGGTGATCGACTCCGGACTCCCCTCAATGCGGCTGCCGGCCAGGTAGCCGGAGATGTTGTACGTTCGCGACAAGCGGAGGTCGTAGTCGACGCCGGTCGCCAGCGCGTTGTCCGACAGGAACGACGTGTAGGCGTCGTTCTGGCGAATCGCCGCGGTGGTCATCAGGCCGAGCGACGACTGGTTCGCATACTCCTTGCGCGCGCGCAGCACCGTGTAGCTGCTGGGCGGCTCCACGGTCTGGCTGCGGTAGCCGACCAAGCCGGCCGCTGCAATCTCGGCATCCTCGCGGGCGGTGACCGCGGTCAGCGCTCCCAGCGAGAAGCCGCCAAGGCGGCCCGTCAGCTTGCCGGCGCCGATGATGGTCGCGGCGTCCGGCGCCGCCGCGTATTCGCCGACCTCGGCGTGCGCCGACCCCTGCGGCGCGCGGCCAATGCGGCGCGAGTAGAAGAGGCCCGTGCAGTTGCCGTCGTTGCAGTCCATGTTGAAGCGAAACGTGCCTGAGCCCTCCACGAAGAACGGGCGGCGCTCGGGGAAGAACGTCTCGAAGGCATCGAGGTTCACCACCGCCGGGTCGGCTTCGACCTGGCCGAAGTCGGGGTTGGCCGTGGCCGTCAGCGTCAGGCCGGGCGTGACCGCGTACTTCATGTCGAGGCCGACCGTGGCGCCGGGTTCCACCGACGCGTTGATCGGGTCGCCCGCGGCCACGGCCTGGGTCTCGACCTTGCCGACGCTGTAGGGCAGCAGTTCGAACTTCTTGGGCGTGCCGGCCATCTTGAGGCCGCGCATCTCGCCAAACTGCGAGACAAACCCGTTGGCGTTGCGCGACAGCAGCGGCCAGCTCGAGGTTTCGGCCAGCCGACCGACCTCGCGGATCACCGCAAAGCCCACCGGCGCGCCCGACAGCGTGTTGAAGCGCAGTTGCGAGAACGGGATGCGGAACTCGGCGCTCCAGCCGTTGCCGTCCTTGGTGACCCCGACGTCCCAGACCGCGTCCCAGCTGTCGTCGCTGTGGCCGTCGTTGAAGTAGTAGCGATCGGTCTTGACGCCCACCGGGTTGACGGCGAACTCGTAGGCCGAGCGCTTGTCGAAGTACGAGTCGATGACAATGCGGATCCAGTCCGAGGGCGAGCGCTGGTCACGGCGGGTCAGGATGCCGACCAGCCGGCTGGTGTCGGGGTCGAACGCCCGCACCGCCACGTAAACCGCGCCATCGTCGTAGGCCACGCGCGCCTCGGTGCGCATGGTCGGCGTCTGGCCCTCGGCGGGTTCGCGCTGCACGAACTCGTCGATCACCGGCGCTTGCTGCCAGATCTCCTCGTTGAGCTTGCCGTCAACGGTGATGGGGCTGGTCGTGGGCACGGCAACCGCTTCGATCGCCATGGTGACGACGCGCCGTTCGTCGGACGCGCTCGCCGGCTTGGGCACGAGAAGGACAAGGGCGGCGAGCACGCCGCAAAGCATGAATTGCATAACCACCGTGAATAGACGGAGTTTGCCAGGGAAAGGTTGGGAGGGAGGACGAACGACGCCGCGAAATCGCAGAACAGGCCCAAAAAGGCGCCTGTCCTGGCTTAGCTAATAACTACCAACTGGAAACTACCAACTTTCAACTCTTCAACTTTCAACTCCTCGCCGTCACTGCCCCATCCACGCGGTGAGCCGCGCCTTCTGTTCGGCGGTGGCCGTCGGCGACACTTCCAGCCGCCATGCACGGCCGGGCTCGGCACCCAGTGTCACGTCAACCCGCGTGAGCTTCTCTCGGCGTGCAACGAGCAGCGTCACCTTGTCGCCCGGCTTGTATTGGTCGAGCCGCGCGGCCAGCCCATCCGCACGCACCCGGACCCCATCAATCGCGAGGATCTCATCGTCCACGTTGAGGCCGGCGTCGATGGCGGGCGTGCCGCGGCGGACCGAGGTCACCATCAGGCGGCCCGCGTCGTTGCGCGTGCCGCTGCCGATGAAGGCGCGGGCAGTGCGCGGGTCGGTTGGGCGGAAGCGGAGCCCGAAGTAATCGAGCGCCTCGGAGTAATCCAGCTCATCGGTGGATTCAGCCGTCCTGGCGAACCAGCCCTTCAGGTCAGTGCCGGCCGCCTCGCTCATCACGTCGTAGAACTGGGCCGGCGTGTAGCCCTTGTCGCCCGAATAGCGCTGCATGGCCCACTGCATGCCGGTGTCGAGCGTGCGCGCCTCGTTGCTCGACTTGCGGATCTTGGCGTCGAGCAGGAAGGCAATGACGGCGCCCTTCGGGTAGTAGTTGATGCTGGTGTTGGCGGTGTTCTCGTCGGGGCGGTACTGCTTGATCCAGGTGTCGTACGACGCCATGTTGACGGGCGTCACCAGCCGGCCCGGCGTGGTCTGCACGGCTTCGATCGAGTTCGACAGGCCATCCAGGAACTCTTCGCGCGTGGCAATGCCGGCGCGGCGCGGCAGCACCTCGCCGTAGTAGTCGGTGAAGCCCTCGGCCACCCACAGCATCTTCACGTAGTTCTCGTTCTCGTAGTCGAACGGGCCCAGCTCCACCGGACGCAGCCGCTTCACGTTCCAGTTGTGGAAGTACTCGTGGGCAACCAGGCCGAGCCAGCCCATGTAGGCGCGGTGCGTGCGCGTGGTGAAGCGGCTCGACATGCCCAGGAAGCTGTTCTTGTGCTCGAGGCCGCCGCCCGACTCGGTGACCATGTTGAGGAGGTAGTAGTGGGGATACGGCAACGGGCCCATCACGTTGCGGCCGGCCTCGACAATCTTCTTCACATCGGCCGCGGCGCGATCGGCATCGAACAGCGACGGGTCGCCCTCGAGCACGAGCGCGTGCTTCTTGCCATCCACGGTGAACTCGCGGACGACGGGGTTGCCGATGATGATGGGGCTGTCGACGAGCGTGTCGAAGTCGTCGGCGCGGAACGTGTTCACGCCGCCGGCGACCGGCATCAGCGGCGTCTGCACGCCCTTCCAGGCCGCGGGCAGCTCCACTCTTACTTCATGCGGCCGCGTGCCGCCGTCGGGCAGCGTCACGAACGTGGGCGCGCCGTTCAGCATGGCGAAGCCGGCTTCGACCCAGTTGTTGCGGACGGTCATCTCGCGGCTGTAGACCTTGTACCGCACCGTGACCGTGCGGGCGCCGCCGGTCGTGATCTTCCAGCGGTTCTTCCGCGACTTCTCGACCGCCAGCGGGGCGGCGCCGTTGCTGGCGGTCACCGCCTCGACGTGGCGTTCGTACTCGCGAATCAGGTACGAGCCCGGCGTCCACGTCGCCATGTAGACCTCGACCTCGGGACGGCCCGCCGTCGGAATGCTCGCCTCCACCTCGACGTAGTGCGTCTGCGGCGCCGGGAAGCGCAACGTGTAGCGGATTGGCTCGACGGCCTGGGCGCTCAGTAAACTGGGGCTGGAGACAGCGAGCGCAAGCGCGCAGACGACGGCGGCGAAAGTGGAACGGCTCATGGTGGCTTGTATTCTACAAGCCCCCAAGCCCCAAGTCCCAAGCCTGTAGAATCACCCTGTGCGCTGGACCGACCACAAGACGGTGGGGCTGCAGTTCGGCCTGACCGCCCTTTTCTTTCTCCTGGTCGGGTTCCTGCTGATGATCCTGATGCGCTGGCAACTGGCCTGGCCCGGCCAGCCCCTGCCGGCGTGGCTGGCGCCGATGCTGGGCGAGGCCAACGCGCCCGGCGGCATCATGCTGCCCGAGTTCTACAACCAGCTGGTCGCCATGCACGGCTCGGTCATGGTCTTCCTGGCCGTGGTGCCGCTGGCCGCCTCGGCGTTCGGCACCTACTTCGTCCCACTGCAGATTGGCGCCCACACCGTCGCGTTCCCGCGGCTGAGCGCGCTCAGCTACTGGCTCTATCTAGCCGGCGGCCTGGTGATGCTCGCCAGCTTCTTCGTCGAGGGCGGCGCGGCCAACTCGGGCTGGACCTCATATGCGCCGCTGGCGGTCCTGGCGACGGCCGGCCAGAACTTCTGGCTCGCGGGGATCATCCTGATCGGCCTGTCGTCGACGTTGGGCGCCATCAACATGCTCGTCACGATCGTGCAGGGCCGCGCGCCCGGCATGACGTGGATGAAGCTGCCGTTTTTCGTGTGGTCGCAGCTCGTCACCGCGTTGTTGCTGCTGCTGGCCTTTCCCGCGCTCCAGGCGGCGGCGGTCTTTCAACTGATGGATCGCCTGGCCGGCACCAGCTTCTTCATGCCGTCGGGCCTGGTGGTTGGCGGCGTGCCGCTGCAGGGCGTGATGGGCGGCGGCAACCCGCTGCTGTGGCAGCACCTGTTCTGGTTCCTCGCCCATCCCGAGGTCTACGTCCTGATCCTGCCGGCCATGGGGATCGTCGCCGAGGTGATCACGGTCAACGCGCGGCGGCCGCTGTGGGGCTACGGCCTGATGGTGAGCGCCGTGCTGTTCATGGGCGGCATGTCGATGGTGGTGTGGGCCCATCACATGTTCCTGAGCGGCATGGGCACGTCGCTCAGCCTGTTCTTCCAGGTCACGACGATGATCATCTCGATCCCGTCGGTGATCCTGATCACGTCGCTGGTGATGTCGCTGTGGGGCGGCTCGATTCGCTTCACCACGCCGATGCTGTTCGCGCTGGCGTTCCTGCCCATGTTCGGCATCGGCGGCCTTACCGGCCTGCCGCTCGGCCTCGCGGCCAGCGATGTCACCCTGCACGACACCTATTACGTCGTCGCGCATTTTCATTACCTGGTCGGGCCGGGCACGGTGTTCGCGCTGTTGGCCGGGATCTACCACTGGTTCCCGCGCATCACCGGCCGCACCCTCGACGAGCGGCTCGGCAAGATCCACTTCTGGGGATCGTTCGTGTGCATGAACCTGATCTTCATGCCCATGTTCGTGGTCGGCCTGATGGGCGTGAACCGCCGCTTGTATGACGCCGGCGCCAGCTACGCGCACGCGCAGCCGACGCTGATGTGGCAGACGCACATGACGTATGCCGCGGTGCTGCTCGGGCTGTTTCAACTGCCGTTCGTGTGGAACTTGTGGGCCAGCAGCCGCAAACCGGATCGGTCTGGCGAAAATCCCTGGGGGGCACGCACCCTTGAGTGGTCAAAAGAGTCTGCGTCATCTGTGTCATCTGCGGCCCTGATTAGGGCCGACACCGGCACATCGGTGCCGGCGTTGGGGAGCTGGCTCTTCCTGGCGTCATGCACGATGTTCTTCGGTTCGTTGTTTTCTGCGTTTGTCATGCTGCGCGCCGGGTCGCTCGAATGGCCTGAACCATTCGCGCTTTATCCCTGGCTCGAGACCGCCCTGCTGCTGGGCGCCACGACGACGCTGGGCGAGACGCGCATCCGCCTGATCATCTCGCACGCCCTCGGACTGGCGTTTGTCGCCGTCAAGCTGCTGAACGACCTGGTGATGATTCGCAAGGGCCTGCTACCGTCGGCGAGCCTGCAACTTGCCTGCTGGTACACGCTCGGCGGCGTTCACCTCGTTCACGTCCTGGCCGGCGCCATGGCCTCCGGCTGGCTGGCCGGCCCGGCATTCCCCCTTCGCCTCGGCTACGGGGGACAAGTCCGCGTGACGGGCATCGACCGCGAGCGATGGCTGGCCCGCATCGACGCGACACGCCGCTACTGGATCTTCCTCTGCCTGGTCTGGCTCGCCATCGTCGGAGCGTTCTTCGTATGAGCTGTCCCATGTGCGGCCCGCCGGAAAGTGCCGTCATCGCCGCCGGCGTCCGCGCCGGTGTCGGCACGCTCGTCGTCGTCACCGCGGCCGTGGTCTTCGCGATCGCGCGGTTCGCGTGGCGCCTGTGGGCCCTCCGCGAGAAGAACGCATGATCGAGCGCTGGCTCCCGGCCGCCGCTTCGTCGCACGCGCCCGCGCTTGATGCCGTGCTGGCCGGCATCCACTGGCACATGCTCCTGATCTTCACGGCGTGGCTGGCGCTGTTCGTCCTGATCCTGATCAAGTTCCGCCGGGGCGCGAACCCGGAACCGCGGCCGGCCGGCGCCGGCATGCTGTGGCCGGCCGTGGCCATTGGCGCCGTGATCGCGGGGGATGTGCTGATCCTCGCGACCCAGGCGCTGCCCGCGTGGTCGGCGCGCGTGGCTCCCCCACCGGCCGGCGTCACGCCCCTCGAAGTGCGCGTCACCGGCGAGCAGTTCGCCTGGAACATCCACTACCCGGGACCCGACGGCGTCTTCGGCAGGACCGACAACACGCTGATCAGCGCGTCGAACCCCGTCGGCATCGATCGCGACGATGCGGCGGCGAAGGACGATATCGGCTTGCTCAACATCTTGACGCTTCCCGTGGATCGGACGGTCGTCGTCCAGCTGGCCAGCCGCGACGTGGTCCACGGCTTCACGCTGAACGAAATGCGCGTGAAGCAGGACGCGGTGCCGGGCATGACCACCCGGACGTGGTTTACGCCAACCAGGACCGGGGATTGGGAAATCGCGTGCTCGCAGCTATGCGGCCTGGGACACTACCGCATGCGCGGCGAACTCCATGTCGTGACGGCGGCCGGCTGGGAGCAATGGATGAAGGACGAGCAGGAGCGGCTGACTCGGTAATGGACAAACCTAAAGGTTTGTCCCTACAGGACGATCACAACTACCGGACTTGCGAACCGAGCCATGACTCCCTGAACTTCTGCTGATCGCCGGTCAGCGTGCCGCCCGTCTTCTCGATCGGCACCACTTCCACCCGCGGGTCTTCTTCGGGCGTGATGCTGCCGTTGACGATCTCGCCGCTGCGGCGAATGAAGCGGATGGGCGCCGCCGCGCCCGGCTTCTGCTTCGCCAGCGCCTCTTCAAAGGCCGCCATCGAGGTGAGATCGACGCCGCCGAGGCTGGCGATCTGGTCATCCTGGGCGACGCCGGCCTTGTAGAGCGGCGATTCCCACGGCACCAGCCCGCCGACGCGCAGCGCGCTGCCACCCGCCTGCAGCTGCACCTGGCCCACGAAAGCCTTGCCGGCCGCCCGCTTGCGCAGCACCAGGCCGGCCCGGTTCAGCAGCTTCGCGTAATCCACCAGCTCGCGCCCTTCCACGTACTTGGCAA
Source organism: uncultured Acidobacterium sp. (assembly GCA_964350785.1). Taxonomy (GTDB): domain Bacteria; phylum Acidobacteriota; class Vicinamibacteria; order Vicinamibacterales; family UBA2999; genus 12-FULL-67-14b. The sequence goes on along the minus strand of CAYGMD010000062.1, from coordinate 2,355 downwards.
AGAAGTCGTTCGCGAATCCGCGATCGCCGGCCACCTTGGCGAGCGATTCCTTGAGTCCGTCGATCGTGTAGGGCGTGCTCACCTTGCCGGGGGTCTTCTGGCCGGGCCGTCCAAACTGGACCCACAGGGCCTTCATGAACTGATCCCCCGTGACCTGCGCGTTGGACCGATCGCGCAGCGACAGGTCGAGCCCCAGCCCGATCACCGACCCATACGTGTAGTACGAGATGAAGAGGTTCGGAAAGGCCGTGCGATCGATCGACGCGGCCGCATCCACGAACGGCGCCATCCGGCTCATGTCAACCGCGCTGCGGAACTGGCGGCCCGGCCCAAGCGTGACGGCGTTGATCGAGCCGGCCAGCTCGCCCAGCAGCCCCTCGAGCGGCAACAGGCCGGCCCGATACAGGATCAGGCTGTCGAAATAGCTGGTAAACCCTTCACCCAGCCACAGGTCGTCGCTCATGTCGGCCTGCTCGAAGTCGAACGGCTCGACGCCGGCCGAGCGCAGGCGCTCCATGTTCCAGGCGTGGAAGAACTCGTGCGCGACGGTGCCGAGAATGCCCTGGCGCTGGCCCGGGCTGCGCAGGGCGCCCGAACTCGTCAGCGACGTGCTGTTGCGATGCTCCATGCCGTCGCCGCTCGCCCACGGCAGGTACGTGCTCAGGAACGTGTAGGTGTTGGTTTCAAACTGCGGCAGCTCGCCGAACACCGGGATGGTTTCGCGGACGATGCGCTCGACGTCCCTGGCGAAGGCGTCGGCTTCGGCCTCGGTGCCGTCGTGGGTCAGGGCAACGCGGAAGGTCGGCGGCGGGCCCGCGCGCTTCTGCCCATCGTCCACCGTGAACTCGCGCAAGGTGAAGTTGCTGAAGTCGGTGGGGCTGTCCATCAGGTAGTGGAGGTTCGGCGCGGTGAAGACCAGCGGGTCGGCGGTTGGGAACAACTGCGTGGCCACCTTCCAGGTCTTGCCGGGCGGCTGGACGAAGGTCACGCGCGCCGGGCGCTCGAACCAGCCGCGCGCGAACATCAGCGCGGCCGGGATGTTGATGTGGGCGTGCATCGAGTCGATGCCAAGGTAGGTGCCGTCGGTGCGATCGCCGAACACCTTGTAGGTGACCACCACCGTGCCGTCGTGGCCGGCGATGTCCCACTGGTGGGGATCGGGCCGCGTCGGCGTGAGCCGCTGGCCCTTGCCGTCGACGACCGTGACGTCGAACACGTTCTTCGCAAACTCGTGAAGGGCGTAGCGCCCCGGCGACGTGCGCGCCATCCGCACCTGCAACACCCCGGCAGGCACGGCGGCAAACTTCGCCTCCACTTGCATCCAGCGGTGTTCCGGCGCGGGGAACGACAGCTTGTATTCAACCGGCGCCTGCGCCCAGGCGGTCGAGCTAACCAGGAAGATGAAAACAACTGCGAGAAACCGTTTCGCCATTCCGCTTAGTCTGCCACGATCTTTGGCCACTGAGGACACAGAGGGCACAGAGAAAACCGTCCCGAAGGACAGGGCAGCGTCGTTGGAGGCCGGCCTACGGCCGGCGTCAGGTCTGATGGCGAGCGCGAGAAAATGAGTCGGCGGTGGTTCTGGACGACTCATTTTCTCGCGCTCGCCATCAGACCCGCGGCGCGTAGCGCCGCCAACGACGCTGCCGTGTCCTCTGCGTCTCTGTGTTCTCTGTGGCAAATTTCGTGGGCTAGAATCTCGGCATGAAGAAGCTGTTTCTCGCCACGGCGCTGGTCCTCATGGGCATTCAACCGTCCGCTCAATCCGACCCCAAAACCGCTGCGCTCGGCTGGATCGACAGCAACGGCGCGACGCTCAGGTCGGTCAATCGCAACATCTGGACCTGGGCCGAAACCGGGCTCGAGGAAACCAAGTCGTCCGCGGAACTTCAGAACCTGCTGAAGGCCAATGGTTTCACCGTGGAAGCCGGCGTGGCCGGCATGCCCACCGCGTTTGTGGCCAGCTACGGCACCGGCAAGCCGGTGATCGGCGTCCTCGCCGAGTACGACGCGCTGCCCGGCCTGTCGCAGGACTCGTCACCCGAGCGCACCAACCGCGCCGGGGCCACCGCGGGTCACGGCTGCGGCCACAGCGTGTTCGGCACGGCCAGCACCGGCGCCGCCATTGCCATCAAGCAGGCGCTTGCCTCGGGCGCCATCAAGGGCACGGTCAAGCTGTTCGGCACGCCCGCCGAGGAAACCGGCATCGGCAAGACCTACATGCTGCGCGAAGGCAGCTTCAAGGACGTCGACACCATCCTGGCGTGGCACGCCGGCGACACCACGGCCGCGGCCTGGGACTACTCGAAGGCCATGGTGTCGCCTCAACAGGGTGAAGTATGGCTGCTGGTGACG